>JBFYYO010000106.1:0-12056 GCA_041310025.1 Syntrophobacterales bacterium
ACGAGCGACTGAAAACACTGAAGACTTGAGCGGATGGGCAGCGTGAAACTCTTTTCGACGGATTTCCTGATCGATCTGGCGGTGCAGGAAGATTTGGGCCACGGGGACATGACCAGCCAGGCGGTTGTGGACGGCGAAGCCACGGGAGGTGCGGTGGTGTTCGGGCGCGAGGCCTTCGTCCTTTCGGGGACCCACCCGTTCCGACGGGTTTTCCGGGCAGTCGACCCTGAAGTGGAGATTCGGGCCATGTTCCGCGATGGCGACCAGGTTCCCGCAGCCGAGCCGGTCTTCAGGGTCACCGGGCGGCTCAGGTCCCTCCTGACAGCGGAACGGACGGCTTTGAATTTTCTTCAGCGCTTGAGCGGCATAGCCACATTGACGCACCAGATGACCCAGGCGATTTCCGGCACGCGCTCCAGACTGCTGGACACACGCAAGACCACCCCGCTCTGGCGGGCCCTGGAAAAGGCGGCCGTTGCGCACGGAGGCGGAAGGAATCATCGATTCGGTCTGTCGGATGGCATTCTCATCAAGGACAACCACATCCAGGCGGCAGGAGGCATCCGCCAGGCCTTGAAGCGAGCGCGCGAGGCGGCTGCCCATACGCTCAAAATTGAAATCGAAGTGGAGACCCTCGATCAGTTGGAGGAAGCCCTGGGCGCGGGGGCCGATATCATCATGCTCGACAATTTCTCCGTCGCGATGCTCAAGATGGCCGTGGACAGGGTGGGGGGCCGGTGCCTTCTGGAGGCTTCGGGAGGCGTGAGCCTGAGGACCGTGAGAGCAATTGCTGAAACGGGTGTGGACCTGATCAGCTGTGGGGCTTTGACCCATTCTGCAAGGGCTATCGATATCAGTATGGAATTCTGCTCCCGGTGAATCATCGTGAGATTGATGAAACCTCGTTGTGCACATTGAGCGAAGCAGTCCCCAAACGTCGGTCGGCAGAACGCTCTTCCGGATTTCTCGAGGTGACCCTTCAGGCAGAGGCGCCATGGGGAAGCGGATGCAGCCGCTGGGGCCTGAAGGATGGTGGAAGGGAAGATTGTATGCAAGGCGATGACGGATCGAAGACAGTTCTTCTGGTCGACGATGACGAGGACCTTCTCGAGATCGGTAGAGACATGCTCGAGAGTTGTGGATACAAGGTCGTCGTGGCTGGAAGCGGGGAGGAGGCGGTTGAGGCTTTCAAGAGACGGAATGCCCGCTTCCATCTGGTGCTGATGGACCTGTCCATGCCGGGCATGGATGGAAGCCAGTGCCTGAAGCAGCTTCAGCTCATCGACCCTTCCGTGAAGGTCATCCTCATGAGCGGCCTGGGCGATGCCTATCAGATGGAACAGGCGCTGGCGGCCGGTGCTTGTGCATTCCTGTCGAAGCCTTACCGGATGAGCGAAATGATCGTCAAGATGGAGGAGGTGCTGGAGCTCCAATGGTGAAGGTATATCTGTGACGATTCTTCCCGCGTGGTTGAAAGGATTGCTGGATACAGAAGGAAAAACGCTGAACCACACGAAATGTCCCTTCGATGTTCCTCTCTTCAACCTTCCTGAATGAATGACCATGAACAGGAGCGCAGAACCGGTGAGTCCCTGGCGGGAGCGCCTGACCATGGGGATTCGGGCGGCGTGGCCCATCTGTATGGCCTACTTCCCGATCGGGATGGCATTTGGCGTCCTGGCCCAGAAGGCGGGCTTGAGCGTTTTTCAAACCGGAGCCATGTCGGTGGTGGTGTTCGCCGGGAGCTCCCAGTTCATTGGAGTGTCCATGTTGAGCAGTGGGGCATCGCTCATGGCCATTGCCGTCACGACCTTCGTTGTGAACCTCAGGCACCTGCTGATGAGCTGGTCTCTGGCCACACATCTGAGGAAGACGCCCACTCCCTTCCTCTTCCTGTTCGCTTACGGAGTCACGGATGAGAGCTTTGCCGTGAACACCGTGCAGTTCCGTGAAGGCAACTGGGATCGCTGGAAAGCACTCATCGTCAACCATGTGGCCAACATCGCCTGGGTGTGCAGTTCGATCGCGGGAGCCGTCAGTGGACAATTCATCCCTTCGGGTTTTCTGGGAATCGACTACGCCATGATCGCCATGTTCATTGGTCTTCTGGTTTTCCAGCTCCGGGGGCGTCTCTATGTTATGACGGCCCTGCTGTCCGGAGGTTTGTCGGTGGCCTTTTCCCTGGTGGTGCCGGGCAACTCCTACGTGATCTTTGCTTCCCTGATCGCTGCCACGGGTGGGTATGTGATTTCCCGGCTTCGAAGTCCAGGAGGTCCCAAACATGCCTGACGCTGAATACTTCGGAGTGATCCTGGCGATGGGGCTGGTCACCTATCTGCCGCGCTGGATGCCTCTTTTCGTGTTCTCTCAGAAGGCGATGCCGGGATGGCTCGTTGAATGGCTGGACCTGATCCCCGTGGCGATCCTCAGTGCGTTGGTCTTTCCGGAGCTGCTGACCCATGGCGCTCCGAGGACCCTGGATATCCTCCAGGCGAAGAGCCTGGTCGCGGTCCCCACGCTGCTTTTCGCTCTCAGGACCCGGTCACTGGGGGGGACGGTGGTTGTCGGGATGCTGTCTTTCTGGGCTCTGGGGAAGCTGTGACGGAAGTCGGAAGTCGGAAGTCGGAGGTCGGAGGTCGGAGGTCGGAGGTCGGAGGTGCGGGTAGAGGCTCTGGAAGCGGGATTTCTGATCTCCGATCTCTCACTTCCGATCTCTGATCTCCGAGCTCCGACCACGGACCTCCGTTCATCCGCTTCGGACCCAGAGGTCCATCCAGACCGCCGCGAGCAGAAGTACGGAGATGATGCTGTTCACATGAAAGAACGCCATGTTTATGTGGTCCAGGTGGCCGGGGCGCACCAGGTAGTGTTCCAGGGCGAGCAGGGCCATGATGATGAAAAGCGCGATCAGGTAGATGGCTCCCAGGTCGAAGGCGAAATAAGTGAGGAGAAGAAAGCCTGCGGTCATCACATGGAGAAGGGTGGACACCTTGAGGGCAGCGGGAATCCCCCATCGGGACGGGATGGAGAACAAATCCAGATTGCGGTCGAAATCGACGTCCTGGCAGGCGTACAGGATGTCGAATCCGGCAACATAGGTCATGAGGGCTCCCGACAGAAGCAGGATGCGAAGGTCTATGGCCCCCGTGGCTGCGATCCAGGCTCCCAGAGGAGCCAATCCGATTCCGAAGCCAAGCACCAGGTGACAGAGAGAGGTGAATCGCTTGGTGTAGGAGTAAAAGAACAGGACTCCCAGGACAGGCAGGGAGAGGGTGAGACAAAGCTTCCCCAGGAAGGCTGCGCAGATGACGAATGCGACGGAGGAGACGAGGATCAGAAGCATCACCGAGCGTTTGTCGATTTCTCCCGACGTGAGGGGTCGGCTGGCGGTGCGGGGATTCTTCCAATCAATCTCGTAGTCGACCAGCCGATTGAATCCCATGGCCGCTGAACGGGCTCCGGCCATGGCGAGGACGATCCAGACCAGTGTCATCCAGCCGATGGGGGATTCCCGGTGAGCGAGGAGGAGCGCCGAAAGGGCGAAGGGAAGAGCAAAAACCGTGTGGCTGAATTTGATGAGGCGTCCGTAGGTGGCGATACTTCGGACCAGCATAACTCCCCCTGAAAACGAGCGTGAGCTCCATGGATCTGCTGCCTGCTGAGACCGCCGAACGGCCTGAATCTGAAGCCTGTGTGGGGACCCCGGCGGCGGAAAGCACCGGCATGGTAAGGTTCCGCCCGATGCCGGTGTATCTTTATTTCAAAGAGCCCAACGTTTCAAGACCCCTCACGCATCCGGAGACACGATAGTCCCCCGTGCAAAGAGATCGAGGAATGATGACCAAGATTCAGAAGGGTATGGAAATCGAGCTGGACGTGGAGAAGCTGGCATTTGGAGGGAAGGCTATCTCCCGGCACGAAGGGATGGTTGTCTTCCTGGAGGGGGCAGCCCCCGGACAGCGCGTGCAGGCTCGAGTGGTGCGGAAGAAGAAACAGTATGCCGAAGCTCAGGTCCTTCGGTGCATCACGAAGTCTCCCCGCGAAGCCGAGCCCTTCTGCCCCCACTTTGGGGTGTGCGGAGGCTGTCAGTGGCAGCATATTCCCTATGAAGATCAACTCGGGTGGAAGCGTCTGCACGTCCTCGAGTGCCTGCAGCACCTGGCGGGTGTCGGGGAGGCGGCTGTTGAGTCTACGGTCGCTTCACCGCACCGGCAGTATTATCGAAACAAAATGGAGTACACCTTCTCCGACCGGCGCTGGCTTTCCCCTGAAGAGATCGCCACCGGGCTCGATTACGATCGATCCTTTGCCCTGGGGCTCCATGCACGGGGCCATTTCGACAGGATTTTCGATGTGGAGGCGTGTTACCTGGAGTCGACCCGGTCGGTGGAAATCCTGAAAGCCGCCCGGGATTGGTGCAGGAAGACCGGGCTTCCGCCTTACACCACCCGAGCACATCACGGATTCTGGAGGTTCCTGGTCATCCGGGAGGGCAAGCAGACCGGCGAGTGTCTCATCCACCTCATCACCGCGGCACATGCCAGGGCGGAAGCTGTGGTCGATGCGCTGAGCCTGCACTTGAAATCGTGTTTCCCGGGCATCACGACCATCGTGCACTCCGTCAGTCAGAAGAAGGCTCAGGTGGCCGTAGGGGACACCAGTCGAAACGTGCTCGGGGAAGGGTTCATCGAGGAACGTTTGAAAGATCTTCGGTTTCGCATCTCCGCCCATTCCTTCTTCCAGACCAATCCCTATGCCGCAGAAGGGCTCTACCAGGCGGTCCTCGAGCTCGCTGAGCTCACGGGATCTGAAACGGTTTGGGACCTCTATTGCGGAACGGGCAGCATTGCGCTTTTCATTGCGTCCCGTGTGAAAGAGGTGTTAGGATTCGAGCTTGTCGACGATGCCATTGAGGATGCTTACGTCAACTGCCGTCTCAACGGTGTCGACAATTGCCAGTTTCGAGCGGGCGATTTGAAGGACATCATCCTGGATGCTGTGCGGTCGCGCCCGCCATCCAGGTTGCCTGATGTGGTGGTGACCGACCCGCCGCGCTCGGGCATGCATCCTTCGGTCGTGAAAGCGCTTCTGGAGCTTGCTCCCCGGCGAATCCTGGCCGTGTCGTGCAACCCGGCCACATTGGCTCGCGACCTGGCCATGCTGGCTGATCGCTACCATATTTCACGAGTGCAGCCTTTTGATCTTTTCCCCCACACCCCTCATATCGAGTGTGTTGTGAGACTGGATCGGAAAGAGTGACCGTGTGCGGATCCAGTTGCGGTGTTCCCGGAGCTCATGAATCGACCTCTCTACCGAAAGCGACCATCCTACCGGAAATGGTTTCTCCTGCTGGGGCTCCTTCCGGCCCTGGCTGCCGCTGTCTATTTCTACGTCCTGTCCATACAGATCCAGAAGCGATTTGAATCCCGGAAATGGAGTGTTCCTTCCCGCGTCTTTTCCTCTGTGGTGCCCGTGTATCCCGGCTTGAAGGTGTCGCTCACCCGGATGCGGAATATGCTGGAGGTGCGCCGATATCGGGAGGTTGCCAGGGAGCCTCTGGGGGCGGGGGAGTTTCGCATTGCCAGGAGCAGCCTGGTCGCCCATCTGAGAGAATTTCGTTTTCCCGGTTACTCCCTTCCGGCGCAGCAGGTTCGGCTGGATTTCGACCGCGAAGCACTGGTCCGGATCCAGGGGCAGGCTGGGGAGCTGGAGCTCCTGGAGCTGGAGCCTCTGGAGATCGCCCGGTTTTTTGGCCCCGAACGGGAGAGTCGACTCCTGATCAATGTGAAACAGGTGCAGCCCCATCTTGTCCGTGCCGTGTTGGCCATCGAGGACCACCGTTTCTATGAGCACCGGGGGATGGATTTCTGGTCCATCCTGCGGGCGCTCTGGGTGGACCTGCGAGCGGGACGGGTTGTGGAAGGCGGCTCCACCATCACTCAGCAGCTGGTGAAGAACTACTTCCTCGAGCCCGAGCGCAGATTGAAGCGTAAGCTGATGGAAGCCTCCACGGCGCTCGTGATGGAAGCGCTCTACGAGAAAGACGAAATTCTGGAGATGTACCTCAACGAAATCTACCTCGGTCAGCGGGGAAGCGTGGCCATCCACGGCATGGGTGAAGCGGCGCGGGTATACTTCGGGCGTAACGTGGACGATCTCACGCTGGCTGAGTCCGCGACGCTGGCGGGGATGATTCGCGCGCCCAATCACTACTCGCCCCTGGATCAACCCGAAGCGGCCCGGGATCGGCGAAACCGCGTTCTGAAACGCATGCTGGACTTGGAGTGGATCGTTGCCGAAGCGCATGAAAAGGCCCGAAATGAACCCCTTCGAACCGCGGAAACCTCACTGCCGGCAAACCCTGCTCCGTACTATGTCGATTATGTTCGCAGCCAGCTGCAGGACCTTTACCCTCCCGAGGTTCTGGCGTCCGAGGGCTTGACGATTTACACGAGCTTGCACCCGGAGATGGCCCTGGCAGGGGAAACGGCGGTCCAGGAGGGGCTCCGGGAGCTCGAGAAGGAACGGCCCGCACTGGGAGCCGAAGCCGAAAAAGGCCCGCTCCAGGCGGCGTTGATCGCCGTTCATCCCAAGACGGGGGCGGTGTTGGCCATGGTGGGAGGGCGGAACTACGGGGAAAGCAGCTTCAACCGTGCCATCCATGCCTCGCGTCAGCCGGGGTCTGCCATCAAGCCGTTTGTCTATCTTTGTGGGCTGGAACGGTTCACGGCTGCAGACTGGCTTGATGATTCGCCCGCCAGTTTTCCCGTCGACGGCACGGACTGGCGGCCCCAGAACTACGACAACAAGTATCGGGGGCCCGTGATGATGCGACGGGCCCTCGAAGAATCTCTGAACGTTCCGACGGTTCAACTGGCTGTCCAGTCGGGGATCGAGAACGTCATCGTCCTCCTTCGAAACCTGGGCATCCAGTCAAGGCTTGAACCCTTGCCATCGCTGGCCCTGGGGGCCTTCGAGGTCACCCCCATCGAGCTGACGCGGGCCTACGCAACGCTCGACAATGAAGGGCAGAAGCCGTATCTTCTCTCCCTCCGCGAGGTGGTGGGCGAGAGTGGGGAGGTCCAGGAGCGAAGCAGCGTCGATATGGTTTCCGTCACGACACCGGCTCATGCTTATATCATCACCGATTTCCTTCAGGGGGTCATGGAGAGGGGAACCGGCAAAGGCGTCAAAAGGCTGGGGGTGGATTTCCCCTGCGCCGGCAAGACGGGTACGACGTCGGATTATCGAGACTCCTGGTTCGTGGGGTATACGACCGATTTGCTCGTGCTGGTCTGGGTCGGCTTCGACGACAATCGCCCGACCCAGCTCACGGGAGCAACTGGCGCCGGTCGCGTATGGGCGAGGTTTGTGAACGATGTCCGTCCATGGATCCATCCACAGCCATTTCGGATGGTTCCTGGTGTGGTGCAGCGGATCATATGCGCTTCGACCGGTCAGCTCGCCACGGTGGCTTGCCGCGAAAAGAGGATCGAGGTCTTCCTGGCCGAGCGTGTGCCGGGAGATTATTGCACGGTTCATGGCCACCGGTAGACGTGAGCCTTCTCAGCGGAATATGCCGGGTTTGAAAGGTGGAATGCATGGTGTTCTGGAGATGGGCGGTTTCGGGCTTCGGTCTTCGATCTTCGGGTTTTGGGGGTGTATTCTCAGCCGGCCTGTGCTCCTTGCGTGCCGGGTTGGGTCAACCTGGCGTCCGAATGAACAGCATGCTCACCTGCGGATTTTGCACGGTGGCGCTCCTGATGAGCGGTTGTGCTCCCCGGACGGTGGCCATCCCCCCCGAGTGGCAGGCGCCGCGACCGCAGGCTGCTGTGGCGCCTTCGCAGGGAACCATTTCCGGGCCTCCGGGTGCACTGGGATCGGGAGGTATTCTGAAATCGACGCCGTCATTCCGTGAAGGCAACCTTTCAGCGGGGCAGGAGCCCCCCGTCAGCCCTCAGTCCATGAAAAAGCAGGAGCCGCGAGCCCCCCAGCAGCTGGCCTCGATGCATCTCGTCGATCAGGCAAAAACGGCGCTCTCCCAAGGAAAGCCAGATGCCGCCATCCCACTGCTTGAACAGGCCATCCAGATCGATGCCTACAACGGCGAGGCCTTCTTCGGTTTGGCTCGAGCCTGGAGAATGAAGGGATCCCGCAACAAGGCCCAGGAATTTGCCCAGAAGGCGGAGCTCCTCCTGCAGGACCAGCCTTCAGAGCTCAAAGAGGTCTATTCATTTCAGGCAGACCTGTTCAAAGAGCTCGGGGACACCCGGAAAATGGAGCTCTACAGGCAGAAGGCCTCGAATCTTTGAATCGTCGATCTTCACAGAAAGTCATTGGAAGCTTACGTCCGGGAGCACTCTCCGCACCGCCTCCATGAAGGAATGACAGCATGACACCTCCGTATGGTGCCCACGACAGGAATGGGATGGTCAGCCGTACCAAGCCCTACCGACCTTTCCTGCTCGTGGTGCTCTTTCTTTCATTGTACCTGACATACCTGATCCTCAAGCCCTTTCTCGACATTTTGGCCATGGCCATCGTCATGGCGTCCATGTTTTATCCGCTTCAGCTCTATCTCAATCGCACCCTGAAAGGCCGTTCCACACTGGCTGCCTTGATCGTCGTTTTCATCATCACCTTCGTCATCGTGATTCCGATCCTCCTGTTCACTTCCGAACTGGTCACCCAGGGAGTGGATTCCGTCAACAAGATCAACGAATGGGTTAAGGCGGGAAGCTTCCAGAAGCTCATGGAAGATCCCCGGATCCTCTCACTCTCCCAGTGGGCCGAGGAACGGTTTCCGCACCTCAATATCGATGAGCTCCAGATTCAGAATGATCTGATCTCCCTGAGCAAGAATCTTGGGCAGTTCCTGCTCAGCAAAGGGGCGGCTATCCTGGGCAATGTGGCCAGTCTCGTCTCGCACTTCTTCATCCTGATCTTCGTGGTCTTCTTTCTCGTTCGTGACGGCGCTCAGATGGTGGAAAGGGGACGGTACTACTCTCCGCTGAGGCAGGATCAGGAGGACCGCATTCTGAGCGGCATCCGGATCGTGGCCAAGTCCGTGCTGCTGGGGACCTTTCTGACCGCTCTCTGTCAGGGCATAGTGGGTGGCATCGGGTTTACGATCGTGGGAATACCGGGCCTCTTCTGGGGCACGGTCATGGGGTTTTCGTCCCTCATCCCCATCATCGGAACTGCGCTGGTTTGGATACCGGCAGCGGTGTACCTGGTGTTGCTGGGCGAGATGAAGCTCGCGGCCTTCCTGGCGGTCTGGTGCATCCTGCTGGTGGGGTCCATCGACAATTTCCTCAGGCCGTTCCTCATGCGGGGAGAAGCCAAGATGTCGCCCTTCTACGTCTTCCTCGCCATCGTGGGGGGCGTACAGTATTTCGGCTTGACGGGGGTTCTCTACGGCCCGCTGATTCTCAGCTTCGCCATGATCATGCTCTACATCTACGGGGTTGAATACGAGGACGATCTGCTGTTGAGAGACAAGGGCCGCTTGGAGACGATGTGTGAAGGCCAGAGAACAGAGCCTCCCGCCTCACCCGACGAATCGGGCAAGAAGGGCTCAACGGAGCAGGTGCAGGAAGACTGATGTGCGGCAACGTCTCGGACAACGGTTGAGCCGTTGTCATTTCGGCAGTATCGAGCCGGCCTCCGGTCAAATCCGATACGTTGAACGGCGCTTGCGCTGGAGGCGGCCGGTCAGCAGCCCCAATGCCCACCCGGAAAGCAGGACCGCCGCGCCCGCGGCGAACCATTTGATCTTCTGAGAAAGCCTCAGATTCTCGTTTTCCTGGAGCAGGTTCTGATAATTGGTCTGGGCGGCAGCCAGGGCGGCCTGTGTTGCATCAAACTCCTGCTTGAACTTCAAATAGTTGCTGGAGGCTGTCTTGAGGTTCTCGTAGCTGGATTGCAGGCCCGCTATCTTTTCCTGGAGCTCTTTCTGGGTTTTCGTAAACTCTGCTTTCTCCCGCTCGAGGGTCTCGACCATCTCCTTGAGCATGGTGTTCTCCTGCTCCAAACCCTTCTGCTGTAATTCATCGGGGGAAACCATGGAGAGAAATCGCGTCAGAACGTACCCTTCGCGCACCTTTCCAGAACCTTCAGGCAGCCGAATCCGGCTCCAGTCATTTTTGGTGTCGAGAAGCTCCACAGGGCTGGCGGGCGGGAGCATTCGCACCACGCGATTCTGAACGCTCGGCCCGCTGCGCATGGCGATTTCATGAGTATTGTTGACATAGATCGTTTCAGTCCACCCTACTTGCGCGAACGTCGATGCCAGCACCACGGCCAGAATTGCACTGAAGAAATGCTTTTTCATGAGTATCTCCTGATGAGGCAGGAAAGGTTCATCGTCCAGAGTCAACAGGGAAGCCATTATAGAAGCAGAGAGACAGACAGGCAAGGAAAACCGAGCAAAACTGAGGCGGGGAGGGGTTTGACCTTTGGGGGTGATTGATCTAATAAGCCTGCATGGGGATCGGAGGTCTAAGGTCAGAGATCGGAAATCTGGTGTCGGAAGGTGGAAAATGACAAGGTGGGGGGGCAGGGGGCGGATGGAGAGAGGAAGTGAAAGGGATGTTGGTAGATACTCATGCGCATCTGGATTTTCCGGAGTTTGAGCGGGATCTTCACTCCTTTTTGGACAGAGCTGCACGCGCGGGTGTCCATGAAATCGTGACCATCGGCATCGACGAGGCAAGCAGCGAGAAGGCTGTGAAGATAGCGGGGCAGCATTCCCGGATCTACGCCACGGTGGGAATCCATCCGCACGGAGCTCGGCGGTTGGATGATTCGACCCTCGACACGCTTCGCAGCCTTGCAGCCCACGATAAAGTTGTGGCGGTGGGCGAGATCGGCCTCGACTACTATCGGGATCGTCAGCCCAGACCCGTTCAGCAGGAGTGCCTGCGGCAGCAGGTGGAACTGGCCTGTGAGCTCAGACTGACAGCGGTCTTTCACGTCCGGGATGCCCATGCTGACTTTCTGGACATCATCGGGGAATACGCCGGGCGCCTCCGCCGGGGAGTCCTTCACTGTTTTTCCGGTGATTGGGCGGTCGCCGAGGCAGCGCTCGAAATGGGATTCTACCTCTCGATTCCGGGCACCGTGACCTATCCCAAGTCCGAAGCCCAGCAGGAGGTTGTCAGACGGTCTCCCATGGATCGCCTGCTGGTGGAGACGGATGCTCCGTTTCTGGCTCCTGTTCCCTTTCGCGGGAAAGGCAACGAACCGGCTTACATCCTCTACACCGCCCAGAAGATAGCCCAGCTTCGCCGATGCTCGCTGGAAGAAGTCGCTCTCCACACCACCCGGAACGCCCACGAAGCTTTTGGAATTCCCGATGCTGCGCCGTGATCGCCGGCACGGTTGACTTTCATTGCTGCGCGGGCTCCCTTCCCGGCGCGACAAGGATTCATCATGCTCTACCACACGCTCAAACATCTCATTCTGGCCTCGGGGTCTCCGAGGCGGCAGGAAATGCTGGAGTCCATGGGAATGGACTTTCGGGTGGTTGCCAGTGGGGTGAATGAAAGCATGGGCGGTGGTCATGAGACTCCTGACGCCCTGGCCGGTCGGTGGGCCCTGGCGAAAGCCAGGCGTGTGGCGGGAGAGCTCCCGGGGGCCTGGGTCCTGGCTGCGGATACTGTCGTAGCGCTCGAGGGTCACGTGTTCGGCAAGCCCAGGGACGAGACGGAAGCGATTTCGATGCTGAGAGCGCTCAGTGGAAAGACTCACCGGGTTTTCAGCGGGATGGCTCTGGTTCATCTCGAGCAGGGGGTTTGCCGGGAGGCGGTCGTCTGTACTTCCGTCACCTTCAGGATCCTCAGCCTGGATGAGATCCGGGCCTATGTCAGAACCGGTGAGCCGTTTGACAAGGCCGGCGCCTACGGGATTCAGGGATTGGGTGCATTCCTGGTGCAATCCATAGAAGGTTCGTACACCAATGTGGTGGGACTGCCGCTGGGGGAGACCCTGGACTGGCTGCTCGAGCACGCGATCATCAAGCCGCGCTGAGCATCGGGTGGTCGATTGGAAGGGGG
>JBFYYO010000107.1:0-11919 GCA_041310025.1 Syntrophobacterales bacterium
TGAAGATCGCCTGTGTCTGCGTGTTCACCTCCATGTGGCTCGAGAAAGGCCTCGGATTGGTGGTGGCCGGTTTCATCCCCAACCCGTTCGAACATGTCAGAGAGTATGCCCCGACCATCCCCGAGATCATGATCGGCCTCGGCATCTGGGCCACGGGGTTCCTGGTGCTCACGATCCTCTACAAGATCGCCATCTCGGTCAAGGAGGAGGTTTCCTCTTAGTTCAAGACCGACCCGGCAGTTCCGCCCGGCTTTATCAGGTCCTGCCGGAATGCCGTGACAGGTAAAGCGCAAATGAAAAGGCCCGCTCGCTCAATGCGAGTGGGCCTTTCTGTTCGATCCATCCACTGCCGGTCGCCGGTCACAAAAAGAACGGCATAGCCATCAAGGGATCCATGCCGCTAGTCGGCGTCATGTCTTACTGTGAGTGATCACAGGGCATCCAACAGGACGGATCGTCAATAGCGGCCCTGGCTCTTTTCGTACTGGTCCACGATAACTCCGCCCACAACTCCGGCCGCACCACCGATGGCCGCACCTGTCGCGGCACTGCCTGTTGCCGCCCCAATGGCTGCTCCGCCCGCAGCGCCAATGGCGCCGCCCGAAAGCATCCGCTGTTCCGTATAGCTCATCCCCGCACAACCATACATCATCGATACGGTCAGGAGGATGGCCAGGATTTTCAAATATCGTCTCATCATACCCTCCATCGTCATGTTAGTCGTGATGACCGGTTGACGGGTAAAAGGGCTACCATACTGATGAAACCGGAATCAACACACCATATTTGTTGTTTAAACATCCTTTCTTCGTCTGTAAAGGCAAGCAGACTCCGGACGCGGGTGGCACAACGCTGCTGAGTCCCCTGCTCAGGGGAGCATGCGACCGAGCTCAAGCAGGTTCCGGTGGAGCTCGAAGGCAGTGGCCAGGTCATGGGGAATGTGTCCGGTCCGGGCGCGCTCCAGGTAGCGATTCAAGTAGTCACGATATGCAGGGTGCGCACAGTTGTCGATGATCTTTCGTGCACGCTGGGTCGGACCCAGCCCCCGCAGATCGGCCAGCCCCTGCTCGGTCACGATGACCTGGACGGAGTGCTCATCGTTGTCGATGTGCGGACACATGGGCACGATGGAAGAGACTTTCCCGTCTTTGGCCGTGGACGGACACATGAAGACGGCGAGGTAGCTGTTGCGGGCGAATTCCCCGCTGCCTCCGATGCCGTTCATGATGTCCATCCCGCAAATGTGCGAGGAATTGACGTTGCCGTAGATGTCCGCTTCGAGGGCGGTGTTGAGACCGATGACTCCGAGTCTGCGGATGACGCCCGGGTGGTTGGAGATCTCCTGGGGCCGGAGCACGATGCGAGGACAGAAGAAGTCCATGTTGTCATACATGCGTCGGAGGACGTCTGTGGTCACGGTGAGGGCTGTCGCACTGGCTCCCACGATTCTTCCTTGCTCCATGAGCTCCACCAGGGAATTCTGAAACACTTCCGAGTACATCGTGAAAGGAGGGATGTCCGGATTGGCCCCGAGCTCGGCCATGACCCCGTTGGACACATTGCCGACTCCGGCCTGAAGCGGCAAAAACTCCGAAGGAATGCGCCCGGCGCGCATTTCATCGATGAGAAAACCGACGAGAAACTGGGCGATCTTCTGGCTCGACGCATCGGGTGCATCGAAGGGGACCACGTGGTCCGATTCCTCATTCTCCACGATCCCGATGATCTTGTCGGGATCGACATAGGCGTAGGGCCACCCGATCCGGGTCATGGGCTCATAGATGGGAATCGGGCTCCTGTGGGGTGGTGTGGGCAGGACCATGATGTCGGCCATCTCGCGGAGTCTTGCGTGATGCCCCCGGTTGAGCTCGATGATCACGCGGTCGGCGTATCTCAGGTAAGTCGGTGATGCGCCGATGGAGGTCGTGAGATAGACCCTGCCGTCGGGAGTGATTTCCACGGCCTCGACCACGGCGAAATCGATTCTGCCGAAGAACCCGAACAGGACCGTTTGAGGCACGTGAGAAAGGTGCATGTCCACGTATTCGACTTCCTGGCGGTTGATCTGTTTGCGCAGCGTCGAGCCGCTCTGGTAAGGCGCCCGCCAGGAAATGGCCTCCGCCTTGGCGAGCTCGTTGTCGATGCTGTCGCCGCTGGAAGCCCCTGTGAGAACGCGGACTTTGAAGGGTCGGCCTGCCTCGTGCTCCTGGCGGGCTCGTGCAGCGAGGGCACGGGGAATGACCTTGGCGGCCCCTGCGGGGCTGAAGCCGCTGAACGAGACGGTGGCTCCATTGGGGATGAGGGTAACGGCCTCCTCCGGAGTCAGAACGGGATACCGCTTTGTGGATGTCATCGGGAATGCTCCTTTATCGATCGTTCTGTGGATGTTTCCATGACAACAGACATTTTATTTGGAAACCGGTCAGATTGCATCCATGAAACCGGCCGGACCCGTTCGGCGGCAAGAGAGGGTGGGTGTCGACGAGTGTCGGGTCAGAAACAACACATGGTCTGACCAATCTTTGAAGGCGGTGGGCGCACAGTGTCTTCTCCAGGCTGGAACGGGAGATGCTCAGCAAGGATAGCCGCTATTTCTTTAGTTGTTGACTTTTTCCCCCGCTCATCATTACAATATGATTACCTCTTGTACGGTTTCAATAGAAAAGGTAATACCAAATAAATGCTTGTGGGCCGCTTGCTGCTGCCATCGGTCCGTGAGGTTCCTCCTCCACGATGCGAGGTCGAAGGGGCTTCCTCGAACCAAGGGAGAAAAGGACATGAACCAGAGCCTCATCAAGGAATTCGAGAAGGTAGTCGGCCGTGACAGCCTTTTTTCAAGCGAAGCCGATCGGCTGAGCTACTCCTACGACGCCGCAGTGCTGGATCCGGTCCTGCCCGCCCTGGCGGTTCGCCCCACCAGCGGCGAAGCCCTGGGCGCAGTGGTCCGGCTCTGCAACGAGAACGGTCTGCCGTTGACCGTCCGAGGGGCCGGGACCAACCTCAGCGGAGGGACCATCCCCAAATCCCAGGGGGTGGTCGTGCTCACCAACGCGCTGAATCGAATTCTGGAGATCAACCCTGCGGACATGTATGCCGTGGTTCAGCCCGGCGTGGTGACCGCCAAATTCGCTGCTGCCGTTGAGGCCAAAGGGCTGTTTTACCCGCCGGACCCGGGAAGCCAGGCCGTCTCGACTTTGGGGGGCAATGTGGCCGAGAATGCCGGGGGGCTGAGAGGGCTCAAATACGGGGTCACGCGGGACTATGTCATGGGGCTGAACTTCTTCGCAGCCTCCGGAGATGTCGTGAAGACGGGCTCCAAAACCGTCAAATGCGTCACGGGCTATAATCTGGCCGGGTTGATGGTGGGGTCCGAAGGGACCCTGGGGGTTTTCAATGAGATCACTCTCAAGCTGATACCTGCACCCGCATCCCGAAGAGCCATGCTGGCCGTCTTCGACGATGTGAGCAGGGCTTCGGAGACGGTGGCCGCCATCATCGCAAACAGGATCATCCCGGCGACTCTGGAGTTCATGGATCAGTTCACCATAAGGACGGTCGAAGACTTCAGCCATGTGGGGCTTCCGGTGGATGCCGCCGCCCTCCTGCTCATTGAGGTCGATGGGCACCCGGCTCAGGTGGAGGAGGATGCTCAGAAAGTGGAGGGGCTCTGTCTCGGCATGGGGGCCATGGGTGTTCGGGTGGCCAAGGATGCAGCCGAGCGGGACAAGGTGTGGGAGGCGCGCCGAATGGCGCTGTCGGCCCTGGCCAAAGTTAAGCCGACGGTTGTGCTGGAGGATGCCACCGTGCCCCGCAGCAAGATTCCGCAGATGGTCAATGCCCTGGTGGAGATCGCCGGGCGCTACGAGCTCCTGATCGGCACTTTCGGGCATGCGGGTGACGGCAACCTGCATCCGACCATTCTGACGGACCGTCGCAACCAGGAGGAATGGAGGCGCGTGGAGCGCGCCATCGACGACATCTTCGAGAAGGCTCTGGAGTTGGGAGGAACGCTTTCGGGCGAGCATGGGATCGGGCTGGCCAAATCGCGCTACCTCGAAAAGGAGACGAGCTCGGGGACGATCCACTATTCGCGACGGATCAAAGCCGCGCTTGACCCCAACAACATCCTGAACCCCGGCAAGATCATCGGCGAAGCGTGATCGGAATTGTCGAATCCCCAAATCTATCGAGGCCCCACAGGCATCGGGAGAACCATCATGCAGGACATGCACAGGCTGGCCGGACTGATGAAGGAACTGGAAGAGCAGATGATCGTCTGCATGCGTTGCGGCATGTGTCAGGCGGTCTGCCCCGTATTCGCCGAGACGGGTCGGGAGTCCGATGTGGCCCGCGGGAAGCTCGCCCTGCTGGACGGCCTGGTGCGGGAGATGTTTTCGGACCCCCGCGGAGTGCAGGATCGGTTGATGCGCTGCCTCCTGTGCGGATCCTGTGCGGCCAATTGTCCGAGCGGCGTGAAGGTTCTGGACATTTTCCTCAAGGCTCGAGCCATCCTCGCCGGCTACATGGGCATGCACCCGCTCAAGCAGGCGGTCTTCCGCGGCATGCTGAGCCGCCCGGAGCTTTTCAACCGCATCCTTCAGTGGGGAAGCCGGCTCCAGGGCTTCTTTGTGCAGCCCGTGGATGAGCTCCTCGGCACATCCTGTGCTCGCTTCATCCCACCGCTGGCCGACCGCCATCTGCGCCCCCTGGCGCCCGTCCCGTTCCACCGAATGTCTTCAAACCATTCCCTGCCGGGCGGTGCCTCGGGCCTGAAGGTGGCGTTTTTCGTGGGGTGCGTCATCGACAAGGTGTTTCCAGGTGTGGGCGAGTCGGTCTTGAAGGTCATGAAGCACCACGGTGTGGGGGTGCTCGTGCCGGACTCCCAGGGGTGCTGCGGCATCCCGGCCCTCTCGTCGGGCGATCAAGAGACTTTTCAGCGGCTGGTGAGCATCAATCTGCGTCAGTTTGCGGCAGAGCCTTATGACTTCCTGATCACGGCCTGCGCCACCTGCACTTCGACCATCCGCAAGCTCTGGCCTGCCTTCACCGATGGCCTGAGCCTGGAAGATCAGAAATTGATGGACGACATGGTCGGCAAGACCATGGACGTGACCCAGTTCCTGGTGGACAGGGTGGGCGTTGTCGCCTCTGAGCCGGCCGGGGGCGCAGAGGTTGTCACCTATCATGACCCCTGTCATCTTCGAAAATCCCTCGGCGTTCATACACAGCCGCGCGATCTGTTGAGGGCTTCGCGCAATGTTCGATTTACAGAAATGGTCGGAGCCGATCAGTGCTGCGGGTGTGGCGGGAGCTTCAACCTCCAGCACTACGAGCTCTCGAAGGCCATTGGAAAACAGAAGCGGGACAGCATCGTGCAGACCAACTGCTCGGTGGTCGCCACGGGGTGTCCCGCCTGCATGCTTCAGATGACCGACATGCTCTCTCAGGCTGGGGATCGAGTCAGGGTCAAGCACGCTGTCGAAGTCTATGCCGAATCGCTTGCTTGAGCGCGTTTTCGAGTCTCAAATTTCGAGCTTCGTGTTTCAAGCATGTGGATCTCAGGATTCCAGGCGCGGCGCCATGAATTCCGGCCCGACAGGAGTCTTGATGTGCTTGGCCAGGATCTCATCGACCTTCTTCAAATCCTCCTCGGCAATCTCCCAGCCTGAGATGCCGACGTTGTCTTCCACCTGAGCCGAGGTTCGTGCACCGGCGATCACGCATGTGACTCCGGGCTGCTGGAGGGCCCACCGCAGGGCGAATTGAGCAGGTGTCTTGCCGTAGGATGACGCCAATTTTTTGAAATCGTTGACCGCTTTGACATACTGCTTGAAACGGTCCGGCTTGAATTTGGGGTCTCCCCGGCGGAGATCACCTCGCGGGAGCACCTCGCTGCCCGTGAATTTACCCGTGAGCATCCCCCTGCAGAGTCCCCCGTAGACCAGGGTGGCGATGTTCTCCTGCCGGCAGAATGGGAGGATCTCCCTGTCGGCCTCCCGTTCGAAGAGATTGTAAGGCGGCTGGAGACTGTGAACGGGCCCTGCATGCAGGCAGCTCCTCAGCTGATCGGTGTTGAAATTGCTGAGGCCGATCCAGCGGATTTTACCTTCTTCCTGCAGTCGAGCCATGGCGTCCATGGAGTCGGCGAAAGGAGTCTGAGGGTCGGGCCAGTGGATCTGGTAGAGATCGATGCGCTCGACTCCCAATCGGCGGAGGCTGTCTTCGACCTCTGCACGAATCCGTGCAGGTTGGGCATTCCTTCGGATGCGCTCCTTTGCGTCCCATTCGAGGCCGCACTTGGTGGCCACGACAACCGGCTCCCGGCCCCCCCACTCCTTGAGAGCCCTCCCCACCACTTCCTCAGATTTTCCGAAGCCATACACTGGAGCGGTGTCGATGAAATTGATGCCCAGCTCGAGGGAACGAAGGATGGCTGCTCTGGAGGCATCATCATCGGCGCCCCCCCATGCCCATCCGCCGGTGACCCAGGTCCCCAGCACGATCCTGGACACATTCAGGTCGGTCTTTCCGTATGCTGTCTTTTCCATGAGTGGCATGGATGAAACTCCTTCATGAGAAATGTTTTCAGAGTCGCCCCGTTTGAGACGATCCAAAGAAACCGAAGGCCGATCAGCCTCAACGAGCAGGCTCGTGAACTTCGGGAATCCCGCAGCCTATCGTCGCTCCCTGGTTTTGCCTCGCCGCTCCGAGGCATATTAGGATTGAAAGGGACACCTGTCCAGTTTCGGATGGCCATCTTCTCTTGCTGCGGTGGAATGCCTCGATGGCTCATGCGGGTCAGGATGGTCGCGCCGGCTGCTGACTGCCCTTTGAACCTTGAGAGCAGTCCCTCATGCCCCTTTGGGGTACCCTAAACGATGAAAAGGCCCAAAGCCTGGCTGGTTTTCAACTTGAGACTTCAAACCCGAAACTTGAACCTTCTCGTAGCAGGGGAAGGAGACCAAACTCGACAACCCGAGCCCTGTTGAAGTTTTGCATTGTCAAATTCATTCCGAGGCAGGTATTTTACGTTTGGAGACTCAAAAGAGCTGCATGCAGCAGAATAAGGAGTGGCGTGTGAAGTTTTCTTGCCCAGGATGTAAGGCGACCTTTACGTTGGCCGATGACAAGATCCCCGCTGATAAGGAGGTCCGAGCCCTTTGCCCGCGCTGCCGCATTCCGGTGGAACGCTCTGAGGACGATAAGTCCCAGGCGGCAGGAATCTCGGCCGAGGGAATCACTATGAGCTATGTTCCGCCTGAGATCGAGGATCTGGACAGTGACCCGGCGCCCCTCGATGTTGTGGAAGAGGGCATGAAGGCTGCGCTGGTTTGTGTGTGGGATACGGCTCGCTCCTACAAGGTGGAGCAAAGCCTCCGGCAGCTGGACTTCTATGTGAGCACGGCGTTTTCACCCAAGGAGGCGCTGGAAAAGCTCAGCCGAAATCAGTACGATCTGGTGGTTTTGGATGAGGTTTATGGTGGAGCCAAATCCAGTGAGAATGTGGTGCTGCAGCATTTTCAGTTTCTTCCCATGCACACCCGTCGGCATCTCTTCCTGTGCCTCTTGAGTGATAACCTGCCTACCTTGGAACGAATGATTGCATTCAAGCATGGAGTGGACATGATCCTCAATGTCAAGGACGTGGACAAGGCCAAGGTCCTGTTCGTTCGGGCTTTGAAGGATCATCGGCATTTTTATAAGGTTTTCACCGATGAGCTCGAAAAGAGGGGAGAATTTTAGCGACGCCGTCTGGACCTGATCAGATGTGGACCTGGCAGGCTGGGGACTCTTGATCCAGAAACGATGCGGTGTGCCCGATCATGATATTCAAACGGTTTTTGCAGAAACAAGACCGCAAGCACTTTCGACTGCGCGTCGAGAGCTGTGTGGAAACCATCTTGGACCTGAACCAGCGGTTGGGTGACGGGAAGATCAAGCCCGAGGTCGTTGAGCAGTTCAAGCGCCTCAAGGATTCGCTCCAGTATGTGACGGACGATTCTGTGGACGAAAAGGACATCAACCGGATCGAGGAGGCCACGAACCATCTGCTTCAGGAAGTTAAACGAATAATGGGAGAAAAGGTTGTGTCCTCCCTTCACGAGGGTGACGCTCACTGAAACATGCATGACATCAGAGAAAACTCTGTCAGATAGGGCAGTCGGTGTGCTGCCCTTTTTCATGCAGAATTTTCGGTGAAATGAAATTGGGAGAAAAAGCGAGAAATCGCGAGAAAAAATGTTTATACATCACTTCTGATCTAATCCTTTCCATAGGGTTCCCTTCCTGACCACACTTTTCTGACTTGCCTTTTGATCTCCATATGACTAGATACGTTTAGCACTCACTAAGCAAGAGTGCTAATGGGCTCCCCTCACCCCCCGGGGTTGGCACAGAGCTGGATCTGCGGCTTACGCCACAAAAGGGGTGCTGTGTGTTTCTTTGTATTGCAGCCCGCATGGGGCCCGTCGTCATGAGCAGAGTCGGTGGTGTGTACAACGAGGAAGAGAGGAGTTTGATGATGAAGATTCGTCCTTTGCATGATCGGGTTATTGTCAAGCGTTTGGAGGAGGAGGAGAAGACAGCCGGTGGGATCATCATCCCGGACACGGCCAAGGAAAAGCCTCAGCAGGGAAAAGTCGTTTCTGTCGGCAAGGGTCGCATCCTCGAAAACGGGGACTTGGTGCCCCTGATTGTGAAGGAAGGTGATCGGGTTCTCTTTTCCAAGTACTCGGGAACCGACGTGAAAGTGAACGGGGAAGAGCTGCTGATCATGCGTGAGGATGACATTCTCGGCATATTCGAATAACGAATGGGTGTGACAGGAAAGCGAGGGAAAGGTCATGGCAGCAAAAGAGATCAAGTATTATGCGGAAGCCCGTGAAAAGATGATGGAAGGGGTGAACATCCTGGCCGATGCCGTCAAGGTCACGCTGGGCCCCAAGGGACGCAACGTCGTCATCGAGAAGTCTTTCGGGTCGCCCACGGTCACCAAGGACGGTGTCACCGTTGCCAAGGAGATCGAGCTCGAAGACAAGTTTGCGAACATGGGCGCTCAGATGGTGAAGGAAGTCGCCAGCAAGACCAGTGATGTGGCGGGAGACGGCACCACCACGGCGACCATTCTGGCGCAGGCCATTTACCGTGAGGGGTCCAAACTGGTTGCGGCAGGCCACAATCCGATGGCTCTGAAGCGGGGAATCGAGAAGTCTGTGGCGGCAGCCATCGAGGCCCTCAAGGCCATGAGCAAGCCGACCAAGGACGAAAAGGAGATCGCCCAGGTTGGAACCATCTCCGCCAACAACGACCTCACCATCGGCAGCATCATTGCCGAGGCCATGAACAAGGTGGGCAAGGAGGGCGTCATCACGGTCGAGGAAGCCAAGAGCATGGAGACGAGCCTGGACGTCGTCGAGGGCATGCAGTTCGACCGGGGCTACATCTCACCTTATTTCGTCACCAACGCCGAGAAGATGCAAGTGGAGATCGAGGAGCCTTACATCCTCTGCAACGAGAAGAAGATCAGCAACATGAAGGACATGCTGCCGCTGCTCGAGCAGATTGCCCGAATGAACAGGCCTCTGATGATCATCTCCGAAGACGTGGAGGGAGAGGCCCTGGCCACCCTGGTGGTGAACCGCCTTCGCGGCGTGTTGAAGGTCTGCGCTGTCAAGGCGCCGGGTTTCGGGGACCGCAGGAAGGCCATCCTTCAGGACATCGCCACTCTCACGGGCGGCCAGGTGATCTCCGAGGATATCGGCGTCAAGCTCGAGAACGTCACCCTCAATGATCTGGGCACAGCCAAGCGCATTGTCGTGGACAAGGACAACACGACCATCGTGGACGGTGGTGGCTCGCGCGAAGCCATAGAGGGTCGAGTCAAACAAATCCGTGCACAGGTCGAGGAGACCACCAGCGATTACGACCGGGAGAAGCTGCAGGAACGCCTTGCCAAGCTGGTGGGCGGTGTGGCGGTCATCCGGGTGGGCGCTGCGACCGAAACCGAAATGAAGGAAAAGAAGGCCCGCGTCGAAGATGCGCTCAACGCTACACGTGCCGCGGTTGAAGAGGGTATTGTGCCGGGTGGCGGCGTGGCTCTGCTTCGCTGCCGCCAGGCTGTGGATGCCCTGGTTGTGGAGGGCGAGGACGCCTTCGGCAAGAAGATCGTCATGAGGGCGCTGGAGGAGCCCATCCGCCAGATTGCCAACAATGCCGGCCACGAAGGGTCGGTGGTCGTGGAGCACGTCAAGGCGGGTACGGGCTCCTATGGCTTCAATGCTGAAACCGAGGTATACGAGGACCTGATCTCGGCGGGCGTCATCGATCCCACAAAGGTCGTGCGGTTTGCCCTGTTGAATGCTGCGAGTGTTGCCTCGCTCCTCCTGACGACCGAAGCCATGGTTGCCGAGAAGCCGGAAAAGAAGAAGCACGTTATGCCGACCGGCGGGGGCATGGAGGATATGTACTAGGCAGCTGTTGACCAGATTTGAAGCCAATTTTTTGGGCTGGAGCCCCTGGAGTTGCAGAGTGGGGCTTCCAGCCTTTTCTTTGATTCATGAGCTGCCGGCGATGAAGACGGATTCGTTCCGAGAAAGTATCGATGGCCAGTCTGCGATCTTCGTTGCCATCCTTGGCAGTAATCGATTATATGAAGGTTTTGTTTGCCCTCCCGTCGGGGGAGGTTGCCGTACCGGAGTCCGGACAAGGCGGGCCTCTTATTTGCAAGCTTTTTGCAGCAGTGGATGCCTGTGCTGGCTGGCCAGTGGTTCCGGGCGGTCTTGGAGGGAAGGGCCGGCGTCGCTCCACGCATGCAGGGCATGAGGACGCGGCTCGAATCTTGTTTGATGATCGGAGGATAGCCCTATGGCTCGGGTAACCATTGAAGATTGCCTCGACAGGGTGGAGAGCCGCTTCGCTCTCGTGCACCTCGCGGTGCGCAGGGTGCTGCAGTTGCGCAATAATGCCCCCCCTTTGTACCACGCGCCCAAGAACAAAGAGGTGGTGCTGGCTTTGCGCGAAATCGCGGCGGGGAGAGTCAACTGGGAAAACATCAAGGAGCTGGAGGAAATCAAGTCGCTCCCGGATACCATCTCCAGGGCAAAAGAAGAGGCAACCCGTCGCGAGGTGGAGGAGCTGCTGGAGACGGAAGCCCCCCCGAAGTACCATGCCGCCGCTGGCTTTGAAGAGGTGGATGCCGACGCCGCCGCAGACGAAGACTGACCTGTTGTGGAGCGGCCGGAAAGATTCATGCATTCCCGTGCCCGTTGGGAGCGAATGGGGGATCGATGCTGCGAGGTTCTGGTTTGAATTGTCTCGATAAACGTGATCTGCTCAATCAGCATGCTGTTTCCGTTGAGACTCTCCTGCGGTGGGGTGGGTTTTTCGAGGAAGCGGGGCTCTTCCACGATGCCATCGATTTCTACCAGAAGGCCGGCGCCCGAGAACCCCTTGAACGGATTCTGGATCAGGCGTTGGAAGACGGCGACCTTTTTCTCTGCAGGCGAGCATGCAGGGCCCTGAAGATCGAGCCGGACGCCGACCAGTGGCGCATTTTGGGAGAACGGGCCAAAGCACAGGGCAAATCGCTTTTCATGCAAGGGGCTTTTCGACTTGCGGGGGTGGAAGAGTCTTCTCCTGAAGGAGCGGCGTCCGAATGAGGATTCCGACTTTGTGCTGCAAGGACTCATGAGCTTTTCTGGGGTTCTTGACAAGGCCGAAACCCATGTTTAGGAACAAGTTGAAGTTGCAAGGGGATATCGTGTTTACGGTTTTTTAACAATTTCAATGGGTTGAATGGACTGAAGCGGATGGCTCCCAGTGGGGGGCCTCCAAAGTGGAAGGGTTTGAATCACCAAACCTGGTGCTCTACCGAAGCGAGGGATTCGGATCGCCTCTTCATCGTGATGAGGGAATCACGCC
>JBFYYO010000108.1:0-11783 GCA_041310025.1 Syntrophobacterales bacterium
TATCTAAACCTGGGGTCTGGGGAGCAGTCCCGCCCGCTCCATGATTTCGGGCACCTTCTGCTCCCATTCGATAGCCATGATGTGAAAGCCTCGAACCCCTTTCACCTCTTTGAGCCGCTGAATGCTCTCGACACAGATCTTGATCCCTTCTTCCGCCTGCTTTTCCTTGGGGACACCGGCCATGCGCTTGATGAGCTCATCGGGCACATCCATGCCGGGGACCTTGTTTTTCATGTAACGGGCCATGCCCACGGACTTCATGGGCGTGATGCCGGCCATGATGGCGACTTTTTCATCGAGGCCCCGGTCCCGGACCCCCTGCATCCACAGTTCAAACTTGTCCAGGTTGTAGATGCACTGAGTCTGAATGAAGTCGACGCCGGCATTCACCTTTTTGGCCAGGCGCGCCACGCGGAGCTCGAAAGGATCGGCAAAGGGGTTGGCGGCGGCCCCTATGAACATCTTGGGGGGACCGTCCAGCTTATCTCCGCCCTGGAATTTGCCCTCGTCCCGCATTGTGCGGACCATATCCAACATCTGGACGGAGTCGATATCGTGCACGTTGGCCGCCATGGGATGGTCGCCGAAACGGGGATGGTCACCCGAAAGACAGAGCATGGTGTCTATCCCGAAAGAATAGGCTCCGATGATGTCGCTCTGCATCGCCAGGCGATTCCTGTCCCGGCTGACCATCTGGAGAATCGGGTTGAGCCCCATCTGCCGGATGATGATGCACGCTGCGAGACTCGACATCCGAACCATGGCTGTCTGGTTGTCGGTGACATTGATGCCGTCAACGCTGCCGCGGAGCATTTCTGCCTTCTCCCTGACCTTGTCGGGAAGCGCCCCGCGGGGCGGTCCGCATTCCGAAGTCACGGCCAGGTGTCCCGCTGCCAAGATCTTTTCCAGTATGCTTTCGGTCTTCATCATGCCAGATCCTCTCTCACAATTTTACGCGGGCCGCCACCTCTTCCAGTACGCCAGTCCTTGGCCGGAATGTTTTCTTCGTACTGCTCCGTCATCCCCAGGGCTTTCAACCGATCCCAAATGAGCTGCCAGGCACAGTCGATGTCGGGATCCACCTCGCATTTGCCCTTGGTGGAGCCCCCACAAGGTCCGTTGAGCAGCTGTTTGGAACAGCGCGCGATGGGGCATACGCCGGCTGTGACCCCGAGGACGCAATTCCCACAGCCCTGGCATCGCTCAGCCCAGACGCCCTGCCTCTCCGAAGCGCCCATGAACGTGGTGTTCACGGCGGGAAACACGGGCTTGTCCTGAAAACGGCGCGCCACTTCCTGGATTCCACACCCACAGGCCATGGACATAACCGCGTCCGCCTGGTCGATTCGGGAGACCAGCTCTTCCACATACTCCGGATCGCACTGTCTCTCGAGGGTGATCTCCTCGATTTCAATGGGCTTGCCCTCTTTCGCGAAACGCATCTGGAGGGCGGATGACAGGAGACCCACTTCTTTGCGGCCTCCCGCCGCGCACACCGTGACGCACTCGTTGCAGCCGAGCAGAAGGATGCGCCGGAAGGGACGCAAGTACGCAATGAGCTCTTCCATCGGTTTTCGTTCGGCAGTGATCATCTTCTCAATCTCTCCTTTGCTGGATCTCAGCTTGCAGCCCGTTGCGCTGCTTCGCTGGTCGCCGTCTTGACAGGATTGGGGCCGAGCAGAAGGATCTTCTCCGTGAACTCGGTGGCGATCTGACCGAATCGCTCCCCCATTCCCGCGGATGCGGTGAACATCTCCACGCGCTCTCCTTCAAATCCGATATCATCCAGGAGCTTCCTGACGTAATCGACGCGCTTGGCTGCTCGTGTGTTGCCCTCTCTGAAGTGGCAATCTCCCTCAAGACAACCGCCGACCATCACCCCGTCGGCCCCTTTCTCCAGAGCCTTCATGATGTGAATGGCATCGACCTTTCCCGCGCACGGCACCCGAATCACCTTCACACTGGGGGGATACTGAACTCTCTGGGTGCCCGCCATGTCCGCGGCCGTGTAGGCACAGTAATGACAGCAGAATGCGACAATGACCGGTTCAAACTTATCCATCACGCGATCCTTTCAAAAAGTCCGTCGAGTTTGGCCAGGATCTGGTCGTCCTCGAACTGCATGAGCTGTATGGCCTTGGCCGGGCACTCCGAAGCACACACGCCGCAGCCGCGGCACTTGGCCGGATCAATCTCGGAGAATCCGTCGGCGTTGATGAAGGGGACGTCGAAGGGGCACGCCCTCACACAGACGAGGCAGGCGGCACACTTGCCGGTGTCGACGGTGGCCACCGCCGCGGCCAGGCTGAGGCTATCCCGTGCGAGGAGGGTCTGAGCGCGGCCGGCCGCAGCCTGAGCTTGCGTGATGCTCTCCCGGATCCCCTTGGGAGAGTGGGCCGTACCCGCCACATAAAAACCGGGAACCTTCAGGTCCACTGGCTTCAACTTGACATGATCCTCGAGAAAATACCCGTCAAAGGTCCTGTCCAGGCCGAAGACGGTCCCCAACTGCTCTGTCGTCTTCGCGTTGGCTTTGAAGCCCGTGCTCAGGGCCAGGCAGTCGGCCTGGATCTGGACCGGCCGCCCCAGGACCGGGTCCGTGAAAGTCACGGTGACCGCTGCTCCGTCGGGCTGTACAACCGGCTTGTCATCCAGTTTGTAGGGCGCAAAGAGGATCCCGGATTCCCGCGCCTTGCGGTAGTAGTCTTCTTCGAATCCCGGCGTGCGCATGTCTCGGTAAATCACAATAATACGAGCCGTGGGATTCAGCTGCCGAATCCTGAGAGCATTCTTAACGGCGGCCTGGCAGCAGATCTTTGAGCAATTGGGGTTCTCGGGGACTCGCGACCCGACACACTGAATCATCACCACATTTTGCCACCCCTTGGCAGCCTCCGGGTCCTTTTCCAGCAGTACATCGAGGTCCAGCTGCGTGGTGACGGCCTTGTGCTCGTCCAGCAGGTACTCCTTGGGCCGGTTGGGAGTCGCCCCGGTGGCCAGAATGGTGACACCGTGACGGATCTCGCGACCGGTCGGCTCGGACCCCACCTGAACGCCCGTCTTGAACATGCCGGCGACACCCGAATGGCTCACCACGGTGGAATCTTTGAGAACCTGGATGAGTGCGTGGCTCTCGGTTGCCCGGATCAGGGCATCCATGGCCGCCTGCACATCCTCGCCGGTCAAGGTTCGCTGGACGGTCTTTCCAATACCTCCCAGCTGCCCGCTCTGCTCCACCAGGTGGACCTGGTAGCCCGCATTGGCCAGGGCCAGGGATGCGGACATGCCGGACACGCCGCCGCCCACGACCAGGGCCTCCTGGTCCATGGAGACACGGTAATCCGTCAGAGGACGAGCGAACCGAACGGCGGAGACCGCCATGAGAAGGAGCTCCAGAGCCTTGGTCGCAGCCGCCTCGGGATTGTCCTTGTGGACCCAGGTATCCTGCTCACGCAGACTGGCGATCTCGAGCAGGTACTTGTTGAGGCCGGCTTTGCGCAGCGTATCCTGGAACAGTGTTTCGTGAGTCCGGGGTGAACAGGCTCCCACGACGACGCGGTTGAGCCCCTTTTCCTCGATGGTTTTGCGGATGCGCTCGAGGGATTCCCTGCTGCAGCCATGGCCCACGCTCTCGGCGACCACCACCTGCGGCACGGAGCTCATGGCTTCCGCGAGGCTGTCCACCTTGACGACGCCACCGATGTTGAAGCCGCAATCGCAGATGAAGACCCCGATACGCGGCTCCTCGCCCTCCACACTGCGCTCCGGCGGGAATGCCGCTTTTTCACTCAGGCTCACATCGCGCAACAGAGCCAGGTCACCGGCGGCACAGCTGGCGGCCGCGCTGGCCTGAACCAGGGTGTCCGGAATGTCCTTGGGGCTCTCGAAAAGGCCGGCTACGTAGATGCCGGGCTGGGATGTGGCCACGGGGCTGAAGGTGGCGGTCTGAGCGAAATCGTGCTCGTTGAGATCGACCTTGAGCCTTTTTGCGAGCTCTTTCACATCCTGTGCAACGCGGAAACCGGTCGTGAGCACCACCATGTCGAAGACTTCCTTCTGCAGGCTTTCGTCCTCGTAGGTGTTGTAGGCAATGGCCAGGCCGTTGACCTCCGGCTCGAATTCCACGCTGTGGGGGCGGCTGCGGACCAGGCGGACTCCGTGCTCGTTCTTGGCCCGTTCCAGATAGATTTCATAGTCCTTTCCGGCGGTCCTCATGTCCATGTAGAAGATGGTGGTCTCCACGTCGGGAGAAAAACGCTCACGGGTCACGATGGCTTCCTTGAGCGCATACATGCAGCAGGCACTCGAACAGTAGGGAACGCAACCGACCTGCAACCCCCGGGAGCCGACGCACTGAATCCAGGCGATTTTGGATGGGGCCTGGCCGTTGGATGGGCGGAGCAGCGCCCCCCGAGTGGGGCCTGAAGCCGAGAGGATGCGCTCATACTCCATGCTGGTGAGGATGTCGGCATGCTTCCCATAGAAATACGTGTCAATCACCTCCGGGTTGAACAGCTCCGCACCCGGCGCCAGGATGATGGACCCGAATTCCAGGGTCTGTTTCCACCGGCTGTCCTGGGGAGTTATGGCATTGGCCGGGCAGACTTTGACCAGGCTGTCGACGTCCGTCACGCGGTCCATGTCGATGGAAAACGCATACGGGGTGGCCTGCGGGTACCGCATGCAGGTCGGGGCCCGCTGGTCGAGTCCCGGAGTGAAGCGCACGGCGTCGGGGAAGACACGCAGACATTCGCCGCAGGCCGTGCATTTCGAGACATCGATGTAGCGCGGCTCCGTGGTGAGGGTCGCCTTGAACTGCCCCGCCTGCCCCTGGAGATCCGTCAGCTCGGTAAGAGGCATGATCTCCACGTGCAGATCACGCCCGCTCTCCGACAGAGCGGGTGAGAGGGTACACACATCACAGTTGTTGGTGGGAAATGTTCGGTCCAGGTTCGTCATGAGACCGCCTATGGAATAGGCCTTGTCGATCAGCACCACATCCCGGCCTGCCTCCGCCAGGTCGAGGGCGGCGCGCATTCCACCCATGCCGCCCCCGACGACGAGTACTCTGTTCATCTTGGATTGTTTCGGATCTTCCATTATTGCTCCCGATCTACCCTTTGCAATTGAAGTGGTTAGACATCAAGGTCTCCGCCGCGCCTGTCGGGCAGGCCGGCTCATTCCAGAATTGCGGCAAACCGCTGCCCCCATTGGAGGGTGATCGTCCTCACCCCTGTTCTCCTGGCTTGACCGTTGCTCCCCGTTTCACCCGCCGGTCTCCCTTCCCACGGTTTCCCAGTCCCGGACCCGTCGGATACGGCCGGGAGCCTCCCCAAAAAAGGCCGGCGAGGCCCCGTCAATAGCCGAGGAAGACAGACCTCCCCGGATCAAGGGAGCAAAGCCGTCGGAATGGTGGTCATCCCCAGAGGCTGAAGTGGGTCGAAGAGCGATTCGGTCCGCACCAGATCGAGCACGGACGGGGTCAGCATGAAGCGGGCGCCGAACGCTGATTTCAGACGGTTCCATACTCAGCTGTTACCCAGAGCCGGCAGGAAGGACGACTGCGTCAACGCGACCTGTGATAATTTGTGCAAAATCGAGAAACTGGGAGGTGTCGAGGCCCCTGGATGTGCTCTTATTCCCAAGGACCCCGAAGTCACCTGACTGAGAGTCGTTTCTGACTACTCATGGGCCTCCTCTTTTCAGGGGTGCGAAGCACCGGTCCAGTTCAACGGAAAGGCGACCGTCATCGCCTTGACGATATTGACACAATGACCTTATAGCACGGTTTGGAGCAGAAGTCATCTTGTTGAATGCAACGTTTTTCTCATGACGAAAATGGCCAGGAACAGGCCCAGGGTGTGAGAATAATCACGAATCGCCCTTCCCACCGTCCAACCCGATGGTTCGCTCATGGCACTCAGGACTGTAACATAGAGCTTTATATTGCCATTTAAGCTTGCGGAGAGTAAAAAATACAGGATGGTTCTTCCAAATGAGAACGGAGGTTCACAGGTCGCGTTCGAAACTGGGGTTCAAGCTGAAGCGCAAGCGTGATGGCAGCTTTTTCGGAATGGAACGGTTACGGAGATACGAGTCATGAACGATCAAAAGGCGATTCACCCTGTGATGGGCTCGGTGATGGTCGTCGGCGGAGGCATAGCCGGAAGCCAGGCAGCCCTCGACCTTGCGGCATCGGGCTTCTACGTCTATCTCGTTGAGCACGCCCCTTCCATAGGCGGCGCCATGGCCCAACTGGACAAGACCTTCCCGACCAACGACTGCTCCATGTGCATCCTCTCTCCCAAGCTGGTGGAGTGCGGTCGTCACCTCAACATTCAGCTCATGCCGCTGTCCGACGTGGAGGACCTTGAAGGGGATCCCGGACGATTCACCGTGACGGTCCGTGAGCGTCCCCGCTACGTGAGCTCGGAAAAGTGCATCGCGTGCGGCCTTTGCGCCGAGAAGTGTCCGGCCAAGGTGACGGACCAGTTCAATGAAGGGCTCAACCAACGCAAGGCGGCTTATGTGCTGTACCCTCAGGGGGTGCCCCTGAAGTACGCCATCGACGCGGAGCACTGCATCTACTTCAAGAAGGGCAAATGCAAGGCCTGCGAGAAATTCTGCCCTGCGGGAGCCATCGAGTTCGACCAGAAGGAGGTGGTGCACCGCATCGAGGTCGGTGCAGTCATCCTGTCACCCGGCTTCAAGTCGTTCGACCCGAGCATCTATGACACCTATGGCTACGGCAGGATCCCCAACGTTGTCACCAGCATGGAATTCGAGCGCATTTTGAGCCCGTCGGGGCCGACCCAGGGGCATCTGGTGCGCCCGTCAGACGGACAGCCCTGCAGAAAAATCGCATGGCTCCAATGCGTGGGGTCCCGAGACATGCACGAAGGCGCCCACGAATACTGCTCGGGGGTCTGCTGCACTTACGCCATCAAGGAGGCGGTCATTGCACGGGAGCACTCGGGGGGAGGCCTCGAGACGGCCATCTTCTTCATGGACATGCGGACCTACGGGAAGGATTTCGAGCGCTACTACAACCGGGCCAGGGAAGAGGGAGGGGTGCGCTTCGTCCGGTCGCGGGTGCACACCGTTCAAGCTGCGGGACCCGGGTCCGCCAACCTCGAGATCGAGTACGTGGACGAGACCGGCGGGACCCACAGCGAGCAGTTTGACATGGTGGTGCTCTCCATCGGCCTGGAAACCGGGAGGGACGCACGGGAGCTCGCGCGAAAGCTCAACGTTGATCTGAACAGCGGCGGCTTCGCCGAAACCGGCAGCATGACTCCCGTGGCGACCTCCCGCCCCGGCGTGTTCACCTGCGGTGCGTTTGCCGGTCCCAAGGACATCCCGGCTTCGGTGACCGAAGCATCGGCAGCCTGCGCGGCTTCAGCCGCCCTCCTCACCAGCGCCCGGCGGACCCTCAGCCGAGAGAAGACCTATCCTCCCGAAATCCCCGTAATGAGTGAGGAACCGCGCATCGGGGTGTTCGTCTGCCACTGCGGCATCAACATCGGGAGCGTGGTGGATGTCCCCGCCGTTCGGGATTACGCCAGGGACCTGCCGGGGGTCGCGTACGTGGCGGACAACCTTTTCACCTGCAGCCAGGATACGCAAAAGCTCATCCGCGATGCCATCCAGGAGAACAGGCTCAACCGGGTCGTGGTGGCCGCGTGCACGCCTCGGACCCACGAGCCCCTCTTTCAGGAGACCATCCGCGAAGCAGGGTTGAACCGCTACCTGTTCGAGATGGCCAACATCAGGGACCAGGACTCCTGGGTGCATCAGTCGGAGCCTCAGAAGGCGACTGAGAAGGCCAAGGACCTGCTGCGCATGGCCGTGGCCAAGGTAGCGCTGCTCGAGCCCATCGAGCGCATGAAGATGGACCTCAACCGCTCGGCCCTCGTTGTCGGTGGCGGGCTGGCCGGCATGAGCGCCGCTCTGAACCTGGCGGACCAGGGTTTCAAGACCTATCTCCTGGAAAAGGGGATGGAGCTCGGAGGGCATGCTCGAAGTCTCAAGCGCTCGTGGAAGGGCGAAGACGTGCAGGCAAGCCTCGCCGACCTCCAGGATCGCATCATGAGGCACGGGGAGATCGAAGTCCTGACCAGGGCGCGGATGGCGGCGCTGAGCGGGTCCGTCGGCCAGTTCACGACGACGGTGGATGTCGACGGCTCTCAGAGGACCCTGGAGCACGGGGTGGCCATTCTGGCCCCGGGGGCACACACGCTGGCGCCGGACGAGTATCTTTTCGGCCGCAGCGACCGGGTTACCCAGTGGCACGAACTGCTGGACCTCCTCGAGAGTGATCCCCGCAAACTGGAAGAAGCCGAGGCCGTGGCCTTCATTCAGTGCGTGGGGTCTCGGGAGCCACAGCGTCCCTACTGCTCCAAGATCTGCTGCACAGCCTCGGTGCAGCAGGCCATCGAGCTCAAGACCCGCAAGCCGGACCTGGACGTCTTCATCCTCTATCGGGACCTGCGCACCTACGGCATGCGTGAAGATCTCTACACCCGGGCTCGAAGGCTGGGGGTCATCTTCATCCGCTACGCCCTCGATCACAAGCCTTTGGTCGAGGCCGTGCAGGAAAACGGAAGGGAACGGCTGAGACTCACGGTTCGCGATCACATTCTCGATCGCCCCGTGCAGTTCTTGGTGGATTATTTAAATCTCGCCACCGCCATCGTCCCTTCGGACAACACGGAGCTGGCCCGGCTCTTCAAGGTGCCGCTCAACGACGACGGTTTCTTCCTGGAAGCCCACATGAAGCTGCGCCCCGTGGATTTCGCCACCGAAGGGGTGTTCGTGTGCGGCATGGCCCACTATCCGAAGCCCATGGACGAAGTTGTGGCCCAGGCCCAGGCCGCCGCGGCTCGGGCGTCCATTATCCTTTGCCAGCCCCAGATCGAAGTGGAGCCGGTCATCTCGACCATCAACAGCGACCTTTGTATCGGGTGCGGCCTATGCGAGGTTTTATGCCCCTTCGGAGCCATCCGGAGGGTTGAAGTGGCGGGCCGCGGCTACCTGGCCGAGACTCTGCCCACCCTCTGCAAGGGCTGCGGCGTCTGTGCGGCTGCGTGCCCCCAGCAGGCCATCGACATCATCCACTTCCGCGACAAGCAGATCCTGGCCGCCATCCACGCCGGCGGGGCCGCTGCCTGACCGGGCGCGCGGCAAAGATCGCCGGGCCTCATGTGCCATCAGGTCGGATTGAGCCGGAATTGTACCGTGAACAGGCGATTCCGGCTCTCAGAACTCAATCGAAGGAGCTCATACGATGACGGACCAATTTGAACCCAAAATGCTCGCTTTCCTGTGCAACTGGTGCTCCTACGCGGGGGCCGACCTGGCCGGGGTCTCCCGGTTCCAGTACCCCCCGACCATCCGGGTGCTTCGGACCATGTGCTCCGGCCGGGTGGACCCGCTCCACATGATCGAAGGGCTGCGAAGCGGCTTCGACGCTGTGCTGGTTTTCGGCTGACACCTCGGAGACTGCCATTACCTGGAGGGTAATGTCTACGCCATGAAGCGGGTGAACGTGGTGAAACGGCTCCTCGACTTATCCGGGATCGGGGCCGATCGCCTGCAGCTCCGCTGGGTGAGCGCCGCCGAAGGTCAGATCTTTGCCGATTATGTGAAGGAGCTGAGCGCACTCACGACGGGACTGGGCCCCCTGACACCCGACCGATTCCAGCTTCAGCTGGCCGCCGTGGAGGCCGCGCTCTCCACCCCCCGGCTCCGATGGCTCATGGGCATCGACCGGCAGATCACCGAAAAGGAAAATGTTTACCATGAGCGCATGGACGAGAAGCTGTTCCACGAGGTCCTCGATGCCGCCGTCGAGATGGAATACCACAAGGCCCTGATCCTTCAGGCCTTGCAGGAAGGGCCCCTCTCCGTGCCGGAGATCTCGGCCGCAACGGGGCTGCCCGTCTACACGGTCTCCAAACGCCTTGGCGACCTGGAAAGCTGCAGCCAGGTCGACCTTGCAGGCTATGAAGGGACCACCCCCAAATTCATGAAGCTCGCTGCTTAGCGATGAGAATATGAAAGGAATGAAAATGTTGCAGAACGATGGAGCGGACAAGTTGGGAGCGGTCATGGTCATCGGGGCGGGAATCACCGGCATGCAGGCCGCCCTGGACCTCGCCGACTCCGGCTACTATGTGCACCTGGTGGATCGGTCGCCCTGCATCGGCGGCCTCATGGCGCAGCTGGACAAGACCTTCCCGACCAACGACTGCGCCATGTGAATCATCTCGCCCAAGCTGGTCGAGGTCGGCCGGCACCTGAATATCCATATCGTCACCAATACGGAAGTCGAAAGCCTGGAAGGCCAGGCGGGTCGTTTTACGGCGGGGCTCATGAGTTACCCCCGCTATATCGATCAAGACAAGTGCACCGGCTGCGGGCAGTGCGCCCAGGTCTGCCCGGTGGTCGCAGTCAACGAATTCAACTGCGGCCTCAACCACAGGGCGGCCACCTTTATCCGGTACGCCCAGGCGGTTCCCCTCGTCTTCGCCATCGACCGGGAGACCTGCATCGGCTGCGGCCTCTGCGAGACGGCCTGCCTGGCCAAAGCCATCCGCTACGATGACGAGCCCCATCGCACGCAGGTGGAAGTGGGTGCCGTCATCCTGGCCACGGGCAACGAGGTCTTCGACCCGTCGGTGTTCGACACCTATCAGTACGCCGTGCTTCCCAATGTGCTGACAAGCCTCGAGCTCGAGAGGATCCTCAGCGCCTCGGGACCCTTCCGGGGTCGCCTCATGCGCCCGTATGACCGGGAGGAGCCCCGCAAGATCGCCTGGCTCCAGTGTGTCGGGTCGCGCAACATGAACCAGTGCGACAATGCGTACTGCTCTTCCGTTTGCTGCATGTACGCCATCAAGGAAGCGGTCATCGCCAAGGAGCACGCTCACGGCCCCCTCGATGCCGCCGTGTTCTACATGGACATCCGTTCTCACGGCAAGGACTTCGAACGCTACTACGACCGGGCCAGGGAGCACGGAATCCGCTTCATCCGGTCCCGGGTCCACTCGGTGGTCCCCGTGGAGAACGGCGACTTGGAGATCGTTTACGTCAACGATGAAGGGGAGAGCAGAACGGAAATCTTCAACCTGGTGGTCCTCTCCGTCGGCTTCCAGACGAGCCGGGAAACGGTGGAGCTCGCTCAGCGGCTGGGAATCGAATTGAACGAGAACCGGTTCGCCAGGACGGACAGCTTCACCCCGGTGGCCACCAGCCGGCCCGGCGTGTACGCGTGCGGCTCCGTGCAAGGCCCCAAGGACATTCCGCAGTCGGTCATGGAAGCTTCGGCCGCGGCGGCCGTCACGGGGGTGCTCCTGAACGAGACGCGATGGACCCGGACGCGCCAGAAAGTGGTGCCGGTCCTCACCAATGTCGTGGGAGAGCCCCCGCGCGTCGGTGTTTTCGTGTGTGATTGCGGCATCAACATCCGCGGTGTGGTCAACGTTCCCGAAGTGCGAGAATACGCCGCTACCCTCCCCAATGTCGTTTACACGGAGGAAAACCTTTACACCTGCTCGCAGGACACCCAGGTCAAAATGGCCGAGGTGATCCGCGAGAAGGGTTTGAACCGGGTCGTGGTGGCCGCCTGCACCCCGCGCACCCACGAACCGCTCTTCCAGGAAACCATGCTCGACGCGGGACTGAACAAGTATCTCTTCGAGATGGCCAACATCCGCAACCAGGACTCCTGGGTTCACAGCAACCATCCGGCGGCAGCCACCGAGAAGGCCAAGGATCTGCTG
>JBFYYO010000109.1:0-11689 GCA_041310025.1 Syntrophobacterales bacterium
TGTCCATTGAATAAGCACGTCATCCCCGCATGCTTTTGGCGGGGATCCAGGGATTTGAAGGCCTCTGGATTCCCGCCAGGGACACGCGGGAATGACGACTCAAATGTTGGACACTTTTGTTGTGTTGCCTTGACTAAGGCTTCCGCCCGACTGGACTCGAAACCCGAAACCCGAAACTCGAAACCCGAAACTGCCCCCGGCATCCATGTGAGTCGCTCATGCCCCTGGTAAAGGTTTCCTCCTTCCGTCCCCACCCGTTGCTCCGGAATGGGCATCTGCAGAGCATCGTGCCGACCCTCTGTCGCCGCGTCTGCGCCGTTGCGTACGAGCGGTTGCGCATCGACACTCCCGATGGCGACTTCCTGGACCTGGACTATTCGAGGCCGGGGTCGGATCGCATCGTGGTGGTCGCCCATGGCCTCGAGGGCAGTTCTCAGCGGCCCTACATTCTGGGTATGGTCAAGGCGTTCAACCAGGCCGGCTGGGACGCCGTGGCCTGGAATTTTCGGGGCTGCAGCGGCGAGCCCAACCGGAGGCTCCGGTCTTACCACAGCGGAGCCAGCGAGGATCTGGCGGCGGTGGTCGACCACGTCATCTCCCAGGACCGGTACCGCAGCATCGCGCTCGTGGGCTTCAGCATGGGGGGCAACATTGTGCTCAAATACCTGGGGGAGCTGGGTGACCGGGTGGATCCGGCCATTGGCTCGGCTGTGGTTTTTTCGGTGCCGTGCGATCTGGAATCCGCCGCCCTGCAGATGGGAAGACCCGTCAATGTTCTCTACATGAGGCGCTTTCTGAGCATGCTGCACGGCAAGATCCGGGCGAAAATGGAGCTCTTCCCGGGGCAGCTCGACGATCGGGGCTACGGCCGAATGCGAACGTTCCAGGAGTTCGACGACCGCTACACGGCTCCCCTCTGCGGGTTCGAGAACGCCCGGGACTACTGGACCCGGGCCAGCAGCAGGCCGCTGCTGCCGGCCATCCGCGTTCCCACGCTGCTGGTCAACGCCCGGGACGATCCCTTCCTGGCGGAGCCCTGTTACCCCTGCCGGGAGGCTGCCGATCATCCGTACCTCTATCTCGAGACGCCGCCGTCGGGGGGCCACGTCGGTTTTGTGGCGCACGGAGGCCCGGGCGCTTACTGGGTGGAGCACCGGACGCTGGAATTCGTGGGGGGAGTCTGGTACAGGAGGGCGGAGGTTGACGACCGGTTCCGGTGGGCACGATGAACCTGTGCCCACCCTGCGGTTACGAGTAGCCCCAACGATCTTCGCAGGGTGGGCACACAAGGACATGCCGCCCCTGAAGGGGTCGTCGGTTTGCGAGGCGCAAAAAAACTCACGTGGGGAGGCGAGTGAGAATCATGGCAAAGAAGAGGAGAGAAGCGTCGAAACGGATTCATCAGCTCAAGATCACCCTGAAGGGAGTCAAGCCTCCGATCTGGAGAAGGGTGGAGGTGCCCGGTGATTTCACGCTCTACGAGCTGGACGCAGTGATTCAGGCAGCCATGGGCTGGGAAGGCGGGCATCTGCATGCGTTCACGATCGACGGGCAGGAGTATGGAATGCCTGATGACGAATGGGGCATGGAGGTCGAGGACGAGAATGAATTCACCCTCGACCGGTTTCATTTTGCTGAGAAATCCAGCTTCACCTACCAATATGATTTTGGGGATGACTGGGTCCACGGGATTCTGGTAGAGAAGATCCTCCCCAGGGAGACCGGGAAGAGGGTCCCGATCTGCGTCAAAGGCAAGCGGGCATGCCCTCCCGAGGATGTGGGAGGCGTCTGGGGCTACGCGGATTTTCTCGAGATCATGGGAGATCCGAAGCACCCCGAGCACGAAGAGATGATGGAGTGGGCAGGCGGACCATTCGATCCCGAGGCGTTTGACCTGGATGGCGTGAATGCCAGGCTGAGCCGTATGGGTTAGAAGGTTTCTGGTTTCTGGTTTCTGGTTTCTGGTTTCTGGTTTCTGGTCTCTGGTCTCTGGTCTCTGATTTCTGATTTCTGGGGGCACCCTGAGCAACAAGAAGGCCCGCTGCCGGACTGCGCTTAACTTGAGACTTGAAACCTGAGACTTGAAACTTTTTTCGAGCGGGATACGGTATGAAAGCTGACTTTCCGAAGATGCCTCTGCTCTTCCTGGCGGGTCTCCTGCTGGTCCTCCACGGCATTCCGGCTCTCGCACAAACGAGGGAGGCCCCTCTGGAGACCGCCCCGCAGGCCGCTCCCAAGCCGGCCGCGGTTCCCGCCGCCGGCGATCTCAAGAGTGCCATGGATGCGTCCCGGGGGGAGATCGAAAAGAGGGTGGCCGCACTGAGAGCCCGGACGATCGATGCGTCCGGGGAGCTGGTGCAGGTCCGAAAGGCGACGGAAGAGCTGGAGCTGGAGACCTCCCTCGTGAAGGCCGTGCTGTCTTTAAAGGAGCCTCCGCTCCAGGATGTGCAGTCCTATGCCAACCATTTCGCCAACCGAAGAAGCGCACTGAACCTCCTGATCCAGGAAACGGCCGCGGAGCTGGAGGGTCTCCTGGGAGCGCGGCAAAAGAGCGAGGCGTCCTTTCAGCAGCTCCAGAGGGGAGTCGAGCGGCTGAAGCCCGGCCGCATGGCGGAGGCGTGGAACGATTCCCTGGACGAGGCTTTCGACGCTTACGAGCGGCAGGTGCTGGCTCATGATCGCGCGCTGGAGCGGCTGCTGGAGATCCTGCAAAACAAGCAGGAGCTGTCCCGGGAGCAGAGCGGGCTCCTGGATGATGTCACCCCGCAGCTGGCCCGGTTGAAAGAATCCTGGAAAGCCGAGCTGCTCAAGCGCGAGAAGGCGCTCACCCTGGGACAGGAGATCGCTCAGTCCTGGCGCAGCGTTGTCTCAGTTCCCGAGCGGTTGATGAACTGGGCGATCAAAACACTGCAGTCCGGGACCATACAGAATTTCATCATCCGGAGACCGGGATTTATGATCGGCCTGCTGTGCATCCTCGTGCTGCTCCTCTGGGGAGGGCCGAAGCTCAGGGGCTGGTGGATCTCCTGGTTTCTGCAATGGGAGTCCGAAGCCACTTCCATGGGATTCAGGGTACTCCTGCGCCTTGCCCGGCACCTGGTGTCCCTGGCTCTGTCCATCCTGCTGGCTCTGTGGGTCTTCCTGGCCCTGCGGGCCCTGGAATGGACCCAAACCACCCCCGGCCTCATCATCCTGGACTCCCTGGCGACCCTCATTGGACTGAAGTTCCTGCTGCGCGTGAATCGATCCTTCTTCGGAGCCAGGGGAGAGGTGCCCCTGCTCTCCCTGCAGAGGGAAACGTCGATCTTCTACCGGCGTAACGTCCGGGCCTTGCTGGTCTACACGGCCCTGGGAATCCTGGGACTGCTGGTGATCCAGCGGCTGGCGTTTCCCGGGACGGTGGCTCAGCTGATGCGTTATGTGCTCGAGTTGGGTTGGATCGTCGGCATCATCCGGCTCATCCATCCGGGCCGCCTCGACCCCCTGCTGGAGCAGCTGAGCCCGGCGGATTGGAGCTGGCAGCGCTGGACCCGCCGGGTCCGCCAGTTCCGGGGAATGCTGATGGCCTTCCTGGTCCTGAACGTTCTCGTCTATCTCGTGGGATTTCAGGGACTGGCTGCGTTTGCCGTGAGGGCGATGACGGCCTCGCTGGGCCTGGTCCTGCTGTGGGGAATGGCGAGCCTGGGGGGAAGGCTGGCCATCCATTTCCTGCTGCATTCCGAGCACGGCTGGCTCGGGCGAAAGCTTCCCGACCGCTCCGAAATCCCGGGCCGCCTGTGCGAGCAGCTTCAGCGGCTGCTGCAGGTGGCGCTCACGGCGGCCCTGGCCCTGGGCATCTTTGCAGCCTGGGGCCTCCAGCCGTCCGCGCTTCTGGGGGCTCTCCAGTGGTTGAAATGGGAAATCTCCCTGGGATCCGTGCGTCTCTCTCCCATGAAGCTCATCTTCGCGGTTCTCGCGATCTACCTGGGAATCTGGCTCTCCAGGCTCCTCGCACAACTGCTGGACGCCCGGGTGTTCCCCCGCACGGGCTGGGACATCGGGATCCAGTACACCATCTCGACGATCCTCCGCTATCTTCTGATCACGCTCGCCGGACTGCTGGCCCTGGACATCCTGGGATTTCCCCTGTCCAACCTGGCCCTCGTGATGGGAGCCGTGGGCGTCGGGGTGGGGCTGGGCCTCCAGAACATGGTGAGCAACTTCTTCAGTGGTCTGATCCTGCTCATCGAGCGGCCCATCAAGGTGGGCGACCTTCTGGTCATCGACGGGCAGTGGGGTGAGGTCAAGGAAATCCGCATCCGCGCCACCATGTTCCAGACCTTCGACAAGTCGGTTCTCATCATCCCCAACTCGGATCTCACCAGCGGAAAGATTCTCAACTGGACCCACTACGGGCGGGGCATCACGCGCATCACGCTGCAGGTGGGGGTATCCTATGACTCGGATGTGCGGCAGGTGACCCAGATCCTGCAGGACCTCTGCCGGGAAAACCCGCGGGTCATGACCGATCCGGGGCCGAACATCTCCTTTTCGGCGTACGGGGAGAGCTCCCTGGACTTCAACATCATGGTCCACGTGCGGATGCCCGATGACCGGCTTCCCGCCACCCACGAGCTGAACACGGCCATCTTCGACGCCTTCAAGGAGCACGGAATCGAGATGCCGTTCCCGCATCGCGACCTCTACATCAAGAACTGGCCGCGGCGTCTGACCGGGGAGTGTGAGGCCGGGATTGGGGGACTGGGAGACTCGGAGACGGGGGAGCTGAGAGACGGGGAGCAGCGGGAGAAGGATGAGACATGAGGAACCGGAGACTCGAATCCTCAAAGGTCATCCCGGCAGGCTTCTGGCATTTCAACGAGAAATGAGGCCAGATGCTGCTTCAGGGTGGTGTGGGCAAGGGTCTTGTGTTGCCCACCGGAACGTGAAACCGCCCTTCTCGGTGGGCAACGCTGTCGCTTTCGCCCACCCTGCCTCAGAAATCTCGTTGTCGTATGAGGGCAGGGTGAGGGGAAGGAGGGAATGGGAACCTCCACCGGCCTGCCCCGGCAAACCAGAAACCAGAAACCAGAAACCAAAATCAAGCCGCCCGGGTTGACCGGCTTGCCGTCGATGCAAGCTTCGCCCGCAGCTCGGGCTTGAAAACGAAGTTCATGTCCACCTTGAGCTCGGCGTCTCCCATCCCGAAGGCAATCCCCATGAGCTGCGGCAGGTAAAGAATGGAAATGGAGAGGTCTTCACCTTCTCTTCGGGAAATCTTCTTCTGGTAGGCCTCCAGGTTCATCTGGCACATGGGGCAAACCGTCACGATGCAGTCGGCTCCCCTGGCTGCGCTGAGCAGACTGGCCACGGCATCGAGGGACGCGTCTTTCTTGGTGGTCATGAGGCCGGCTCCGCAGCAGCGGGCGCCCATGCTCCAGGGATGGATCTCCGCGCCCAGGGCCCGCAGGATGGGCTCCATGGACCGGGGCTCCTCCGGGTCGTCGAACACCCGGTAGGGACGCAGGGCCTGGCACCCGTAATACGGTGCCACACGAACCCCGGACAATGGCTGCTTCACCTGTTCTCTGATCTTTCCAGGACCCATGTCGGTGGCCAGGACGTCGAGGAGGTGCCGGGAGCGGACTCCCCCCTTATAGCTCAGCCCTTCGACGCTGAGCACCTCGTTGATCTGCTCCAGGAGCCCTTCCTCCTTCCGGATGTGGTCTTCGACCTTGCGCAGGTTCAGGTAGCAGGCGCTGCAGGGGACGAGCACATCCATGCCGTCCTGATCGCTTTGCACCTTGGCGAGGTTCCTGGCGGGGAGCGCCATGGAAAGCAGATAGCTCACCGGTTCCGCGGCACTGGCGCCGCAGCACGTCCAGTCTTCAATATCCACCAGCTCCACACCCAGCCGCTGCATCACCGCGCGGGTGGATGCATCGTATTCCAGAGCCGTCCCCTCCAGCGAGCAGCCGGGATAATAGACGTACTTCATGAGCGCGCCTCCAGTTCCTTGACTTTGCGGTAGAGAGCTTCCAGCTTGCCCGGACCCGAGAAGCTCGGCATCTGCGGCGCCACCTTGCCCTTGGCCATGAGCTTGATTCCGAGCGGTGTGAACGACAGGGGAGTGATGGGGCTTTTGAGGGCCAGGAAATAGCGCGCCATCATCTCCATCTCCCGCACCCGCCCATAGCGTCGGACGGTGTCCATGAAGCTGCGGTAGAACCGCGGGCTTTTCTTCTCCTTGAGTATCCCCTCGGATACGGCCAGCCGCTTGAGAGCCCCCATGGTATCGGTCAGCGGCAGGCCGCGCGGGCACCGCAGCGTGCAATAGTAGCAGCTGGAGCAGAGCCAGAAGGTCCTGCTGCTGAAGATTTCGTCCTTCAGCCCCAATTGCACCATTCGCCAGAGCTCCCGCGGAGTGATGTCCATGGCGTGCGCATTGAAGCAGGATCCCGTACAGGTCCCGCACTGCATGCAGGCGCGCACCTTCGTCCAGATGGGGGCCAGGGTATCCTCGGCATGGGAGGGCGGCGCGACCGCAGTGAATTCATGAACCTCGGTTTTCATGGATATCCACTCCTTCGAATTGAGCAAAACCGTTCTCGCGCAGAGACGCAGAGGCGCAGAGAGAAATTCATCGAGGCAGGTGTCGAGTCTTCAGGCATCCCTCCGACAACCCATCGCCTCATTTCTTTGTGTGGGTGGGCAATAGCGGCAGCGTTGCCCACCGAAAGACGCGGATTCAGAGCCTTTGGTGGGCAAGATGAACCCTTGCCCACCCTACGCCACAATGGCATTCCGCCAAACGTTTCGTTGTCGTCCTAAGCCTTTCAGAAACCAGAAACCAGAAACCAGAAACCAGAAACACTCACGCCATAAACTCCAGGGCCGCATCCAGCATGGACATGACCTGCTGATCCCGGTACCCGCGGAGAACGGATGCGCTGTTGGGGCAGACCGCCGCACACGACCCGCAACCCTGGCACATGAGCTCGTTCACGCTGATGCATTCCTCTTCTTCGTCCCGATAACGGGCGCCGTACGGGCAGGCGCCGATGCATTGTTCGCACATCGAGCACAATACGTGGCGCACCTCTGCCGTGACGCTGCTCCCCGCCAGCCTCTGGTGGCTGATGACGGAGAGCGCACGCTCGGCGGCCGCCTCGGCCATGGCCACCGTCTCGTCGATGGAGCGCGGGGAATGGGCCAGGCCCGCAAGGGTGATCCCTTCCTTGAGGCATTCCACCGGCCGCCATTTGGATTCGGCCTCCTGGAAAAAGCCGTCCACGTTTCGTTCGATGCCGAAAATCCCGGCCAGCTTCTCACTGGTGGGGGAGGGGACTATGCCGGTGCTGAGCACCACCAGGTCGGGATTCAGGGCGATTTCGCGTCCCAGGATGGGGTCGGTCACGGTGATCGAGGGTTTCCCATCCCCGCCGCCCGCCACCGATGGTTTGGCGTCGGTGGTGTACTGGATGAAGATGACGCCTGCCTTGCGCGCCTGGGTGTAGGCGCTCTCCATGAACCCGTAGCTCATCAGGTCGCGGTAGAGGATCACCACGTCCAGGTCCGGGTTTTTTTCCTTGAGGAAGAGCGCATTCTTGAGGGCCGAGGCGCAGCAGACCCGGCTGCAGTAGTTCCGCTCACCCTCGCGCGACTCGACGCACTGGATCATGGCCACCATCTGCAGGTTTTCCGGCTTGACGGTGCCGAACTGGAGCAGCATCTCCAGCTGGTGCTGGGTGACGATGGCCTCGCTGCTCGCGAAACCGTAGGAGGTCGGAACGGCCTCCTGGCCTCCGGTGGCCAGGACGGCGACCCCGTGATGAAGGGCTTCGCCGCTTCCGTCAGCTTTCTGGATGGTGGTGAGGAAACGCCCCACCGACCCTTGGGAGTGCACCACCTGGGAATTCATGAAACGGCGGATCTTCGGATGTTTTTCAACCTTCCCGACCGTCTTCCTGAGCAGCTCCTGCGGCGACTGGCCCCCCTTCAGAGTGCGGAAAAGCTGGCGCAGGTTGCCGCCGAGCTCCCCCGACTGCTCCACCAGGTCGACCTCGTAGCCGTGGTCCGCGATGGCCAGGGCCGCCGTGAGGCCGGCGAGCCCGCCTCCCACCACGAGGGCCCGCTGATGAATCGCGAAGGTGGCCGGCGGTGCCGGATCGGCCTCCCTGAGCCTGGAGAGCTTCATGCGCAGGATGGCGGACGCGTCCTGCAGCAGCAGCCCGGGATCCTTCTCCCCACCCGGGAAGAGCGGAGTCCGCAGGTCGGCCGCATCCAGGAGCGACGGCTGGAGGCCGATGGACCGGCCCAGCTCCTTGAGCTTCTGCGTGTAAGCGTACGGCAGGCATGCCCCGATGAGAACCCGGTTGGCCCGGCTGGACTGGAGCTGCTCCTCGAGCTGCTTCCAGCCTTCACGGGTGCAGAGGTTTTCGATCTGCATCACCTCGACGGGCATCCCGGCTCCAGAGATCTCTCTGGCGAGCTCCCTGAAATCCAGGAATTCCGTGACGGCACCGCCGCAGCTGCAGAGGGCCACCATGGCCCGGGGAAGCTCCCGCGAAACATTGCGTGCGACCTCGGGCTCCTCGGGAACCTGCGCCAGGCTGCCCCCCTTGGCATGGATGAGGGCCGATGCCGCAAGGGAGGCCGCACTCGCCTGGATCACCGACTCGGAGATGTCCCTGAGACCCGAGAACGAGCCGGCCACGAGGATCCCCTCCTGGCTGGTGCGGGAGAGCGAGAAATCCCGGGTCTTGCAGAATCCCCAGGGATTCAGCTCGATTCCCGCCAGCTCCGCCATGGCGGCGGTGCCCGCCGAGGGCCTCTGGCCCACGGCCAGCACCACCAGGTCGAACAGCTCCTGCTGAGACTCTCCCGTGGGGGTGGAGTAGTCCAGCATCAGCCGACCGTCTGGCCCGCTCGGGGCCACCGAATGAACCCGGCTTCGCACGAAGCGCACGCCATGCTCCTGCTCGGCTGTGTCACGGTAGCGCTGGAAGTCCTTGCCGAAGGTGCGCATGTCCATGTAGAAAATGGCTGCATCCACGGAGCCGTTGCTGCGCTCCCGCGTCAGCACGGCCTCCTTGATGGAATACATGCAGCACGCCGAAGAGCAGTAATCCGCATCCACGCTCAGATTTCGCGATCCCACGCACTGGAGCCAGGCGATGCGACGGACTTCTCTCCCGTCGCCGGGGCGGAGCAGCCGGCCTCCGCTGGGACCGGTCCCGCTGACGAGCCGTTCGAATTCGATGCTGGTCACCACGCCGGGCAGCACGCCATACTCGTAGGTGTTCAGGCCGTCGCGGGGGTCGAATGCGGCGAATCCCGCCGCCAGGATGACAGCCCCCACCTCGATCTCCCGCTCGGGAGAAGGCCGCGATTCCTCGTAGATCCGGCCGACCTGGGCAACCATGGCCTCCGGGTCGAAGGGCTTCATGAGGTAGTCCCGGGCCCCCACCTTCATGGCTTCGACGGCCGTCTCGACCGTGGCATAGGCCGTCATCATGACCACCGGGATGTCCGGGATCATCTCCTTGGCGCGTTTGAGGACTTCGACGCCATCCATGCCGGGCATTTTGATATCCACGAGCAGGAGCCCATACGCCCGATGCGCGAGCTTCTCGACAGCCTCGAAGCCCGATTCGGCCATGTCCACGCTGTAGCCTTCAAGCGTGAGCCATTCCTTGATGGAATCCCGCACGACGAACTCGTCGTCCACCACCAGAATGGGGAATTCCGAGCGAGCCCTCGTGCCCAGGTCGATAGCCTGGGTGGGGCAGATCTTCTCGCACTCGCCGCACCGGGTGCAGGCCGCGGCGTCCACGATGTAATGGTTGGGGATATTGTGCGGCACCGGCAGGTAAGCCGCCTTGCGCATGGAGAGCCCCGCGTTGAGCTCGTCCGGAACCTCCACGGGACAGACGCGCGAGCATTCGCCGCAGCCGATGCAGCGCTCGGGGTCCACAAAAGTGGGCTTCCGGCGGAGCCTGACCTTGTACTTCCCGGGATCGCCCTCCATCCCCACCAGCTCCGTCGAGAGCAGGATGTCGATGTTGTCGTGGAAGAGCCCCTTGCGCAGACAGAACTGGGAGGCCTGATCCCTCTCGGTGAGCGGCAGCATCTTGCACATGCCGCAATGGTCCGTGGGGAACTGGTAGTCCAGCTGTCGAAGCGTCCCGCCGATGTTGGGGGCCCGGTCGATCAGGGTCACCTGGTAGCCTGTCTCCGCCAGGTCGAGGGCGGACCGTATGCCGCTGATCCCGGCTCCGACCACTAAAGCTGAACCGATCTTTTTCATATGCGATCCCTGTGCGTCAGTCTCTAGTCTCTAGTCTCTAGTCTCTAGTTTCTAGTCTCTAGTTTCTAGTTTCTAGTTTCTAGTTTCTAGTTTCTAGTTTCTAGTTTCGGGTTTGGAGCCTCTCGCAGCGAGATCCGAGTCTCCCCGCTTGGGCGTTTCTGGCCTGCCAGCGCCGGAGGAGGGCGCCCGTTATCCGACCTCCGACCTCCGACCTCCGACCTCCGACCTCCGTTCTAATCCTTCCCTCCCGTGACCTCGGAAAACTCCTTTTCACGGAAGGTGGAAAGCGGAGGCTCATCGTCCACGCTGCGGCCCGCCTCGTAGTCGAAAACCTTCTGGGTCGCATGGGCGATGGTGCGGAACAGCTCCATGACCGGGATTTCGTTGGGGCAGGCGTTGGAGCACTGGCCGCAGCCGATGCAGGCAGTGCTCATGTGGGCCAGGCGCGTGATGTGGAAGAAGACCGTGTCGGTCGGCAGCTTGACCATGCCCTTCTGCTTGGCCCAACGGAGGTACTGAGACGGCTCGTGATCGAACACGTCGGTCACGAACACGCACTCCTTGCAGTAGCAAACCGGGCAGGCCACCCGGCAGTTGTAGCAGTTGACGCAGTTGCCCAGGTAGCTCATGAGCCGTTCGAGGTCCGCCGTGGCCGCGCTCGTCCGCTGGAACATGGCGTCCCGGTAAGTCGTGCGCTCGGCGATGAGGTCGGAGATGGCTTTCTGCCTTGACGGAGCAACATCAAACGGAGGCAGGCCCAGGAGGTCGAGGATCTCCTCCCCTTTCTCCGTCTGCGCCTGGACCAGGAGTGCGCTGTTGAAATCGATTCCCATCAGCCCGATGAGGATGTCCGCGTTCTCCGGGATGGGATGCTCGCAGGCCTTGCACGCCGGGGAGATGTCGAAATCGTCCAATGCGGTTCCCCTGCCGGAGGTCAGGTTCTCGTAAAACGAGAGGGTGGGCTGGGGAGCGCTCAGGCCTGCAAAGCGCCGATAATCGATGTTCCCGTAGGCGCCGTAACAGTCCACTCCGATGAGCGTCACGTCGTCCAGGCTTCCCTGTTTGAGCTTGACCAGCTCGACGAAGGCTCGAATCTCACAGGGCCGCATGACTGCGGCGATCTTCTCGCCCACGGGCTTGCGCGTCAGTTTGGACAAAACCTTGGAGGCATTGATGGGAAAGACCGGAGCCAGGGGATCGGCTTCCGCGAGCCGCTCCGGGTCGGTGACCAGGGCCGGCATGACGGCCCCGTTGACGGGGAGGTGCTCCGCCACCATGACCCCGCTGATAGCGGTCTGCTCCAGCAGCTGTCTGAGAAAACCCTGCAGCGATGCGACGGGATTTCGATCATTCACCTCAATTCTGGCTGTCTTCGCCATGACTCATCGCTCCGTAAACCGT
>JBFYYO010000110.1:0-11621 GCA_041310025.1 Syntrophobacterales bacterium
AAGCCCAAGGCGGTCAGCACACTGGCCATGCGGCCAATATCCATAAGATCAGGGATATTGCGAATGCGACAGGTTTGTGAACACACCGGCTGCGAAGCTGCAGCCCATGACCCTCCCCAGTGCCAGGGCGTGAGAGGAGACCTCCATCGCCACATGCGTTACCCCCGCCTGAAGCATTTCATGCAGAAGTCTCTGCAGGTCCAGGGATTCTGGCGTGGTCATGGGAGCCTTGAGGACCCGGCCCTTCCATCGATACGCAAGGGTCCCCAGAACCCCCACCGTATTCCCGGCCTTTCTCAGAATGGATTCGATGAGCAGACTGGTGGTCGTCTTACCGTTGGTGCCCGTGATGCCGATGACCCGCATCCGGTCGGATGGGTGATCGAAGAAGTGCACTGCCAGGCCGGCCAGCGCCACCCGGCTGTCCGGTACCTGGACCCGGGCGATTCCCGACGCCGGTGGCGGAGCAGCTTCGCTCACGATGGCCACCGCCCCTCTTTTCACGGCATCTTCAATGAAAAGCCCGCCATCCTGGCGCGTCCCGCGGATTGCGACGAACAGATCCCCTTCCACGACCTTGCGGCTGTCGCAGGCGATTCCCCCGACACGAGTGTCCAGGTGCCCCACGTGGTCCAGGACTTCGAGACCCGTCAACAGCTCCTGCAGGTTTTTGGTCGCTTTGTCCGTGGGCAAGGCATCGCTCCCTCTAGGTGCCATCCTTCAAGACGATTTCGACGGTCGTATCGGGATTCAGGGAAGATCCTGGTTCAGGAGTCTGGCTCACAACTCGCCCGTTGCCGATGATGCGGGGTTGAAGTCCCAGAGAACAAACCCGCTGGAGCGCCTGCTTGAGGCTCATGCCACCGAGATCCGGCATCGTTGACGAGGATTCCGCTGTGTTGTCCTGAGCAACCCGGATGACAGGCTTCACCACTTCACAGGAAGCCGCGCTGGCAAGCCGGAAATGCACCGGGGGATCCGTCCCCTTGTAGGAAGGAGAGACACCCAGGTAGGGCAGGACCTTTGCCGCTATATTCCGGAAGACGGGTGCCGCTACGACTCCCCCGTAGATGGCCCCATGGGGCTCACGGATGGCGACCGTGATGACCAGTCGAGGGTCTTCAGCAGGCACGAAGCCGGTGAAGACCGAGGTGAACTTGTTGGACGCATACCGTTTGGTTTCTGGGTCCAGCATCTGAGCGGTGCCCGTTTTGCCGGCGGCGGTGTAGCCATCGGGAGCGGCATTGACGCCGGTGCCGCCTTCCTGAGTCACCCCTTTCATCATGTCGCGCACGACGCTGGCGATCCGCTTGTCGATGACCCGTCTCCCCGGCTCACGCTCCGCAACCTTCACCGTCTGGCCGTCGGCATCCACAATTTCAAGCGCGATCTCGGGGGCCACCCACTGGCCCCCGTTGGTGAGGCAGGCAATGCCCTGGCTCAGCTGCAGGGCCGTCACGCCTATACTTTGGCCAAAGCCCGTCGTCGCGAGATCAATGGGACGCCATTTCTTCCATGGCCGAACCTGACCCTTCGCCTCCCCCGGCAGCTGGACTCCCGTCGGTTCTCCGAATCCGAACGCCTTGATGTACCGGTGATAACGCTCGCTCCCCAGCTGGAGGGCCATTTTGCTCGCCGCGATGTTGCTCGAATGCTTGATGACGTCCGGCACCGTCAGCCACCCGTACGGATGCACGTCATTGATGGTATGACCAGCCAGAACACACCGGCCATTCTCGCAGAAGACCTTGTCCTTCTCCCGGATCGTTCCTTCCTGGAGCGCGGCGCTCACGAGGAACACCTTGAAGGTGGACCCGGGCTCGAAATAGTCTGTAATGGTTCGATTCCGGTACAGGTCAGGGTTTCTTTTATCCGTCAGGTTGGGATCAAAGGTGGGCCAGTTGGCCATGGCCAGAACGTCTGAGGTCCTGGCATCCATCACCACGACTTCCCCGGACCGGGCATGATACTGTTGGATGCCCTTGTCCAGCTCAAATTCGGCCACATACTGGATGAAGGCGTCCATGGAGAGCTTGATTCCATAGCTCTCGACGGGCTCTGGAGGCGGTTCCGAATCCAGCCACAGGCTCTTTCGAATTCCATCCCGAAAGCGCCCCACCGTGGTCGGATCCTGCCGAAGCAGCTTATCAAAGGACTTTTCTATGCCTTCCAGCCCAATGCCTTCCGTGTCCACGAATCCCACCACGTGCCCGCCGACCTGTCGATGCGGGTAAAACCGCTTGTACTCGGTGATCATCGTCAAACCATCCGCCTTGAGGCTGGAAACGGCCACGGCCTGCTGATCGCTGAGATGGCGTTTGAGAAGAACGAAGCGTCGGCCCGAGCTCAACTTCTTGTGAAGCGTATGTCGCGGGAGGGACAAGATGGGAGCCAGCTTGGTCGCGAGCATCTGATGGTTTTTGATCTGCTGGCAATTGGCAGTGAGCGAAAACTGGGGAACCGAATAGGATAGGAGGCGCCCCTGACGGTCGTAGATGCTGCCGCGGTATGCCGGGACCTGGAAGCTGGTCTCCGTCTGAGCCCGCTTGCGCTCCACCCATACCTGGTGCTCCAGAACCTGAAGCCGAAACGACTTCGCCAGGACCATGCCGAAGCCCAGCAGGGTGATGAGAGTGAACAGGCCATTGCAGAACCAGAAACGCGTGTTCAGCAGGTTTTTGGATTTATGCTCCCTCATGGCTCGCCCCTCCTCCTCTCCTCGTCCATCACCTCACGAGAATCTTCTGGTCCTGCCTGGGAGGCCCCAACCCAAACCGGTTTCGTCCGAGATCCTCCAGCTGATTGGGATCCTGAAATCGACACCTCTCCAGACGAAGCTTGCGCTCGATGGCCAGGAGAGCCTCGTGCTGTTCGTAGAGCTTGGCCAGACGGTATCCATTTTGAATCTGCTGCATGTACAGCCAGACATAGAAAATCGCCCCACCGACGAAGGTGACACCCAGAACAGACGTCACCACGATCCATCCAGTCAGAGCCCCGAATGGGCTTCTGCGGTGCCCTTGCTGATGCTTGTCTTCTGACTTCGGACGGGTCATGGCGCCTCTCGCTTCTTCCTCCGCACCCCTCGCGCTTGAGGTCCGTGCCGATCAGGTTCTCATGAGCAAAACGATCAGGCTGAAGAATCAGGCAGCTTCTCAATGGCGCGCAATCGGGCGCTTCGAGCTCGCGGGTTCTGGGCGATCTCCTGCTCGGATGGCTTCAATGCGCGCTTGGTCAGCAACCGCACAACGGGGCCTTCACAGGTGCACGCTGGCACGTTCCGCGGGCACCTGCAGGTTTTTGCCCACAGTTTGAAATGCTCCTTGACCATTCTGTCTTCCAGCGAATGGAAGGCAACGATGACCAGCCTCCCGCCGGGCGCCAGCCATTGGATGATGTCGTCGAGGAACTGCTTCAGGGAATCGAGCTCCCGGTTGACGGCAATGCGGAGGGCCTGGAAAGTCCTTGTGGCCGGGTGAATGCGCCTCGAATCCGCCGTCTTGGGCACCACCATATGAACCAGCTCCGCCAGCTGGACCGTCCTCTCAAAGGGGATCGACTTCCTCTGAGTGACGATGGCGTGAGCGATGCGCCGAGCCCACCTCTCTTCACCCAGGTCGGTGATCAGCTTCGCCAGATCCCTTTCGGGAAGCAGATTGACCAGATCGGCTGCCGTCCTGGGGAGAGTAAGATCCATCCTCATATCCAAAGGTCCATCGGCCTGGAAGCTGAACCCGCGAGCCGGATCGTCCAGCTGGAAGCTGGAGATGCCCAGGTCCAGGACAGCCCCATCCACCCTCGGCCAGTCCGCCTCACGGAGAACATCCCCGATGGTCGCGAAATTGGCCCTGTGCAGAGTGAGTCGCGACCCCTGGGATTCGAATCGGCTTCGAGCCCGTTCGATGGCACCCTGGTCCCAATCGATGGCGAGTACACGGCCACCGGGGGCGCTGGCCTCCAGGAGGGCCTCTGTGTAGCCCCCTCCCCCCAGCGTTCCGTCGACGTATCGCCCCTCAGGCTGGCACTGGAGCATGTGAGCCACCACATGGCGCATGACCGGTATGTGAGTTGGGGAGGGCTTTGTTTTCATAGGGTCAGAGGCCCATTGTCGCCATGGTTTCCATGATTTCCTGGTGGTTTTCGCGATTCAGTTCCATCTGCTTGTCCCACCGACCCTTGTCCCAGATTTCAAAGCAATTGAGGGTGCCGGCCAGGAAGACTTCCTGACCCAACCCTGCGTGATCTCTCAAAACGGGAGGGATCAGGACTCGCCCCTGGTTGTCGAAGGGGCATTCCTCGGCACTGGAAATGAAGTATCGCTTGAAGTTCTGTTGCTTGGGATCAACCAGCGAGAAACTCGCTGCCTTCTCTTCGATCTGGCCCCAGAGCTCCGGGGGAAATGCGACCAGACATGGGCCCCATTGGGTGATGATGAGGGCATCCGTATAGTTCTTCTGCAAGACCTCGCGAAATTTCGTGGGAACGCGGAGTCGCCCTTTGGCATCGAGGCGATGGATCGACTGTCCTCTGAAGTAGGGCTTGGTCAGAATCGCCACTTTTTCCCCCAAATCTCCACATATTCCCACCTGGGCCTATCTATCACCCTCCAAAATGCTTTGTCAAATTTAAATGTGGGGTTCTCGTAAAAAATCTCCAATCGGACGTAAACTTCTCCCTCGCCCTTCAATCCATCTCACATGCCCGTCTTTTCGTTTGTCCCTCCAGCCGCATTCGTGTTAGTGTTCGAGTGGGTAACCGAGATGCCTTCCGGGGTATTTCAATCACCACCCAAAAAGCCTCTGCTTGACCGCAATGGCCAACCCTCCAACCAGCAGAGGCTTTTTCTGATTTGGACCTGCCGGAGATCGAGGACGTGATGAATCCGGACGATGAAAAAATCCTGCGCATGAGCAAAGAGATCGTGATCAAGTTCATCGAACTGGGAAGGGTCTCGCCGAGCAATTTCGACCAGCAGTTTCGAAGCGTTTTCTGGACGCTGAAGGACACCCTGGTTGGGGCCCGGGTGCCCGATCTCAAACCGGAGATCTTCAGCTCGAATTCAAAGCAAGAGGAATAAGGGCCGCCCCTCGAGTCGGATGGGTCAAGGTGAGAAAGAGGCTTGCCAGGACAGGTTGTCTGCTGGGCCTGGTCTTTGCGCTGACCTCAGGGGTGGTGGCGTGGAAGACCATCAGGGATATTCGCCCCTTTCCTGACTCTCTGAAGGCCGAGACCTTGGAGAGCGTTCACCCCCGAGTCCTGGACCGCCAGGGAATCCCCCTTTCCATCACCTATCGGAATCGCTGGAACGTCCACGAGCAGGTTCCCCTGCATCGAATCCCCCCTCTCCTTCAGCAGGCCTTCGTCCTTTCCGAGGACAGACGTTTCCCGATTCATCATGGCGTCGACGGGCGGGCTCGCTTCCATGCCTTGCTCCAGAACATTGCAGCCGGCCGGGTGGTACGGGGTGCGAGCACCATTTCGGAGCAGGTGACCCGTATGCTCCATCCGCGCCCGCGAACGATCTGGTCTCGATGGATCGAGGGGTTCGAGGCCTGCTCCCTGGAAGCCAGATTCTCGAAGGCCGAGATTCTGGAATTCTATCTCAACCAGGTTCCCTACGCCCGGCAGCGCAGAGGCATCGCCCAGGCCGCGCGACTTTACTTCGACCGAGACCTCGATCTCCTGAATCAGCGGGAGGTGCTCGCCCTGGTCGTCCTGGTTCGCTCTCCCGGCCGCATGGACCTCCTTGGAAATCCGACGGCGCTGAACCAGAGCCTGGAAAGGATGAGTCATCGACTGGCTCGGGAGGGTTTGATAGCGGATCGAGAGCTCGAACTGGCCCGGACCGCACCCATGGCGCTCAAGCAGGGGCAGTTGGCCGCAGACGCCGGCCATTTCGTGAGGCATGTTTTGGCTGGTCCATGGCCGAACGACTCAGAGGACGCAACCCTGACCACAAGCCTGGATTCCGTGCTTCAGGAGCGGCTTCAAAGGATGCTGGAAAGCACTCTGAGAGATCTTGCCGGGATGGATACTGCGGATGGAGCCATTCTGGTGGCCGACCACCGGACCAACGAGATCCTGGCCTGGGTCAACGGCGGCGGCATGGGCGAATCGAAGCCGGGCTCATGGATTGATGCCGTCACTCTGCCACGGCAACCCGGCTCAACCCTGAAACCTTTCCTTTACTCACTGGCTCTCGAGAAGGGCTGGACTGCGGCAACGCTTCTGGACGACTCACCTCTTTCCGAGCCCCTGAGGTCCGGGCTTCACATGTACCGCAACTACAGCCGCATGCACTACGGCCCTCTGCGTTTGAGAGAGGCTTTGGGAAACTCGCTGAACATCCCGGCGGTGCGCACCATTCAATTCACGGGGACTCGCCCGTTTCTTGTTCGACTTCGAGAGCTTGGCTTTGAGAGCCTGGATCAGTCCCCGGATTTCTACGGCCATGGATTGGCTTTGGGAGACGGGGAAGTCTGCCTTCTGGAACTGGTCCAGGCCTACGCCTGTCTGGCCCGGGGCGGACGTTTCCTGCCCCTGGGGTGGAGCGTTTCTGCGGATACCGGGGGGGAGCGTGTGCGACAAGTCATTCCCGAAGCCGTGGCCTCCCTCCTGGCCCACATCCTCTCCGACCCCCAGGCCCGTCGGCTCGAGTTCGGAGAGGGGAATCTCCTGAGCCTTCCCGTGCAAACCGCCGTCAAAACCGGGACCTCCAGCGACCATCGGGACACCTGGGCTATCGGCTTCTCCCAGAGTCACGTGGCAGGAGTCTGGATGGGCAACCTCGACCGGACGCCAACCCGCGGATTGACTGGAACCACAGGACCCGGGCTTGTTCTGAGGGCCGTCTTCTCGGAGCTCAACAGCAATGCGGAGCCGAAAGGGATCCCCATCAGCTCGCACCTCGCTCGGATGGAGATTTGCCAGACGAGCGGACGACGGCCAGGCCATCGATGCCCGGTGACGAACGAGCTATTCGTCCCAGGCTCGGAGCCTGCTGAAAGATGCGAGCTGCGCCATGATCTCGACAGTGAATACACCGCATGGGGATCAGACCGGGCTTCGGCCATTCAATCCGTTGAATTGATACAACCCCCAACGGGTCTTGAGCTGGCCATGGATCCACGGGTGCCGGACAGCCTCGAGGCCTTCTCCTTGATGCTCCCCAGAGGGTTGCCTTCCACAAGGGTCGAATGGATCGTGGATGGGGTCGTCGCAGGGACAACCGGGCCGGGCTCATGCCGCTTCCCATGGATCGTGCAGAGGGGGTCTCACACGGCCCTGGCACGCGTGTGGTTGAACGAATCCTCAGAAGCTTTGGAGACTCCCCCGGTGACCTTCAGCGTCCGCTGAGCACTCTCTCCCCGATGCCGGGAGCTTTCAACATTTTTTCTATGTATCGATGGCCGTGAGGTGCAGTCCTGTCCGGAAACTCAGAGGGGCTTCAGGATTTTGCGGCTGTCGGGGCATCATCCGGGCATCGACGGCGTGTTGACTTTTCAGGGATGCCCGGTTTAGAAGCCGGTCTGACCCTGGAGCTCTTTGCCGGGGTGTGGGGGGAAATGAGGCAGCGTGACAGCGATCGAGGGGACATCAGGGCCTGATGGATACCGATAAGATCTCCCAGTTGAAGATTCAGCGAACGGCAGCGAAGCGCCCTGTCCTCAGGAGGTTTGGCACCTACGGAGCCGGGCTCATCCTCCTTTGTGCCGCAGTGATAGGGGTCTATTGGCTGTACAATGAAGGTCTGCTCAGCAGGGCAACCTCGGTGGAAGTGGTCTCGGTGAACTGGGTCTACCCCTCCCAGGTGGTCACCGATTTCAACGCAAGCGGATACGTGGTCGCTCAGCGTCGTGCTGCGGTGGCTTCCAAGGGTACGGGCCGCCTGGACTTTCTTGCAGTCCGTGAAGGAAGCCGGGTCAAGGAAGGGGATATCCTGGCCCGGCTTGAAAACGATGATCTCAGGGCCGAGAGGGATCAGATCCAGGCCCAGCTCAACGCAGCGCGCGCCGACAGAGTCCGTGCCGAAACCGACGCCGGTATCGCCGAACGCCAATACACGAGGCTGAGAAATCTTTGGGAGCAGAGGGCGGTGGCCAAGGCGGACTACGAGAATGCCCGCGATCAGTTCCAGAGGTCCAGAGCCGTCACGGAATCGGCTGAAGCCAGCATCGAGGCGCTTGAGGCAGGCCTCAAACGGGCCTCGGTCCTCATTGAGTACACGGTGATCCGGGCGCCCTTCGATGGGGTCGTGCTCACCAAGGATGCGGATGTGGGCGAAGTGGTGGCCCCCTTCGGGTCCTCTGTCAACACCAAGGCGGCCGTCGTGACGATGGCCGACCTGACTTCCCTCATGGTCGAGACGGACGTCTCGGAGATTTCCCTGCCCAAGGTGCGCGAGGGGCAGCCCTGCGAAATCCAGCTGGATGCGCTGTCTGAAACGCGTCTTTCCGGCACGGTCCAGACCATCGTCCCCACGGCGGATCGCACCCGCGGCACGGTTCTCGTCAAGGTTCAGTTCGACCAGCTGGACCCTCGCGTCCTCCCGGAGATGAGCGCTCGCGTGTCCTTCCTGTCCCGGCGACTGGAGGATCATGAAAAACAGCCTTTCGTCGCCGTTCACCGCGATGCAGTGACCCAGCGCAATGGGCGGGACGGGATGTTTCTGGTGGACGGGATGCAGGCAAGCTGGACTCCTTTGACCGAGCCGAAGGCTGCGGGCGATTACATCCGTCTGGACGGTTCGTGGAAGGTGGGGGACCGGGTCGTTCTCAAACCCCCTCGGGAGCTCAAGGACGGCTCCCGGTTATCCCTGCCGGAGTAGACCGTGGCTCCACAAGACCATCAAATTGAAAACATCGTCGAGCTCGAAGAAATCTTCAAATCCTATCGTCGGGGAAACCAGGAGGTCCCGGTGCTGCGAGGCATCAACCTGTCCATCTCAGGGGGAAGCTATGTCGCCTTGATGGGCCCATCAGGATCCGGCAAGACGACACTCCTCAACCTGATCGCAGGAATCGACCGACCCGACTCCGGCCGGCTGACCGTTGCCTCCTCGGACCTCATGGAGCTCGACGAGGCTGAAATGGCTCACTGGCGAGCCAATCACATCGGTTTCATCTTTCAATTTTACAACCTGATGCCCGTCCTGACGGCCCTCGAGAATGTCGAACTGCCGCTCCTGCTTCACCGGCTCAGTCGCCGGGAGAGGCGGGAGCATGCCCTCCTGGCCCTTGAGCTCGTGGGGCTGAGCGACCGCCTCCATCACACCCCGAGAGAGCTTTCCGGAGGACAGCAGCAGCGGGTGGCCATTGCGCGCGCCATTGTCGCGGACCCGCTCCTCATCATGGCCGACGAGCCCACCGGGGACCTGGACAAGCAATCCGCGGCGGATGTCCTGGACCTGATCGAGCAGCTCAATCGCGACTCCGGAAAGACCGTCATCATGGTGACCCACGATCCCAAGGCCGCAGAACGCGCACGCACCATTCATCACCTGGACAAAGGAGTTTTGAACAGCCTGAATGCTTTCTGAGCGCTCCGTCGACACCGATACACCCCGGGCTTGCCGCTCCCCGGGGGAGCCCTGGGGTCAGGGCACAGGTCGTTGCCGGTGCCTTCCGGCTGGGCGATGAGGGCTTTGTGGAACTGCTGAAGATGATCATCCGAAACAGCCTGCGTCATCGACTTCGAACCTTCCTCACGGTGGTGGGGATGGCCGTGGCGATCCTGGCTTTTTGTCTGCTGCGGACCACCGTGGAGGCCTGGTACGGTGGAGTGGCTGCCGCTTCTCCCAACCGGCTGATCAGTCGGAACGCGGTATCCCTGATCTTCACCCTGCCCATCACCTATCGCCAGCGCATTCTGCAGGTGCCGGAGGTGAAGCAGGTGGCCTATGCCAACTGGTTCGGCGGTGTGTACATCGATGAGCGCCATTTCTTTCCGCGTATGGCCGTCGGCCCCTCGAATTACTTCGATTTGTACCCCGAGTTCATCATCCCGCCCGATCAGCTCAAGGCCTTCTGGACGCAGCGCAATGGATGCATCGTGGGAGAGAAGCTCATCAGCCAGTACGGCTGGCAACTGGGAGACACCATCACCCTGACCGGAAACATCTATCCCGGCGAATGGCGGTTCGTCCTGGTCGGAGTCTACCGGGGAGCGGCCCGGGCAACGGATGAGACCCAGATGCTGTTTCGCTGGGACTACCTGGATGAGGCGTTGAAAAAGACCCCCATGCCGAGTGGCCAGGTGGGCTGGTATGTCATCCAGATTGCGATTCCCCAGAATGCAGGGGCCGTCTCCAAGAACGTGGACAGCCTTTTCGGCAACTCCCTGGCCGAAACCCTGACCGAGACGGAAAGAGCATTTCAGATGGGTTTTGTGGCCATGACGGAGGCGCTTGTGGTAGCCATCCGCGTCGTGTCTTTCGTCGTCATTGCGGTCATTCTGGTCATCCTGGCCAACACCATGGCGATGACAGCCCGCGAGCGCATGTCCGAGTATGCGACGCTGAAGACCCTTGGGTTCGGCAACTGGTTCCTCGCGAAGCTCATCGCGGGCGAGTCCCTCACGCTGGCACTCCTGGGGGGAGTCCTTGGCATCGGGCTTTCATTTCCCGCAGCCCATCTCTTTTCCCAGAAACTGGGAGCCATTCTTCCCGTCTTTCACATTCAAGGAAAGACGCTTCTGCTGGCGTCGGCCATCTGCGGGTTAATCGGCCTGCTCGCAGCCCTGTTCCCGGTCTGGAGAGCCACAAGGATCAAGATTGTCGATGCACTGACCCACATCGGCTGAGGGGAGAACGCTTCAACCGCACACTCAATCAGAGGTGAACATTGGGCATTTCGGCGGAAACAAAAAGACGGGCCGGGCTTCACCTGATGGTGGGTTTCAGAGGCTTACGATTTGAGGAGGAGCTCGGGGGGCTCATTCGCGACCATTTTGTCGGAGGCGCCGTCCTCTTCAGACGTAATGTCGAGAATCCCGAACAGCTCAAACGGCTGATACGCTCCGCGCAGGACTGCGCCATGCGGTACCTTGGCCGCCCCATCCTGCTGGCCATCGACCAGGAGGGAGGACCGGTTCAGCGGCTCGCTTCGCCCCCCTTCACCGGGCTGCCCTCAGCCAGGACACTGGGCCGCGAAGGGCCCGAGCTCATCTGGGCTTCGGGCGTCTCCGCCGCCCGGGAGCTCAAAGATCTGGGCATCCATCTCAATCTCGCTCCGGTTCTGGATGTGCTTCCCGACGATCATGCAGGACATTTCATGGAAGAGCGATGCCTGGGGTCCGACCCGCAGCGCGTCGCCGAGCTCGGACGCGTCTGGATCAAAGCGCTCCAGAGCGAAGGAGTCTCAGCCACGGCCAAGCATTTCCCGGGGCTGGGTCATGCTGAGCTCGACCCCCACCACTACGCTCCCGTCATTCACTGGAACCATCTCGCATCGATGGAGAAAGACCTGGCTCCGTTTCGCGAAGCCGTTTCAGCTGGGGTCCACTGCGTCATGACTTCCCATTCGCTCTATCCCACCGTCGACAGTCAGTGGCCGGCGACTCTGTCGCCCGCACTCTGCTCCGACTGGCTGCGACGGCGCCTCGGCTTTGAAGGGGTGCTCCTG
>JBFYYO010000111.1:0-19147 GCA_041310025.1 Syntrophobacterales bacterium
CGGTTCTCATTATGGCCAATGTGACCTGCCAATACAAGAAACAACTCCGCGTGCAGATGGAAGAGCCCTAACCCAGGGACACCGTACCCGATTCCCTGGGCCAGAGGAGGCCACGGGCCGAAACCTCGGTGCCACCCGGGAGTCTACCAGCCTGTGTCGAGCACCCCGGACACCGCTCTGCTCGCTGGTTCCATGCAGTTTGCGGACGGGGATGAAGATCGAAGATTCAATCAGGCTGCGGTGGCAGAGCATCGAATACTACAGAAAGCTGAATGAGACGGAATCACCTCCGTCGATGCAACCATCCGCAACCAGCAAATGAAAAGGGGCTAGCCTCTTCAGCTAACCCCTTGAATTTCCTGGAGGCGGCAACCAGACTCGAACTGGTGAATAACGGTTTTGCAGACCGCTCCCTTACCACTTGGGTATGCCGCCTCGTTGATTAAGTCCTCTATTCCTAAATAAAAACGGAGACCGTGTCAAGGAGAAGTTCGACGCATTAGCCCCGCTTGAAGGCCTTGAGTCCGGCGTAGCAGGCTGCGCTGCCGAGCTCTTCCTCGATGCGGAGGAGCTGGTTGTACTTGGCCACCCGGTCGGTCCTGGACAGGGAGCCGGTCTTGATCTGCCCGGCGCCGGTGGCCACGGCCAGGTCGGCGATGGTGACGTCTTCCGTCTCGCCGGATCTGTGTGAAATCACTGCGGTATAACCAGCTTTCACGGCCATCTGCACGGCCTCGATGGTCTCCGTCACGGTGCCGATCTGGTTCAGCTTGATGAGAATGGAATTGGCCACACCCTCAGCAATGCCTTTGGCCAGGATCTTCGTGTTGGTCACAAAGACATCGTCTCCGACGATCTGCACCTTGCCGCCCATTCGTTGAGTCATGGTCTTCCAGCCGGGCCAGTCGCCCTCGGCCATGCCGTCCTCCAGGGAGATGAGAGGATACTTGCCGGCCCAGCTCTCGAAGTACGCGACCAGCTCATCGGAGTTTTTCTGAGGCTTTTCCTCGGCGGCCAGTTTGTAGGAGCCGTTCTCATAGAATTCGCTCGCAGCGGCATCCAACGCGATGTAGATGTCCTCACCCGGTCTGTAGCCCGCCGCCTCGATGGCCTGCATGAGGACTCCCATGGCCTCTTCGTTGGATCGCAGGTTCGGGGCAAAGCCGCCCTCGTCGCCGACGGCCGTGTTCAGTCCCTTGGACTTCAGGACCTTCTTGAGGCTGTGGAAGGTTTCGGCTCCCATGCGCAGGGCTTCACGGAAGGTGGGAGCCCCGGCCGGGACGATCATGAACTCCTGGATGTCCAGGTTGTTGTCTGCGTGGGCGCCTCCATTGACAACATTCATGAGAGGGACCGGCAGCAGGCAGGTGGCCGCGCCTCCCAGGTAGCGATAGAGCGGGAGCTCACACTCGGCAGCCGATGCCTTGGCCGCCGCCATGCTCACGGCCAGGATGGCGTTGGCGCCGAGCTTGGCCTTGTTCTCCGTGCCGTCGAGCTCGATCATGAAACGGTCCAGGGCCACCTGGTCGCGCGATTCGAAGCCCAGGATCTTGGGCCCGATTTCTTCATTCACGTTGTGGACGGCTTTCAGCACACCCTTGCCGAGATAGCGCCTGGAATCCCCGTCGCGCAGCTCCAGCGCTTCACGCGAGCCCGTCGAGGCGCCGGACGGCACGGCTGCCGTGCCGCTGTACCCTGACGCCAGAAGAACTTCGCACTCCACCGTCGGGTTGCCGCGCGAATCCAGGATCTCTCTAGCCTTTACGCCGACAATCTCACTCATTGCCTCTCCCTCCTCACTTTGGGTTGATGATTTCATCGGAACAGCCCGGGGGGCCGGGTCCCGGCGGTTCAGGAACGATCCGCGTCAGTACAGCGGGCAGATATTCGGATGCGGGAATCTTTAGACCAAACTGTGTTGACCGCCTGCTGCATTTGCTATTAAAATACGCAATTTGACTTGAACGATCAACCTAAAGAAAGGAAACGCATATGGGATCGACACTCACCGCCGGTGAGCTTCGCAAGGGCCTCAAGCTGGAAATCGACGGGGATCCTTATCTCATCGTTGATTTCGAATTCTCGAAACCCGGGAAGGGACAGGCGCTCTACCGCTGCCGCCTGAGAAACATGATCAACGGGACCCAGTTCGACCGCACCTACCGCTCGGGCGACAAGTTCACCGCCGCCGACCTGGAGGAGCAGGAAATGCAATTCCTCTACCGGCAGGGGGATGCTTTCCATTTCATGAACAACACGACCTACGAGCAGTATGAGCTCTCCCAGGACCAGGTGGGCGACGCCGTGAACTTTCTCACCGAGAACCTCGCCGTGAGCTCCCTGTTGTACCAGGGCCGTCCCATCGGGATCACGCTCCCCAATTTCGTCGAGCTCCGGGTGGTCCAGGCGGACCCGGGCATCAAGGGCGACACGGCGGCGGGCGCCACCAAACCGGTCACCATGGAGACCGGCTACGTGGTTCAGGTTCCCCTCTTCATCGAAGAAGGCGAATTGCTCAAGCTCGACACCCGCACGGGAAACTACGTCGAACGCGTGAAATCCTGACGCAATCATGACCGAACAGGCAATCCTGGCTGCCAGGCGACCGGCGCTCGAAATGCGGTGCCGGGTGATCAGCGCCCTCCGGGCTTTTCTGGACCGCCAGGGCTTTCTCGAGGTCCAGACCCCTGTCCTGACCGCGGCCCCTGCGCCCGAGCTGCACATCGACGCCGTTCCCGCCGGTGGGTCGGGCTTTCTCATCACCAGTCCCGAGCTCTACATGAAGCGGTTGATGGCTGCGGGTTACGAGCGCATCTGCCAGTTCACGCCGGTCTTTCGGGCCGGGGAGCACGGGAGGCGCCATCATCCTGAATTCACGCTCCTCGAATGGTACCGGCTGGGATCGGATTACACGGCCCTCCAGGAGGACTGCCGCGGGCTGCTCCGGGCTGCGTGTGGAGCGGCGGGCAGGCTGGCGGGGTGGTCTCACGGCGGCCATTTTCTCGATGTCGAAGCAGAATGGCAGCATCTCACCGTGAGGGAGGCGTTTTCCCGCTTCGCCGGTTGGGAGCCGCACGATCCCCTGGATGAGGACCGGTTCGACCTGGACATGGTCGAGAAGGTCGAGCCTCAACTCGGATATCCCGCCCCCTGCATTCTTTCGGATTACCCCGCCAGCCAGGCGGCTCTGGCCCGCCTCTCTCCACGGGATCCAGCGGTTGCCGAGAGGTTCGAGCTCTATTGGGCCGGAGTGGAGCTGGCCAATGGGTTCAGCGAATTGACGGATCCGCGGGAGCAGCGGGAGCGGTTCGAGGCCGTCATCCGGGAGCGCCGTCGGCGAGGGCGGCCGGTCACCCCCCTCCCGCTGGAATTCCTCGAGAGCCTTTCCCACCTGACACCGTGCGCCGGCATTGCGCTCGGAGTGGATCGGCTCGTCATGCTGCTGGCCTCAGCCGATCACATCGACCAGGTGGTGGCCTTTCCTCCCGAAGTGGTAACGTAGTACCCCTCCACACAATTGAGTGATCGTATTCATTGTCATTCCCGCATGTCCCTGGCGGGAATCCAGAGGCGTTCAGATGTCTGGATCCCCGCCAGAAGCCTGCGGGGATGACGTACGAGGAATATGAGCACATCACGCGGCATAGAGCGCCATGCTGGCAAAGGTCACAAACGATCCCGCCTGGTCGACCGCGGCCCGGGTGTGGTGCAGCAGCTCACCCTGCGCTTTTCCTGACAGAATCCTGGCCAGCACGTAGAGCGGCCCCATGCCGCAGATGCGACGGCGGTTGTGCTCCCGCAGGAGGTTTTTCATGAATCCGTCCGAGTCGCATCGCACCAGCAGGTCGAGCAGCCCGGCATCGGCTTCCAGGTGCTCCTGAACGGTGATCCTCGTGGGGCGAAAGCGGTCGCCGTACCTGGGCCCGATGTGGGCCAGATCCACACTGGCCATGAATCCGACCGAACGCCCTCCCCACTGGGCGAGGTCGCCCAGGATCCGCGCAACCTCATCGATGTAGTCCCGATCGTCTTCGGCATCCTCCAGCGAGAAAGAGCAGAGGATGGGAATGATGCGGGCCTTCGGCTGCAGGTGAGCCAGGAAAACCGCCTGGAACTCGACGGAATGCTCCCGCACATGGTTGTACTCGCTGGTCCGGATCCCGCGGGGTACCCGCCTTACCATTTCTTCGGCCAGTTCACGGTCACATTGGACCAGTCCCAGCGGCGTTTCGAAGTCTTTCGCGGTCAGGGCGAAGTGGTGCTCGATGGGCTCGTGCCCGGTTCCGAGGATCACCCAGGTGTCCGGAGCAAAGGATTCGGAGAGGGCTTTGTACGCATGGGCGAAGCAGGGGCCGCCCGCGTTGATGTCGATGTGGGGGGCCACCAGCCCCAGGAGACGGCGTTGCGGCGGGGCTTGAAAAGGAAGGCCGGGGCCTCCGGTTTCCGGCGAGAAGAAGGAATCCAGCTTGGCTTTCAGAATCGGCGCCTCGGCGGGATAGCCCGAGCCGGCAAACCTCATACGGCGAACGGGATCGTCGTGAAACTGCGCCATACGCTGCCCGAGGACATTTCTGAAATTCTCATTATCGAGAAAAAGACTCTCATCCAGCCGGTGCAGCACGCCCTGCAGATCTTCCATGAAGACCATCTGACCCGTGGCGCGCATGCAGTGCGCCTGCAGATCGCGCAATGAGTGCTCCCCGTCCATCAGTTCCAGCAGGCTGGCCGCGAGAGGGGACATGATCAGCGGCATCTCGCTGAAGCCGAGCCGGTCCGTGATCAGGACCATCTTCTGGTCCTCGTGCTCGACCGCTGCGGCCTCCAGACCGTCACGCAGTTTCGGGTAATCATCCATCACAGAATTGCGGCTCGCGGTTGAAGGTCATCAAAGGTCTTGTCGATGTTGCGCTTTGTGAAAAACCACTTAAAATTCTTCTTGGGTAAAACGTTGACGCCCTCTGGCGAATGTGGTAGTGAATTTTAGACCTATTTTATTGTTTTCAATAATCTTTTTCTCTCACGGAATACGAGGATGACCTTACGTCGACTATGAACTTGCCCTCACTTTGGTTGGTAGCCTTCCTCATTCTCAGCGGGTGCGCAGTCACCGGCGAGCGTTCCTATCCGGTTCCCACGTGGTCCCCATTGATGCCTGCGCCCAGGGAGCTTCCCCGAGCCGACAGCTACTACGATTATCTTGTAGCACAAATCGAGTTGAGGGCCAATCAGATCGATCCCGCGGTCGATGCCTACAGCAGTGCTCTCAAGAAGGAGCCGAGGAATCCGCTGATCATGACGGAGCTGGCAACGCTCTATGTGCGGCAGGGCAAGATCGATGCCGCGCTGAAGCTTGCCGAGGAGGCTGCGGCCTACGACACTCAGTACGAGCCGGCCTACATGCTGCTGGGGCAGCTCTACGCGGGATTGGGTCAGAATCGCAAGGCCATCGATTCCTACGAGCACGTCATTTCCATGGACCCATCCAACGAGAATGCCTACCTGCTCCTGGGTGCGCTCTACGCCCAGGAAGGGCGCTTCGGCAAGGCCATGGAGGTTTTTGACCGCCTGCGTGTGCTCCTCCCCGACAATCCGGTTGCCCTTTACTACAAGGCGCGTGTTTTCCTGGACATCAAATTCTATGACCAGGCCGAATCCATGTACGAGGAAGTGCTGGCTCTCGACCCCACTTTCGAGAATGCACTTCTGGACCTGGCCTACATCCAGGAGGTGACGGACCGGAACCGGGAGGCGGAGAAGACCTATCTGCGCATCATCTCTTTCAATCCCAGCAGCGTGCAGGCCCACACGAGACTGGGAAACCTCTACATGCGCCAGGCCAAAGCCGACGAGGCCCTGCAGCAGTTTGACCAGTTGCTCCGGTTGAACCGCAAAGACATCGAGAGCCGGCTCAAAGTCGGGATCATCCATCTGCAGCAGAAGGACTATGAGGCGGCCATCCAGGATTTCACCCACCTGCTGAAAGAGCAGCCGCAGTACGACCAGGCGCTCTACTACCTGGCATCCACTTACGAGGAGCAGGGGGATTCGGACCAGGCGATCCTGAGCTTTCGGCTGATCTCGCGGAACAGCCCCCTTTGGCTGACGGCGCAGATCCGGCTGGCGCTCCTCTTCTCCAATATGAAGGACTACGAGAGCGGCGAGCGTGTGCTGGAGGACGTCATCGAGACTCAGCCCGATGCCGCGGATGCCTACCTTTACCTTGGGGTGATGCGGGAGGAGCGGCAGCAGTATGAAGATGCCCTCAAGGCCCTGAACAAGGGGATTGAAATCGCTCCCCAGGAACGGGATCTGCTCTTCAGGAAAGGCGTCATCCTGGATAAGCTCAATCGCAAGCAGGAAGCCGTCGATGTGATGCACCAGATTCTTGCCCTTGAGCCGAGGAACGCCAACGCCTTGAATTTTATCGGGTACACCTACGCCGAAATGGGGATCAACCTCGTCGAAGCCAGGAAGTACATCGAGACTGCCCTGGAGGAGGAGCCGGAAGACGGCTACATCATGGACAGCCTTGCCTGGGTCTATTTCAAGATGGGCCAGCATCGCAAGGCGCTCGAAACCATTGAGAAGGCCATCAAACGCGTCCCGAGAGATCCGGTGATTCATGAGCACCTGGGCGACATCTACAAGGCGCTCGACAAAACCAGGCAGGCGGTGGAGGCCTATCAGAAGGCCATCGAATTTCAGCACACGGAACCGGACAAGATCCGGCGGAAGATAGAGACCCTTCAATGAAGCCTCATCGAGGGATGGCCCTCATCATGGGTTTCGCGTTCCTTGCCCTGACGGGTTGCGCGCGCCGCGTGGGTGTGGAACAATGGGTTGCACCGATGCAGCCCTCGGATCGAGTGGCGATTCTCGATGAGCGTGCCCGGCAGTGGGAAGGCTATCAGGCTGTCGTGCACTTCAGTGGTGAAAGCACCAAGGGAGCGTTGCGCCGGATCCGGGCCGTGGTCCTGGCGGCTCCCCCCGATATGCTCCGCGTGGAAGCTTTGAACCCTTTCGGGCAGTCGGTCGGCTTGCTCCTGTTCGACAGGGAGCAGGCCAGCCTGTGGATTCCTTCGGAGAAAGCCGTCTACACAGCCGGGCGGGCCGAAACTCTCATGCGGCAATTCCTCGGCCTTCCCATTCCCTTGGAGACATTCGTCACCAGCCTTGCCGGCGTGGTGCCTCGGAAATACCTTAAAGATTTAAAGAGCGAGAGCAAGGATTCGGTGTGGCGGGTGCAGGCTCAAGACCCATCCGAGCCCTGGGTGAGCACCTGGGAGTTTGGAGCCCGTCCCTTCGTGCTCAAAGAGATCCGCGTTGTCGGGAATTCCCAGGAAATCACCGTGCGCTATGAGCCGCCGGTTGATCTGGCCGCCCGGAGCGTTCCCGAGCGTCTGGTGTTTTCCGCTGAGGACTGGCGGCTGGAGGTGAGGGTCGATCAGATTCAGAGTGTCAAGGAGTTTCAGGGGGGGGCTTTCCGGGTCAACTATCCCAGCGGGCTCCGGAGGATCGATCTGGATAATGCAGGATGGAAGGGAACGGGTCTCTAGCACGGCGTTTTGTGGTTGATAGCATGCTCGGAAAGGTGGCAAAATGGCTGCGCATTCTGGGCTACGACACGCGTTATGAATCCCTTGACGATTCGAAAATGCTCGAATACACCCGGGCCGGCTGGCTTGTTCTGACACGACGCCAATCCTGGTGTGGACGAAACAGCGTCATCTGCCTTCATCAAAACGCGCCCATGGACCAGATTCGCGAACTGCATGCGCAGGTTCCCCTTCGGGCGGAGGAGGGAAGGTTTCTCAGCCGCTGCATACGCTGCAATGAGCCCCTTGAAGGGGTGGATCGCCAGGAGGTATTCGGCCTGGTTCCCGACTATACCTTCGAGACGGTGGCCGATTTTCATCGATGCTCCAGATGTCGAAGGGTTTACTGGGAAGGATCGCACACCCTGCGAATGTCTGATCGTCTGCGGCGTGCACTGGGGGAGAAGCTGCCCGGGAGGCTGGCTGAAGGGGTGTGATGGGAATGACTCACCCACGGGTACATTTGGGCGTCAATCCATTTGCAGTTCTGGTGGGCACAAAAAGACCTGCCCACCCTGCGAAGGTCGTCGGTGTCATTCGGTGCCGCAGGGTGGGTACAGCTTTGTCGCGCCCACCGGAACCGGGTCAGTGAGCCCCGACGCGTCTTGACACAGAAACGAGGAGTGAGAGATGAAAAACCTTTTGGGTAAGGTGGTCGAGTTCCTGAAAAAGCTTGGTTATTATGCCATGCAATATGGTTATTCGAATCTGTATTGTCTTCTGAAGTTTCTCAGGATTCAGGGGCGGAAGTGGAAGAAGACCGGCGCCATGAAGAAGCTCGCCAAAGCCCAGAGCGGGCTCGGGGCGGAGGTCTATGCTCTCTTCAAGCAGGGTGCTGCCGATTGGCAGAGCATGCCGTCCGTTCAGCAGCAGCTGAGGATCGTTGAAGAGGTCGAATCGGATGTGCTCAAGGTGGATGGGGTCATCGACGAAATCACCAACGAATACCTCCGCAAGAAAGACGAGCTGAAAGAGAAGTATTCGATGAAGCGGGCAGCGGTGGGGCAGGGATTTGGCGATGAATCCTGATCCGGAGACTCTTGATCGACGCTGCCGGCGAAGTCAGGTTTTGGCGCAGTCCGACATGTCCCCCTGAATCTTCTGGAGGGCGTGCGGAAGGGCCGGAAGAAGGACGTTGAGGTTTTCAACGGCTCCGCCGGGGCTCCCCGGCAGGTTCACGATGAGAGTCCATCCGCGGATACCCGCCAGTGCGCGGGAGATCATGGCATGGGGTGTTTTCTGAAGGCTCGATGCGCGCATGGCTTCGGCCATGCCGGGCACAATCCTGTCCAGCACCGCCAGGGTGGCTTCGGGAGTCACGTCCCGCGGGCTGACTCCGGTCCCGCCGGTGGTCACGATCAGCCCCACCTTCTGCTCGTCCGCGAAACGGCGCAGCACGGATTCGATGATGGGTATTTCGTCCGGGACGATCACCCGATGGCGGATGTCGAACCCGTTATCCGTCAGAATGGCCTCAATGGCTTTGCCTGAGGCGTCCTCCCTTTCCCCCCGCGAACCGCGATCGCTGACCGTGACAATGGCCGCGGTTCGATTGAAGTCCTGATCTCTCTCGGGCATCAGATCGCTCCTCTTCATGAACGCGGCTCAGAGTTTTTCCCGCGCCAGGCGCTGTGCCGCCTGGGCGATGCCGATGGGCACCGTTTTGCTGCGACCGATCAATTTCAGGTCCTGGGCCATGAGTGTCTGCACCATCTTCAGGGCGATGGGGAGGGGGGTTTTGGGGTTCTTGGCCAACGCCGATCGCACCTGGTAGATCCTTATCCACTCACGGTTGTTGGCGATCCTCCGCAGGACTTCCTCGTCCACGCTTTTCGAGTTGGCGATGGCGCTCACTTCGGTATCGGAAATCCGCGGATTGCTGATGACCGCGAGCTGAATGAGCCGGCTGGGGTCCCGAATCAGGTAATTCCTGACTTCACGGTCGCCCGTGGTGGCCAGACGCATCTTCTCGATCATCTTCATCTTCTGAAGGGTTTTCAGGAGAGTCTCCGTACTGCCTTCCTCGTCGTCGCCCACTCCCGAACGTTCGTCCTGAGCCCGCATGACTTCCGTGAGCAGGAAGTCCGTGGGTTTTTCGATGGAGATGACGCCGTCGAAGGGATGAAGTCGCGCGACAAAGGCTCCACGACTCCATTCGTGTATCTTGAAAAAGGCATCCTCGCCTTGAAGGTCCCCCAGCTCAGCGTGCCGCACGGTGCCCGATGCAACGAAGATGCTCCCGGAGGTGCCTTCCTCACCCTGCAATTCCACCAGGTAATCGACATTGGCAGAGCAAATGAGCTGGATGAGGTCGGTGAGCGGAATCTGCTCCAGTCTGCCGCTGAAGCCGATCTCGCTCTCATCGTCCCCCGAATCCTCGTCTGCCATGAGCCGGGCTTCCGTCCTCATGCCGCGCAGGCGGAAGGCTTCGATGAGGAGATACTCCCAGGGACGGTTGATGCTTGGCGTCACTTCTTCAAGCAGGGGCCGGGTTTCGAACTCTCCGTTCTCCCAGCGAAGAATGTCCAGAAAGGCCTGCTCCGCCTGCAGCTCAGCAGTCTGTGCGTGCACGACGGCGCTCGAGCTGACAAATGCCTCCCCCTTCTGGTCTCCACTCTTGACTTCGAGTATGAGGCGCATCTGGGCAAGGCAGATGAGCTGGATCACATTTTCGAGTTGTATCCAATCGATGATGCCGGAAAATCCCAACATCTCTGACGTATTTTCATTCATAGGCTTCTGAGCCAACCCCTGCTGAAAGTGAAGAATACTGAGTAAGTATCGTTCTGGAGCCTCCGTTACTCAAGATTATAATGGTTTTTTTAACCTCTCTCTGAATGAACAACAAAGCAAATCAGCCATAGCAGCGAGGTCGGCAAGAGGTAGTAATGGAAGATCATTGGTTTGGGGAGGGGGAAATGACCGGCATGACGCGCAGACGGGGAGGGCAGATGCTCAGAAGCAGGAAAGTCCGGTCAGGACTTTCCTGCCTGCAATGTTCAGACATACCTGCTCTGAGCACTCCATGTGCTCCAGCGAGTCGTTGAGCGGCGACTACTTATCATCCTGCTTGGAGGCTTCGACGATCTTTTCCTGCAGCTGACCGGGGACTTCCTCGAAGTGGGAGAAGCTCATGGTGAACATGCCGCGGCCCGCCGACATGGCGCGCAGATCCGGCGCGTATCTCAGCACTTCGGCCTGAGGGACATTGGCCTTGATGATCTGCCTCTTGCCCTTGGTTTCCATCCCAAGCACCCGGCCGCGCTTGGAGTTCAGATCCCCGATGACATCGCCCATGCAGTCGTCCGGCACCACGATCTCCATGAGCATGATGGGCTCGAGCAGGGTCGGCTTGGCTTCAAGAACCGCCTTTTTGAAGGCCATGGATCCCGCAATCTTGAAGGCCATTTCGGACGAGTCCACGGTGTGGTAAGAGCCGTCCACCAGCTCCACTTTGAAGTCGATGACCGGAAAGCCTGCCAGGGCGCCTTCCTGGGCCGCCTCGGCAATACCCTTCTCGACAGCCGGGATGTACTGCCTGGGGATGACGCCGCCCACGATTTTATCCACAAACTGGAATCCCGATCCACGGGGCAGGGATTCCATCTCGATGGTGCAGTCGCCGTACTGGCCACGCCCGCCCGACTGCTTCTTGTACTTGCCCTGGATTCTCGTCTTCCCTTTGATGGTTTCCTTGTAGGACACCTTGGGCAGGTTGAGATTCACTTCCACTCCAAACTTCCGTTTGAGCTTCTCGACGGTGGCCTCGATGTGAATCTCGCCCATGCCGGAGAGAATCATCTCCCGCGTCTCTTCGTTTCGCTCCAGTTTGAGGGTGAGGTCCTCTTCCATGAGACGGGTCAGGGAGGAGAAGATCTTGTCCTCGTCGCCTTTGCTCTTGGGCTCCACCGCCAGAGAATAAACGGCGGGGGGCAGCTCGATGGGCCGGAACACGATGGGGTCCTTTTCGGAGCACAAGGTGTCCTGGGTCACCGTTTCCTTGAGCTTCGCCACGGCGACGATGTCCCCCGGGCCGGCCGACTGGATGGAATCCTGGGTCTTCCCCTTCAGCCGGAGCAGCTGGCCGAACCGCTCCTTGGCCCCCTTGGTCGCGTTGAAGACGTTGGCGTCGGCGGAGAGGCTCCCGGAAAACACCCGCATGACGGAAAGACGGCCGGCATAAGGGTCGCTGATGGTCTTGATGACGAGCGCACTGAACGGTCCGGCCGGATCCGGCTCGCGCAGGAGCTCCGCACCGCTGCCGGGTGCTTCTCCCACGATGGCTCCACGATCGGCCGGGGATGGGAAGTTGTTCACGATGAAGTCCATCAACGGCTGGATGGCGATGTTGCCCGTTCCCGTACCGCAGGCGACGGGAATGAGCTTGCGCGTGATCACGGCGTGCCGCAGTCCCTCGACGAGCTCCTCGGCGGAGAGCTCTCCCTCCTCCAGGTATTTCTCGAGCAGCTCGTCCTTGGCTTCCGCCACCTGCTCGATCAACTCCTCCCTGTATTTGGCCACCGTGTCGGCAAGGTCCGCGGGCGCATCCTGTACGGCGAACTTCCCGCTGTCGCCGTTCTCGAAAACATAGGCCTTGCCCGAGAGTATATCGACGACCCCTTTGAAGCTCTCGGCCGCCCCGATGGGGATTTGAACCGGGATGCACTGCTTGCCGAGGCTGTTTTGAAGATCCTGGACTCTCGCCAGAAAATCCGCCCGCTCGCGGTCCATCTTGCTCACGAAGATCATGCGGGGCTGGTCGTATCCGTCTGCAAACTCGAGCACTTTCTCCGTCTGCACCCGGATTCCGTCCACGGCGTCCGCCAACACCACCACCGCATCGGCGCCCTGCATGGAAGTCTTGGTCTCCGAGATGAAATTGAAGTCGCCGGGAGTGTCGATGAGCGTCAGCTGGTGCTTGTTCCAGGTGAGGGTGTTGAAGGCTGTGCTGATGGTGATCCTGCGCTTCACCTCTTCAGGTTCGTAGTCCATGACGGAAGTGTTCTCATCCACTTTGCCGAGTCGGGTGGTCACCCCCGCGTTGAAAATCATCGCTTCGGCGAGGGAAGTTTTGCCGGCACCTCCATGAGCAATGAGGGCGAACGTACGAACCTTTGCAACGTCCTCTTTCATTTCTCTTCCTTTCTCAGATCCTCGCAGCCCTGCGCGACCGCGCTCCTCCCAGAGGGCAACCGGCTCCGGTGATGGGCTTCTGGATTCCCGAGCCGCCTGCTTTGAAGGTTTTTGAAATGGGACATGATGGGAACACGAACCCGCGCCCCCGGCATTTCACTGTCAATCATCTGAAATTCCAGGAAAAACACGAAAGTTGACAATAGGATAAATGCCCATGATACGTCAAGTAAATTCCACAATTCACAAGGGGCTCCCTCCAGCAATGCATCGGGCAATCGACAGATTGACGAATGGATATGCACTTGGAAACTGCGAGAGCGCTCGAGATATGGGGAATGCGCTCGGTGCCCCCGGAGGCTGAGATCAGGGGTGAGCGAGCGGTGCCCGAAGGTTTCGGAATGCTGCTTCTGCATGGTAGGAGCTTCGCACGAATGGGCCGGCTTCCACCCACCCAAAACCCGCCTCGCGTGCGGCGTGCGCTACGGATTTGAAAATCTCCGGCTCGACGTACCGCACCACGGGGAGTTGAGCCCTGGTGGGACGCAGGTATTGGCCCACCGTAAAAATGTCGCATCCCACGGCCCGAAGATCGTGGATGGCTTCAAGCATTTCTTCCCATTCCTCTCCCAGTCCCACCATGATGCCCGACTTGGTGATGATGTCCGGAACCCATGCCCTGGCTTTTCGAAGAAGCTCGAGGGACCGGTCATAATCAGCCCGGGGACGAACGCGAGGATAGAGCCTTCTCACCGTTTCCAGGTTGTGGGCCAGAACCTCGGGGCGTGCCTGAACGACTTGTTTCAGGGCTTCTTCATCGCCCCGGAAGTCCGGAACCAGGACCTCGACTGAGCATCCTGCCGCCTCGGAGTGCACTCTTTCGATGACCTGAGCGAATGCGGAGGCTCCGCCATCCGGAAGATCGTCCCGGGTGACGGATGTGATCACAACGTGTGAGAGGTTGAGGGCTTTGACCGTTTCGGCCAGGCGCGACGCTTCGTCGGGTTTCAACGGCTCAGGCTCTCCACCCCGGACCGCACAGAATGCACAGTTGCGCGTACAGGTCTCCCCCATGATGAGAAAGGTTGCGGTGCCGCTCCCCCAGCACTCGCCCCGGTTGGGACACAGGGCTTCCTCGCAGACCGTGTGAAGGGATCTGCCCCGGAGCAGTCCGCGGACCCTCTCGACAGTGGGGCCATGGGGGAGACGGACCCGGATCCATGGCGGTTTGGCCGGGTTCGAAACGTCACGATCCTTCATGGGGGCTGCCTCGATTTCAAACCATCACGTATGCGGGGAGTCTGCTGCCAGGCCGAGATTCTCCAGGGTTTCGACGGAGATCATGTGCAGCTCAAAAACCGACTCAAAGGCTTCGGCCAGACGGTCCCGTACGACATCGGCCGGTGGCTCGGCTCCCAGGATTTGCAGCAGGGAAGTCACCGCTTTCCCTCGAATGCCGCAGGGGATGATCCGCTCGAAAGCCTCGAGATCGGGACAGACATTCAGAGCAAAGCCATGGGTGGTCACCCGCCGGGCGTTGATCCGCACCCCGATGGCGGCGATCTTGGACTCTCCCACCCAGACCCCCGTGAAGCCCGGCATTCTTGCCGAAACGATGCCGAAGGCCGCCAGGCCCCGGATGATCACTTCCTCGAGGTCCCTGAGATAGCGGCTGGGGCCGCCAGCTCTTCCTTCGAGACTGAAGATGGGGTACCCCACCAGCTGACCGGGTCCATGGTAAGTGATGTCGCCACCCCGGTCCACAACATGCACGGCCACGCCTTCGCTTTCGAGGACAGCTCTCTCCACCAGGAGGTGCTCGGGTCGCGTGCGCTTTCCCAGGGTGTAGGTGGGAGGATGCTCCAGGAAAAGCAGCAAATCCGGGATCAGCCCTTCGGAGCGAGCCCGGGCCAGCCTCTGCTGCAGCTCCCAGGCCTGCAGGTAATCCATGCAGCCCAGATCCACCCGGTAGCCTTCGCGTCCCACCTCCATGCCCCTTCGGTTGTGCGATCATGCTCCCACGCAGCCCGACCGGCCTGAATCCTCCCAGAGGACTTCTCTGCGCCTCCGCGCCTCTGCGCGAGAACAGGTTTTGGCTTTGTCTCTGCGTGGAGGCCGGTTCTGCCGTGCCTCACTTCCTGGCCGGCAGAATGTGTGTCGAGCTCCCCAGGAGATTCCGACAACGTGGGATGCGGATGAATGGTGAGGGCCAGATCCTGCGCCAGTGCCCCCATTTCGATGGCCAGCACGCCCTCGGAGATCATCTCGCCCGCTTCCCGTCCCACAATCCCCATGCCGAGGATCCGCTGGGTTTCGGGATCCACGATGAGCTTGGTCATTCCCCGTGAAAGCCCGAGGGAAGCGGCGCGCCCCGAGGCGGACCAGGGGAATCGGGTCACCTTGACCGTCTGGTTCCGGCTTCGAGCCTCTTCTTCGGTCAGACCGCACCAGGCGATCTGAGGATCCGTATAGACCACCGCGGGAATGGCCTGGTAGTCGAACGCCGCCGGTTCGCCCGCAAGGGTCTCGGCCGCCACCTTTCCCTCGTGCATGGCTTTGTGGGCCAGCATGGCGCCACCCACCACGTCACCGATGGCGAAGATGTGCGGCTCGCTGGTCCGCATCTGCTCATCGACGCTGATGAACCCCCTCTCATTCATCGAGACCTTTGTATTCTCGATGCCGATGTCTTTGGAGTTGGGGTTTCTGCCGATGGCCACGAGAACTCGGTCGAACACCTGTTTCGGTTCGTCGGCGGCCCCTTCCAGGGTGACCGCCACGCCGTCCTCCCGCTCCTCCATCGACGTGACGCGCGTTCTCGTGTGAATCGCATGGAAAAGCTCCGAAAGCTGCCTGACCAGGATCTGAACCAGGTCGGCATCCGCCCCCGTCATCAACCGATCGTTGTTTTCGACCACGGTCACGCGGCTCCCGAGGGAGGCATAGATGGACCCGAGCTCGACGCCCACGTAGCCTCCACCCACCACCAGGAGGCGCTCCGGAATGTCGGCGAGAGCCAGGGCACCCGTGGAGCTCATGATGCGGCCCCCTCTCTTCTCCTCAAACCCGGGGAGCGGCGTCGCACGGGACCCCGTGGCGATGATGGCATGCTTGAACGTGAACCGGGAGATGTCGGAGCCCTGAACCCTGACGAGATGGGAATCCTCAAAGGCAGCTCGCCCCTTGATGACCTGCACGCCCCGGTTTTTGCTCAGGTCCATCAGACCCCTGGCCAGCCGCTCGACAACCTGATTCTTCCATTTTCGTATCTTGTCGATGTCCAGGCGGGGAGGATCGAAGGTGACGCCCATTTCTTCAGCCCGTCGCGTCTCCGTGATCAGCTCCGCCACGTGGAGCAGGGTCTTGGACGGGATGCAGCCCCGGAACAGGCACACGCCGCCCAACCGTCCTTCCTGGTCGACGATCGTCACCTCCCGGCCAAGGTCTGCCGCCCGGAACGCGGCGGCGTATCCGCCCGGTCCGCCGCCGATGACCAGAACTTCCGTTTCCTGCGTGAATTCACCCATGACCATGGTCGATGCCTTTCCGGAACCTTCGATTTCGAAGGATTCTCAAAGCGAAGACTCGAATCGAGTCAGACCAGAAGCAGTTTCTCGGGGTCTTCGAGGCTTTCCTTGACCCCGTTCAGGAATCGTGCGGCATCGGCGCCGTCCACCACCCGGTGGTCGAAGCCCAGGATGAGCGGCAGCATGAGGCGCGGCACGATCTCGTACGGCTCCCGGTGCTCCTGCACGACCGCCTGCCAGCGCGCCTGGGCCATACCCAGGATGGCCACCTGGGGGAAGTTGATGATGGGGTTGAATCCGGTGCCGCCCAGAGCCCCGATATTGGTGATGGTGAAGGTGCCGCCCTGGAGCTCTTCCACCTGGGTCTTCCCCTCGCGGGTTCTCTCGGCAAGGCTGCGCAGTTCGGACGAGAGCTCCGTGATGCTCTTCCGGTCCACATCCCGAATGACCGGGACGATGAGCCCCCGCTCCGAATCCACGGCGACGGCAATGTGATAGTAACGCTTGAGGACGATCTCCTCGGCGGCGGTATCCAGGCTCGCGTTGAAGCGGGGATGGGCTTTGAGTGCCGCCAAGGCTGCCTTGAGAGCGAAGACCGTGAGGCTCAGGGCTCCCCCCTGCTCTTCGATGCCGGCCTTGTGCCTGCGGCGAAAGGCTTCGAGATCCGTGATGTCCGCCACATCCTGGTGAGCCACGTGAGGAATCTGAGACCAGGCCAGAGCCATATGCCGCGCCGTGGCACGCCGCACCGACTTCAGCGGGATCCGCTCCACGGGACCCCATCGGGCATGGTCTTCAATCTCCACGCGCGAGATGACGGCCGGAGCGAGCGGTATTCCCTCTTCCCGCTCAGGCGGAGCTGCAGCTTCTGCAACTGGCTTTGCACCTTTTTCGGCGAACGCGCGCACATCCTCCGGGGTCACTCGCCCCCCCGGCCCCGAAGGCGTCACCTGCCTGATATCCACGCCCAGCTCCCGGGCCAGGCGGCGTGTGGACGGAGCGGCCGGCACCGGGCCGATCCGCTCTTCCGCCCTCGGAGCCTCCTCCCTTGGCCTGGCTCTCTCCTCCGGTACAGCTGCTGCAGCTTGCGGAGGCTCGTCCTTCATCTTTGCGGCCGTCTCATCCTCTTTTGCTGCGGCTTTCTCGGCGGGCTTGGGCTTCTCGGCTTCCGCTTCAACGGAGAAGGTCATGAGGACCTGCCCCACCTTGACTTCATCGCCAGGCTTCACCAGGATTTCAGCCACTTTTCCACTCACGGGAGAAGGCACCTCGGTGGTCGCCTTGTCGGTCTCCACGACGAGGATGGGCTGGCCGTCTTCCACCGCGTCTCCCACCGCCACGAGGACTTCGATGATCTCTCCCTCGTGGATCCCTTCGCCCAGGTCCGGAAGCTTGAACTCAACCGGCATACATCCTCCTCTTTGTAGGCTGCTCGTCCAATCTGGTCTGCAAAAGCGAAAACCTTCTCACCGCAAAGGCGCAAAGGACGCGAAGAAAAGCAGGAACAGCAGAAAGCTTGTCATTTCTCTAGAACCACTCTCATGAACCACCTTTGCGCTCTTTGCGCCTTTGCGGTGGATAAATCTAGAAGTCAAGCGTCTCCCGGACGGCGCTCACGATACGGTCGGCTCCCGGCAGGTACTGGTTCTCTCGCTGGAAGAGGGGAATCACGATGTCGAATCCCGTCACCCGGCGGATGGGGGCTTCCAGGTAGAGAAAGGATTTCTCCATGAGTCGCGCCATGATCTCAGCGCCCGGCCCGAAGCTTCGCGGCGCTTCATGGACGATCACCACGCGCCCGGTTTTCCGGGCCGATTCCGTGAAGAGCACGTCATCGAGGGGGGCGATGGTCAGAAGATCGATGACTTCGGCTTCAATTCCCTGCTCCTCTTTGAGCCGTTTTGACGCTTCCAGGGTTGGATGGAGCATGGCGCCATAGCACACCAGTGTGATGTCCCTGCCCTCGCGAGCCAGCTGGGATTTGCCGATGGGGAGCGTCTCCTCCTCGTCCGGTACCTCCTCGCGGTAGGCCCGATAAACGGCCTTGGGCTCGTAGAAGACCACGGGGTCCGGGTCCCGGATGGCGCTCACGAGCAGAGCCCTCGCGTTGCGCGGGGTCGAAGGGATCACCATCTTGAGGCCCGGCGTGTGGGCCCAATAGACCTCGCGGCTCTCCGAATGGTGCTCCAGGGCCCGAACCCCCCCGCCATAAGGACAGCGCAGCACCATGGGCACCTGGAACCGCCCCAGGGATCGCCCCCGCAGCCGGGCCGCATGGGCCTCCATCTGGTGCATGGCGTAGTAGCTGAATCCCGAGAACTGCATCTCGCACACGGGGCGGAGCCCGTAGACGGCCATGCCGATGGAGAACCCCGCGATGCCCGATTCGGCCAGGGGGGTGTCCATGACCCGGTCGGGTCCGAACTGCTCGATGAGTCCGTCAGTGACGCGAAAGACGCCGCCGTCCACGCCGACGTCCTCTCCCAGCACGATCACCCGGTCATCCTTTTCCATTTCCTGCCTGAGCGCAAGGTTGAGCGCCTGGACCATCGTCATCTTAGCCATGCTGATCCCCTCCTTTCCCGGCTTCGAGCTCTCTCCTCAGCTCCTCCCTCTGGGACTCCAGATGGGGCGGGGACTCTGCATAGGCGTGCTCGAACATCACCAGCGGGTCGACCGGCTTTTCCGCGAATCGTGCGAAACGCTCCTCGGCCTCCTTGATTTCAGCTTTCACTGCCTCTTCGACAGACTGAATTCTGGCCTCGTCCAGCAGCCCCTTTTCCGTCAGGTTTTTCTTGAAGCGTGTTATGGGATCCTTGCGGACCCACTCCTCGTCATCGTCATCCGTCCGGTAGCGATTGGGGTCTTCGGCCGTCGTGTGCTCGGACATTC
>JBFYYO010000112.1:0-11425 GCA_041310025.1 Syntrophobacterales bacterium
CCAGGGCTTCTAGTACGACAATGAAATTTCTTAGATAGGGTGGGCAAAAGCGGCAGCGTTGCCCACCGAGAAGTGCTGCTTCACCTTCCGGTGGGCAATATAAGGCCCTTGCCCACCCCACTGATCCGCGAACTGCGAGGGTTGGGCAGGGTGGGCACGTCTTTATATGCCCACCGAACACGTGAACAAACCTCCGCCCGACCCTACCAGGTTTCTCTCCTGACGCCGGCACCCAAGGGCGAGCACCGGCATCCAGCAGTTCGCTCAACGCATCAGACTGAGCCTGTACCGGCTGAAAAAGCCGCCCGCCAGCACAGTGAGCAGGATGAGGCCCTCCATGATCTGCCCGAAGGCGGCGGGAATCTGAAGGTCCAGCTGCAGGGTCTCGAGACCCACCCGCAAGCCAGCCAGGAGAAACGAAGCGACGCCGATGGCGAGAGGGTTCAGCCTGGCTACCCAGGCAACGACGATGGCCGTGTAGCCGTACCCGGCAACAATACCGGGCTGGAGGCGATTCAGGTTGGCGGATGCTTCCAGGAAAGCTGCCCAGCCGCTCAGCATCCCTCCGAGCACCATCACAAAGACGATCAGCCGATCGTATGGGATACGGGCATAAAGGGCCGCCCGGCGGTTTTCGCCGCTGGCCTTGAGCTCGAATCCCCATCGGGTGAAGCTGAGAAAAGTCCAGCACGCCACCCCGGCTCCCAGGCACAGCAGGATGCCCCAGTGCAGGCGGGTGCTCCCGATGTGTCCCACGGTGGCGGCGGGCGAAAACTCGCGAGTCATGGGAAAACCGAAGCTGCCGGGATCCTTCCAGGGGCCGTAGACCAGGTACTCCAGGAAGAGGATGCCGATGTAGTTGAGCATCAGGGTGACGATGATCTCGTTGGCCCGCAGCCGAAGCTTGAGAAGGGCGGGAAGCAGCCCCCACAGTCCGCCGGCAGCCGAGGCGAGACACAGCATGGCGGGGAGAAGCAGGTATCCGGGAAGATCCGGATAGTTGAGCGCCACCCATGTGGCCCCAACGGCGCCCAGGGCGTACTGCCCTTCGGCACCGATGTTCCAGATCTGCAGGCGGAAAGCGATGGCGATGCCCAGGGAGCAGAGGAAGATGGGCACCGCTTTGATGAGGCAGTCCTCCACAGCCCAGGGGGAAAAGAAGGCCGATTTCACCAGCAGGGCCATGCCCGCGGCGGCAGGCTTTCCCTGGATGACCAGGAAAATACCGGAAATTGCCATCGAGAGGCCCACCGCTCCCATGAAGACCGGCAGAGAGAGCCACCCCAGAGGCTCATGCCTTTTGTGCGTGCGCAGTCGCAGGTTCATGCAATGATCCCCGGCGCTGCAAGCCAAAGCTGCCCGCAGCGGAAAGCCATCGATCATTCCAGAGTACCGATGACCCCTTCGACGAAGTACTTCATGTTCAACATCTCTTCGTCCGTGGCGGACTTCCCCTGGGGAATCCTGACCGTGCCGCTCTGATCCTTGACCGGACCGGAGAAAGGATGGAAGGTTCCCTCGATGATCTCCTTCTTCCTCGCATTCACTTTTTGCCGAACATCCTCGGGAACCATGGGGCCGAAGGGCGCCAGATCGACCGTCCCCTCCTTCATCCCCCACCAGATGGATTCGCTTTTCCATGTGCCCTTCCGGACGTCCTCGACAACCTTCTTGTACAGCGGCCCCCAGTTCCACACGGGCGCCGTCAGGTGAGCCTTGGGAGCGAAGGTCGCCATGTCGGAGTTGTAGCCGATGGAATAGACGCCTTTCTCCTGGGCTGCTTCCTGCGGCGCCGGCGAGTCCTGATGCTGGGCGATGACGTCGGCACCCACGGCAAGGAGGCTCTTGGCGGCATCTTTTTCCGTCGCCGGGTCATACCAGGTTCTGGTCCAGACCACGCGAACCTCGACCTTGGGATTGACCGCCCTGGCCCCCAGCGCAAACGCGTTGATGCCCCGGATGACTTCCGGGATGGGGAATGCTGCCACATATCCCAGAGTGTTGGATTTGGTCATGGCGCCGGCAACCATTCCGGACAGGTAGCGGGCCTGATACATCCGTCCAAAATAGTGGCCCATGTTTTTGGCCAGCTTGAATCCCGAGCAGTGCATGAAGGTGATGTTCGGGAACTGGTTGGCCACCTTGAGCATCGGATCCATGTACCCGAAGCTGGTGCCGATGATGATGTCGTAGCCCTTGCGCGCCATGTTCAGGAAGACCCTCTCGGAATCAGGCCCCTCCTTGACGGCTTCCACGAAGGAGGTCGTCACGCCGTCCATGGCTTCGACCTCTTTTCGCCCGACGTCATGGGCATAGGACCATCCCGCATTGCCGATGGGTGATACATAGACGAAGCCCACCTGGAGCTCTTTGGCGGCAGCCTGGGATGCGGCACCACCGAGCAAACACCCCAGCGCGGCCACGAAAATGAGAGTTCTGCGCATGCCTTACCCTCCTTCTCAGGTTCAAGCGTTCTTCCGAAATCGATGATCAAATCCAGCTTTCGACAAATGATTGTTTGTTGCATCCGCATACCGGATCAGCGCAGAATAATCAATTGTCAGATTCGAGGGACCGGGAAGAAATCGGAGGAAGCAATGGAATCCCGCATTCTGATCATCAATGCGGACGACATGGGCTACACCAGAGGCATCAACGATGCCATCATTCGTTGCGCCACGCATGGGGTCCTGAGGAGCACCACTCTCATGGCCAATGGTGCAGCGTTCGAGCACGCTGTTTCGTTGCTGCGGAACGTCGAGAATCTCGGAGTCGGCATTCATCTCGTCTTGACGGACTTGAAGCCCGTCGGGAATCCACGGGATCTTGGCGGACTGGTCACGGAAGGGGGCCGGCTTCCCCGAGGGCCGTCTGGATTGATGGCGGCCATGGCCCGGGGAGATGTCCCGAAGCAGGCCTTGTACCGAGAGCTGAGCCTGCAAGTGGAAAAGGTCCTGGACCATGGAATCCGACCTACCCACCTCGACAGCCACAAACATGTCCACGCAATTCCCCGGGTGCGTGACCTCGTTTTCCAGGTGGCCGCTCGCTATGGCATACTGTGGATTCGCAACCCTTTCGACACAACGGGGAGTCTGTGGGAAGTTTCAGCCGGTTTCAAGTCCCGTGGGCTGCTCGACATCCTCAGCCGATGGGGCGAGGCGGGTCTCGCCCGTGTGCTGTCCCCGCATTTCAGCCATTCGATCCGCCGGGCCGGACTCCGGACACCCCGAAGGTTCTATGGTTCCGCGCTGATGGGACGCTGGGATCTTCAGACGGCCCGTCGGGTCTTTCGGGCGCTGCCTGCGGGCGTCAGCGAATGGATGGTCCATCCGGGTGACGTGGATGAGGACCTGATACGGATTCGCTCAAGCCTCCTCAACCAGCGGGAAAGGGAGCGGGACCTGCTGCTGTCGCCGGTGCTCAGGCGGTTTCTGGCTGAGCAATCCATTCACTGCAAGAGTTTTGGGGATGACCTGGCATGAGATTCGGGACCGGCCGTTCGGGTCAGCCTCATTTTCCGGAAGTCCAAAGTACTGGTGCGGTGACAGGGAGGCAAAAAAGAAGGGGCACCACTGGTGCCCCTGAAGCTTACGCCTGGCGTGATTTCTCAGCATTCTTGGCCTGGTAGCGGCGTTTCTTCGGGGGGCGCTGCGGGCGGGGGGAGAGAAAATCCACCCGGATGTACTCATGCTTATTGACGAATGAAACAAACACCCTTTCCATATTGAGCTCTTTCTGAACAATCGCTCGTATCAGAGCGAGGTCGGAATACTTGCTGATCCCATGCTTGCCGTAATCTTCCGTCTTGATGTAAAGAGACATCAGCATGTTCTCCATGAGTGAAGGGTTTCTCGATTGCGACGTTTCCCTCGAAAACACTGAAAAAAGCATGAATTGAACTATGGCATGGTCCGCTTTGGGGGCTGGGGAAGGTGATTTCGCTGTTGATCATGTAGTGTCGACCATCCACCTGTTAGATTCCTCAGACATTTCCATTCGGTCTGATAATATATTAGCATGAGCCTGGGGATTGTCAAAGGTTAATGGATCGCGGTTCCGGGGAGCTGACGAGATCGAGGGTCGACGAGACATGGTTGTCGCCGTGAAGGGCGTTGTGGAGCGCATCACCTACAACAATGAAGAGGACGGTTATTCCGTCATCCAGCTCAAAGTCCCCGGCAAGCGGGACCTCGTGACGGCCGTTGGAAGCTTTGCCTCCCTGGCTCCCGGAGAAGTCCTGAAGATGGAAGGGTCCTGGGGAGTGCATCCGCGGTATGGCGAGCAGTTCAAGGTCGAGCGCTACGAGTCGGCTGCGCCTGCGACTCTGCAGGGTATCCAGAAGTATCTCGGCTCCGGCCTCATCAAGGGAATCGGACCGGTCATGGCACGGCGCATCGTGGGGTTGTTCGGCACCGAGACGCTGGACGTCATCGACACCGAGGATTTGCGGCTGCTGGAGGTGGATGGTATCGGGAAGGTTCGCCTGGATCAGATCCGCCGCGCCTGGGCCGACCAGAAGGAGATCCGGGATCTCATGGTGTTTCTTCAGGGGCACGGGATCAGCCCCGTCTATGCCACGCGCATCTACAAGCAGTATGGCGGCGATGCACGCCGGATGGTCCAGGAGAACCCTTATCGCCTGGCCACGGACATCACGGGCATCGGGTTCCTCACGGCAGACAGGATCGCCCTCAAGATGGGCTTTTCCCATGATTCGGTGGAGCGGGCAGAGGCCGGGCTGCTGTATGCCGCTCAACAGGCTGCCGACGAAGGTCATGTGTGCCTGCCGCAAAAGACCCATCTCGAGCGGGCGCAGGCGCATCTCGAAATTCCGCCCGATGTGCTGGAAACGGCCCTCCGGCGGCTGGTGGAATCCAGGCAGGTCGTTGTGCAGGAAGTGGCCGAACCGATTGCGACCCGCCTGGACGATACCCGTGCCGTGTACCTGCGTGGCTACCATTTCGCCGAAAGCCAGGCTGCCCAGCGTTTGCTGCAGCTTCAGGCCTTCCGCCCTCTCCAGCGGAAGATCGATCCCGATGCCGCCCTCGCGTGGCTTCAGGGAAAGCTCCCCTTCCGGCTGGCCCCCATGCAGGAGCAGGCGGTGCGCCAGGCCCTCCTGGACAAGGTGGTGGTCATCACCGGAGGGCCCGGCACCGGAAAGACCACGCTGGTCCGCGCCATCCTCACCATCTTTCGCCAGCTGGGCGGGCAATGCTGCCTCGCGGCTCCCACCGGCCGGGCCGCCAAGCGGTTGAGCGAGGCCACAAACCATCCGGCCAGCACGCTGCACCGCCTCCTCGAATTCAGCCCACAGGCCGGCAGGTTCCTTCGGGACGAACAGAAGCCCCTCTCGGCCGACTGCATCATCGTGGACGAATGCTCCATGCTGGATGTTCTCCTGACCCACTATCTCCTGAAGGCCGTTCCGGGTCAGGCGACCCTCATCCTGGTGGGGGATGTCGATCAGCTGCCGTCCGTGGGACCGGGGAATGTGCTCCGGGATCTCATCGAAAGTGCGAGGTTCCCCGTGGTCCGACTGAAGGAGATCTTCCGGCAGGCGAGGGAAAGCCAGATCATCGTGAACGCCCATCGCGTCCAGCAGGGTCTGTTTCCAAGAATTCCCGAGAAGGGCGAAGAGCTGCAGGACTTCTACTTCATCGAGAAGACGGATCCTGAAGAAACGCTCCAGCTCATTCTGAAGCTCTGTACCGATCGCATACCGAGCCGGTTCGGTCTGGACCCCGTGGGCGAGATCCAGGTCCTGAGCCCCATGAACCGCGGAATCGTCGGCTCCCATCGACTCAACACGGCCCTTCAGGAGGTCCTGAATCCCCAGGGTCAGAGCCTCGACCGGGCGGGGCAGATCTTCCGGGTGGGGGACAAGGTCATGCAGATTCGGAACAACTACGACAAGGATGTCTTCAACGGCGACTGGGGCCGCATCCGAAAGATCGACACGGAACTGCAGGAGCTGAGGGTCGAAATCGACGGCAGGGAGATTCCTTATGACTTCTCGGAGCTTGACGAGCTGGTGCTCGCCTACTCCATCACCGTCCACAAGGCCCAGGGGAGCGAGTACTCCGCAGTGGTCGTTCCTCTTCTCACACAGCACTACATGATGCTTCAGCGGAACCTGCTCTACACGGCCATCACCCGCGCCCGCAAGCTGGCTGTGATCGTCGGAAGCAAAAAGGCGCTCGCCATCGCCATCAAGAACGACCGCATGCAGCACCGTTTCACGCTGCTCTCCGAGCGGCTTCAGGGACTGCTGTGAACGGTTCGGGCAGTTCCAGGGATTCCCGCCCCTCTTTCCATTGAGCCGGTAGAGTATTATGATGATCGAGTTCCCGGCCAATACCAGAGCTCAATGTAGGGACGGACCACGATCTGCTGCAGGAATGTGAATGAACGACACAATGACCGACTCGTACGGGCGCCGCATCGACTATCTGAGGCTCTCCATCACCGACCGCTGCAACCTGCGCTGCCATTACTGCATGCCGGCCCAGGGGGTTGCCAAGCTTCGCCACGAGGACATGCTCACCTACGAAGAGATGCTGAAGTTGACAAAGGTTCTGGTGGGCATGGGAATCTCGAAGGTCCGCATCACCGGAGGGGAGCCGCTGGTTCGAAAGGGTTTGCTGTATTTCTGCGAGAACATTGTCCGGATGGTCGGGATTCAAAGCGTGAGCCTCACCACCAACGGTGTGCTGCTGGAGCAGCATGCGGAGGGGCTCCTGAGGGCCGGCATCCAGCGGATCAATGTCAGCCTGGACAGCCTGGATCCTCAGAAATACGCGTCCATCACGCGCAGGGACTGTTTTCACCAGGTATGGAAAGGCATCTTGAAGGCTTCCGAGGTGGGGCTCTCTCCCCTGAAGATCAATGCCGTCGTGATGCGCGGGGTCAATGATGACGAGATCGAGGAACTGGCGAGACTCACCTTTGAGTATCCGTTCCACGTGCGTTTCATCGAGCTCATGCCGATGAACGAGGACGAGCCCGACGAGCACTTCATGGAATCCGACGAAATTCTGGCACGCTTGTCTGCAGTGGGACCACTGGCTCCTGTCAACAGCAGCCACAGCAACGGCCCCGCTCGGCATTACCAATTCGAGGGGGCCATTGGGAAGATCGGGATCATCAGTCCCATCAGCCACCATTTCTGCCCGACCTGCAACCGGCTCAGGATGACCGCAGACGGCAAGCTGAGGACCTGCCTTTTTGCAAACCACGAAACGGACCTCCGGCCTTACCTGCGTGGGGGAGCGTCCGATACGGCTCTGCTGGAGAGGATTCGGGCGGCCATTCTCGCCAAGCCCGAAAAACATGCCCTCTCACCGGGCGGCATCCGAAGGTGTATCAACCGCCCGATGGTGGCCATTGGGGGATGATTCTCCAGTCGCAAGTCGCAAGTCGCAGGTTTCAGGTTTCAGGTTTCAAGTTTCAGGTTTCAAATCACGGGCTCCATGTGCCGGGTGTCGAGCATTGAGCATCAAATAACCAGCAACGAGCATCCAGCATCCAGCATCATTTCTTCTCTATGCCGTCCTGCATGCCCTTCAGAAATTCGCCGATGGCCTTGCCGGCCTCTTCCGGTTTCATTTCATCGATCTTGCCCATCTCCGACTGGAATTTGTCCATCTGCTTTTCCATCCGCTTGGCCCCAAACTGAGAGCCGATGGAGCCCACCACGAGCAGTCCGCCCAGGATGCCGAAAACGATGAGGGCGATCTTGGGCTTCACTTGATGGACCTGGATGCTGGCGATGATCATGAGATAGGCCATCCAGGCGACTCCCAGAGCGGGCCCGATGTAGGGAATGATATTGAGGATGCTCGTCACCGGAGTCACGGCTGTGGCGTAAGCGCCGCAACGGTAAGCCGTCTCATAGGATTGCTGAGAGCCCAGAAGCCTCCAGATGACAAACAGGATGGCGGCTCCCACGAATCCAAAGATGGCGATCATGATGGGGCCGATGATGATGCTCGCCAGGGCCATGAGGATGGTGCCGGCGAAGCCGATGCCGAAAACTCCCAGTATCGCCTGGAGCACCCCTCCGATGACGCCCATGATGATGGCGAAGACGAGCGGTTCGACAAACCCCCCGCTCCTGGGCATGGACTGATAAAACCCCACGGGATTGGTGATGACCTGCATCATCGTCTCTGAAACGGTCGAAATGGTCTTCTCCACGTTGGGCCTGGAAAACTGATCCGTCATGACTGCTCCTTTTCGGGTTCTGGATACTTCGGGGGATTCGATCCTGCCCTGAGCTCGATTGGGAAAACGGTTGAAAACACGCGCCGCACAAGTCCCGAGATGTCGGCGGACCGCCGGGATGGGCGGCCTGCCGACATTGCCGCGTATTCTATTGGACTATCCCTCCGACTGTCAAAGACAGTTCATCATCGTGGTGCGAAAGTCACTTGAATCGTGGGCCACAATCCTGAGATACTGACAAGATCTTCTGGCAGCCCCCCTGCTGTTTATCCTTTTCCGGTGCGGCAGGGCCGTGGTATCCGATGGAGCATCAGACCACAGAGGCCTGCTGGTTGACCCCTGCAAGTGTCGATTTCGAGAGGTACCGGGATGGGTTAAACGGGAGGAAGACCATGAAGATACTGGCAATTAAACTTAAAAATATCAATACCCTGCTGGGCGAATGGGAAATCCGCTTCGACCGGCCGCCCCTCTCCGACACAGGCCTTTTTGCCATCGTTGGACCCAACGGCTCGGGAAAATCCTCCATTCTGGATGCGTTGACCCTTGCTCTCTATGGCGAGACTTCCCGTCTCCGCAGTCCGGAATCCAGCATGCTGACCTGGCCGTCTGAGGAGGCCTCCTCGGAAGTGACATTCTCGGTGGGGGACACGACCTATCGAAGCCGTTGGTCGGTCCGGAAGTCAGGGGGGATCTGGGAGGCCCCCGAAATGTGGTTGTCCGGCATCCAGAATGGCGACGAGACCCTCCTGGAAGACCGGATGATCCGGGTGAGAGGCCGGATCGCCGAGCTCACGGGTCTCGATTTCAAGCGCTTCTGTCGTTCCGTTCTGCTGGCCCAGGGAGATTTTGCTGCCTTCCTGAACGCCCTCGAAAACGAGCGGGCGGAGATCCTCGAGAAGGTCATGGGGTCCGAGATGGCCGAGGAGTTGGAGGACTCCATTGCCAGAAGAGCCCGTGAAGAGGAAGAGAAGCTTTTTCAGCTCAGGGAAGCAGCCGCCACCTTTCCGATGCCGGATAAATCGCGACTCACCGAACTGAGGCAGTCCCATGAGGAGTCTGAAGAGGAGCTCGGGAAGTCCGGGGAACGATTGAGGGAGCTGCAGGAGCTCAAAGCGCAGGTGGAATTGCACCAGAGGCTTGAATCGGACAGTCTCGAAGCCACGGCGGGCCTCGCTGCGGCAGAAGACGAGTGGTCTGAAGCGCGCCTGGGGGCGCAGAAATTGGAGCGGGCCTGGCCGGCTGCACCGTTGCGGGGGAGCCTCGATCGTTTGGACGGCCTGAGTGCGGAACTGGATGCGGCCAAAGAACGATTGGACCGGATTGAACAGGATTTGCCCGCTCAGGAGGCTAAGCTGGTTGAGCGGGAAGAGCGGCTCCAGGAAACCTCGAAGAATCTGTTGGAGGTTACCCTTCAGTTGCAGGAGCGCGGCGGCGAGCTTGATGGCGCGCTGGAGAGCGACCGGGAGATCGAGGGTGAAAGCCAGCGGTTTCTGGACATGGTTTCACGCTACGAGATGGTGCAGCGGTCCCTGAAGGAGAATCTGCAGCAGCAGGCCCAGGTGGAGGAGCGCCTGCCCGGGGTCGAAAGCCGACGCGAGGAAATCCTTCAATGGCTGGACCGCCGCAGAGCTGATGAAGCGCTCGGCGCCGATATCGAAGCCCTTGGTGCCGATGCCGGGAGACTGGGTGAGATCGAGAGTCAGACCGCTCAGTACCGAGCTCAGCGCAAGGGAGCCGCAGAGGTCGAGCGCGAGGCGGCCAAAGTCTTGGAAAAGGCCGAGCGTGCTTCGCACAAAGTGCAAATCAAGGCCGATCGACTGAATCGGCGCAAGGCCGACCGGGAAAGGCTTTTCGACGAGCTGCTGGAGCACTCGAGTTATGAGGCCTTGGCGGCTGCGCTCAAGGAGTACAAACAGAAGCTCTCGGCCTGCAGAGAACTGGCGGAGATCGGACGAAAGGCCGAGGAGCTCGGTTTCACCGTCGATATGGCCTCCGAGCTTGCCAGGATCGAGGCCGAACGGGATTCGGCGAGCCAGGCTTTGACCCTCGAGCAAGCTGCTCTGGAAGAACTGGAGGGGCAGATCCGATGGCGCGACCTGGTGAGAAGGCTCAGTGCCGAGCGCGCGGCGCTGGAAGCCGGTGCGCCCTGCCCGCTCTGCGGTTCCGAAGACCATCCGTTCGTTGAGCAGGAATCACCCGACTTCTCCGAGCTGGATCGGATCGAGGAGCAGCGGCTCGGCAGGATTCAAAGCCTCAGGAGCACTCTCGATGTTTTGCAGAACGAAGCGGACTCCATTCGGTCACGGTCCGGCGAACTGCAGGCTATTGAAGAGCAGTGGGCCCGGGTGTGCGAGAGGGCAGGGCTGGATTGGACCCTGCGCGGTGCCGACGCAGTCCGGGAAGAGATCCGCTCACTGGAGGCAGACATCAAGCGATGGAGCTCGAACCTCCGTTCGGCCAGGTGGATCAAATGGCGAAACGTCTGGCTGGGCTGGTCCCTGCGTCGCCGGGAGGAGAAGCTCCAGAGGCGCCAAAGCGAGCGGGATGCGGCGCGCCAGCAGCATGAGGCCCGCCAAAGGGTGCTGGAGGAGATCGACGGGGCGGTTCAGCAGTTGAAGGAAGAGGACGCATCCATCCGCATGGGGATCGGTGTCCGAATCCAGCCTTACGGCGAAACGCCTCCCGATGCGGGGACCGGGAAAGAGCTGATCCAACGGTTGATGACGCGCCGGGAAGAGTATTTGCGTCAGCGGAGCGAGCTGGAAAGGCTTGGCGAAGAGCTTCAGGATCTCAATGCCCGGAGAGAAGCCCTTCCCCGGGAGCATGAACAGCTCGTCGAGGAGGCGCAGAGTCTCGCGGCGGAGACCGAGTCACTGCAGGCGTGGCTCGCGTCCCTCAAGGCTGAGCGGGAGCTCCGCTACGGCATGCTGGACCCTAAGGGCGAGCGCCAGGTCCTGGAGGACGAAATGAATCGGCTCGCAGAGGAGGAGAGGGCGCTGGTCCAGGAGGTGGAGCGGCTGCGCGGCGCCATCGAGGAAGGGAAGCTCATGCTGCCTCAATGGGCTCAGAATGTCGAGCAGAGCGAGTCGGCCTGCGGGGAGGCGGAGGCCGGCCTGCGTGAGGAAATGGCGGCTGCAGGTCTTGCTGATGTGGGCACCGTCAGGGCTCAGTTGGAAGTGCTCGATGACTCACAGGC
>JBFYYO010000113.1:0-13225 GCA_041310025.1 Syntrophobacterales bacterium
ACACACTTGACAATGTGAAATGTGTAGGTGTGACCCCGCTACGTGACCCCGCTACGTTACATGATCTGTCTGGACCGAGGACAGACGAAAGGATCCGGAACCATGGCTTGACGTCGGACTTGGCTCTTTCGCCAGCGATCCCAAGCCGGGCTAAGGGTTCACCTTGGTGGAACCTGGGGAATGTCCCCATGTGCAGGAGGGTTAACTTCAAAGCTGGAGCAGCAGGCGGGCGTCGAGGGCCAGGGCGCCGTGGCCGCCGTCGCTGAGGGTCACGGGGTTGAGGTCCAGCTCGGCGATTTGGGGAAAGCGGTGCATGAGCTGGGAGACCTGAACGAGGATGCGGGCCGCAGCCTCGTTGTCGGCATCGGGCATGCCGCGAAAGGGACCGAGGATGCGCGCCCCCGAAAGCTCCCGGAGCATGCTTCGGGCGGCTTTCATTCCCACGGGAGCGAGCCGCATGCTCACGTCTTTCAGGACTTCGACCATGATGCCTCCGAGGCCGGCCAGGACCACCGGCCCGAAGGACGAGTCTCTTTTTCCTCCGATGATCAGCTCCCGCGACGAAAACACCATCTTCTGGACCAGAACGCCCTCCACATCGGGTGCAAGTTCGCTCAGCCTGTGCCACTGCATTTCGAGCTCGTCCGGTCCCGCCACGTTCAAGGCTACGGCGCCTTTTTCGGACTTGTGGAGCAGGGACTGTCCGTAGGCCTTGAGAGCCACCGGGTAGCCGATTCGCACGGCAGCCTCGAGCGCATCCGGAAGGCTGGCTGTCATCTTCCAGGGGACCGTCGGGATCGAAATCCGGTCCATGAGATCGAGGGCCTCGTGCAGCAGGGGCTGGAGGTTTTGCCGCTCGAAGGTGCTCAGCCAGGCGGCGACTTCCTCACCCCAAGGGGTCGCTGAGATGGAAAGCGGCTCATCGCGCCTCGCCTCAACGGCCTTCGCGTGCTCCCACTGGAGGGCCAGGGCTTCCACGGCCTGACAGGGCTCGGCAAAGAACGGGAAGTCAGCCTCCTGTCTCAGGAAGACCAGCTCCTCGAAGGGGATTTCCACTACCATGGCAACGGGCTTCCGGACCCGCCACGACAGCTCCCACAGATCCTGAAGCAGCTTCCTGGATGCCTCCCGCTCGACCGCCATGTGGGACACATGGATGAAGACGGCCCCGTGGATGTCGTCCTCGCGCAGGACGCTCTCCACCACTTCGAAGTTGAAGGGCATGTCGTAGAGGTCCCCGAGATCCATGGGGTTCCCGAGGCGGATGACCCCGGCCCGGAGCCGCTCCTGGATCGTCTCGAGAATCCCTCCGTCGAGCGGGGGAAGCTGAAAGCCGTGGCGGGCGCAGGCGTCTGCCGCCAACACGGCGTGGCCACCCGAACGGGAAACCACGGCGAGGTTCTTCCCCTGGAGGCGCGGCATGGAAAAGCCGCGAATGGCGTTGACGGCCTCGGCGACGGATTGGGCCCGGATGATTCCAACCTCCCGGCACACCGCATCCACCACGGCATCGTCCCCGGCGAGGGCGGCGGTGTGGGACTGGGCGATGGCCTGGCTGAGGGGGCTCGTGAAGGACTTGAGCAGCACGATGGGCTTGGAGCTCCCGCGTGCCGCCTCGGCGAATTCCCGGCCGCGCTTGAAGTCTTCTAGATAGAAGAAAATAATCTCTGTTTCGGGGTCATCCAGAAGAAATCTCAGAAAATCGACCTCGTCGAGGTTGAGCTTGTTTCCCATGCTCACGAGCTTGCTCACACCGATGCCCGAGGAGCTGAGCCGCTCGCCCAGGGTGAGCCCGACACCGCCGCTCTGAGCAAAGACGCTCACCCTGCCCTGCCTGTAGGGGGCCGGCAAGGCGACGAACGGCGCCGGCCCCGAGCTCCCGGAACCCGCCGGATTGGACGATGGCCCGGCAAATGCCCTTTTCTCCGCACTGGGTCAGGATTTCCGGGACAAAGCGGGCCGGAGTGAGGATGATCGCCAGCTCCGCCGGTCCGGGCACTTCCGCAACCGAGCGGTGGATCGGCCGCCCCAGCACCTCGCCCCCCCGGGGTCCCACCGGATGTGCATTGAGAATTCCTTTGTTGAGGGAAGCGATGTTTGGCAAAAACTCAAAAGGCAATGAGCGAGAGGATTAGGCTCCATGTCACTCAACCAGATGCGGCCTCACGAAATTGAGTGCCTGCTTTGATTGTCATTCCCGCAGATCCCCGGCGGGAATCCAGAGGCTACCGCCAGCCTGGATCCCCGCTAAAAGCAAGCGGGGATGACCTGCAAAGTCATGAGCACGTTGCTCGATGAAATCAAACAATGTACAGGTCAGCACAATATCAACACAATACAGTGTCCAACATTTGAGTCGTCATTCCGGCAGGCTTCAGGCCGGAATCCATAGAAAATACCTGGCTCCCGGCTTATGAGCCGCCGGCATGACGAAATCAAAACGGACATCTCCTTGTGTTCAGCTGTACTGAGGGATGGCGCGCATCTGCGTGAGCTCGCATGGGCAGGCTTCGCTTAGCCCATGGCACCCTGCGGGCGAGAACCCTGTGAGCTCAAGTCAACAGCAATGAAGTGGGGACTGAAAAACCGACCAGGCATTTCCGCCCAGCCGCGCTAATACTGCAACTAGAAGTGAAGCCGGATGCTATTCCAGATGCTATTCGAGTGTGGGGTGGGCAAGGGTTCCATCTTGCCCACCGAGGTCTTGAAGCCGCGTTCGCCGGTGGGCAACGCTACCGCTTTTGCCCACCCTACAAGGAAACCCGGTTGTCGTATTGACATCCAGCATCCAGCATCCAGCATCCAGCATCCAGCATCCTGGCTCTCAGACCACTCCCCGGTCCTTGAGCTCGGAGAGCCTGGCGCCTCCAAGGCTGAGGTATTTCTGGTAGATGTATTCGTTGTCGGCACCCACGGGGCGGCAGACCCACTTGATCCTGCCCGGGGTTTTGGTCATGGCCTTGAACGTCGAGTTCTGGACGAAGACCTCGCCGTAGTGGGGGTCGTTGATGGTCACGAAGGTTCGCCGCTCTTTCCAGTGCTCGCGCTGGAGCACCTCCAGGGGGGTCTCGAGCCTTCCCGTTGCGACCGTCCCTTTCTTGTCCGGCCGCTTGCTGTAGTCCGTGATCATCTGAAGGATCTCCTCCGAGGTATACTGCGTCGTGACTTTTTCGATCTCATGCTGGATCTTGGGCTGGTTCTCGGGGGTGAGACGCTCCTTGATCGTGGGGAACATGTCCTTGAGGTCCGGCCGGTTCAGCAGCTCGCACAGGGCCGACCAGTTGGGGTCCGTGAAGCCGGAGATGAAGGTATAGCCGTCTTTGCACTTCACGTAGGTGTAGGGGAAGACGGCGTAATCGTAGTTTCCGGCCCGCGGCATCTGGTTGCCGGACATGTGGTAGTACTGCATGGCGTAGTTCGAAATGGCGAGAAGCCCCTCGGGCGGGGAGCAGTCGATGAACTGGCCCTTTCCGGTTCTCCGCCGGTGAAACATGGCGTTCATGATCCCGAAGGCCGCCCAGGCGCCTCCCGTGTACCAGCCCATCCAGTTGCCCTGCCGCAGCGGCCTCTTGAGCTCTTTGGGCACTTCTGGATCCAGATCGGGCTCGCCCGTTATGGACATGATGATCCCTCTGGCCTGGTTCACGATGTCGTAGTCCGGCTGACCGGCGTGCTTTTCCGATTCCTCACCGAACTGTCCGTATGTGTGTGCGGCGCAGTGGATGAGACCGGAGTTCACCTCGCGAAGGTGCCTGTAGCCCACCCCGAGACCGTCGAGGAAGCCCGGCTTGTAGGTCTCGATGAGGACATCCGCATGCTTGGCCAGCCGCTTGAAAAGCTTCGCGCCTTCCTCGCTCCCGACATCCAGGGTGATGTGGCTCTTGTTGCGCCCTTCCACCAGGTAGGCCAGACCTGTATCCTGGATCATCATCCCGTATGGACTCATCTTCCGGGCGATGTCCCCCCCCGGCGGCTCGATCCGGATCACCTCGGCCCCCATTTCCGAGAGGATCGAAGAGGCGAAGATGCCCGCAAAGCTGCCGCAGCTGGCATCGATCACGAGCATGTCATCGAGGGCCTCGGGCTTCTTGTTGATTTCATCCGGGTTCGTGTCCCGGTGGGCCCACCGGGCATATTCCCGGTTGATGGCCATACCCACGATGTTCTCATCGGTCAGAATATTCTGCTCAAGATCCGGGCCCTCCAAATCGTAGCCCGAGACTCCTGCATTCTTCTCATCTGCCATGGTCCTGCCTCCTTATCTTGCGGTTCGATCTACGGATACTTCACGCCACGTTTGCCGTCCCAATCGGGGGGGGGACAGTGGGAGGGGATCTTCGGGTTCCATTTGAAGATGACCCCTTTTTCGGCCAGCTCGCTGACTCTCTCCGACGAAAGCCCCAGGATCTTGGTGAGGACATACTCATTGTCCATGCCAATGGGGCGTGCGGCCCACTGGACCTTCCCGGGGGTTTCGCTGAGCCTCGGCGGATAGCAGGGCTCGGTCATTTCTCCGTAGAGCGCATCGTCGTAGGTCTGAACGCTCCCGCGTTCGCGGAAATGCTCCCCGTGGTAGACGTCTTTCACCTGGAGCACGCGGGAGGCGGCAAATCCATGGCGTGTGGCAAGATCCTCGATCTCCGAGAACTTTTTCGTCGCGGTCCAGGCGCCCACGGCTGCGAGAACTTCGCGGGCGGGTCCGTCGGGGAGGCGGTCTTCGGGGTTCGGGTACCTGGCAAAGAGGGCGGGGGCTTCCATGGCGGCGCAAAGGCCCTCGAACTCCTGGCGGCTGAAGGCAGCCAGCGCCACCCAGCCGTCCGCGCAGTCGAAGAGGTCTGAGGGGCACACGGCGAGGTCGCGGTTGCCGCTTCGCGGCCTGTCCTCACCCGTTTTCGAGGCATAGAGCCAGGTCCAGTCCAGAAAACGGATGACGTTTTCGACCTGCGAGTAGTCGATGAACTGCCCCTCCCCCGTGCGCTCGCGGTAGTTCAGAGCGCCCAGGATCGCATTGGCGCACATGAGCGCTGTGATCCAGTCGGCGATCCAGACTCCCGATTTGATAGGCCCCCGGCCCTCGAAGCCCGTAATGGGCGAGAGCGCTCCCATGCTCTGAGCCACCGCATCGTAGGAGGCTCTTCCCGTCCAGGGACCCCAGCTGCCGTAGCCGGACACATGGAGCTGGATGATGCGAGGGTTGACTTCCTTGAGCTCGGGATAGCTGATGCCCCACTCCTTCATGCGGCCCGGGGTGAGGTTGTCCACCACCACGTCCGAGCGCTTCACGAGGTCCAGGAAAAGCTCCTTGGCCCTCGGGTGCCCCAGGTGCATCCCCACCCAGTACTTGTTGTGGTTCTGTTCCTGGAGCCCCGGGGAGAGGTTCTTCCAGAAATAGGCAAACGGCGTCACGAAACGCATCTGCTCGCCCCTCTGCCCCTCGAACTTGATCACTTCGGCGCCGAATTCGGCCAGATAGTCGCAGGCTGCCGGGCCGAGCACGACGTAGCAGACTTCCAGGATTCGGATGCCTTTCAGCGGCTGCGGCTTGTCCAGCAGCGCTTCGGCGTCAAACAGCTGCTTCATGAAATCGTGGTACGATTCTGTCTGATCCATGCACTACCTCCTCTCACAGTGAACGCGGAATAAGATGAAGAACGGTGCGACTCCATAACCCAGGATGGAACAGCAGCCCCGTGAGGGCGTCAACAGCCTTCACCGCGGTCGCTGCCGTCTTCCCCCCTTGAGTGGCGACACAGGATATGCCTCCGCCCTCTATAGGACAAGGGTTAAGAACGATGCTCAGACGATGAATCTGTTCTGGTGCGATCTCTATTTGGAGAAGAGGACCGGCAAATCCTCTTGTGAGACCGCCTATGGGATCACCAGCTGCTCACCCGAGGAGGCCAACGCACAAACCGTTCTCGCCACCAATCGGGCACACTGGATTATTGAGAACAGGTGCCACTGCATCATTGACTGGAACTACGATGAAGATCGCGGCAGGATTCGAACTGGATACAGTCCGGAAGACATCACCCGCCTTAGGACGACAACGAGACTTGCCCCCGTGGGTATCGCAGAGGCCCTGTCGTGCTCGTGCGCGTGCTCGTAATCGTAATCGAACATGAAGTGGGAACTCAGGCACTTCATGGCAGCACATCGATTACGGGTACGATTACGAGCACGAGCACGAGATCAAAGCTGCGGCGGCAAGAGTGTCCAGGTGTCAGCCCGAAGCGGGGGAGAGGGAGAACGATCTCTCGTTGTCGTATTAGGCGATTTGCCGTCGGAGTCATCAAGTCCAAAGGCGTATCCAGCGTGGCACAGAAAATGCTCAAGCCACCATGCGTCCCGGAATGGGTCTTGCCTCGAAGCGTGCCTGCCTCCATTCCACACACATGCACGGGCACCATGTAGACCATTTGGAGAGGGGTTTCAGCTTCCCCAGCATCAGTCGAGTTTTCGCAAGAGCCTCTTTTATATTGGAATGTCATGTCGTTGACAGAATCCGCTCATCTATATTCGAGTACTACAATCTTTATCAAACCGTTTTTTCGCTCGCGTTCGTGCCGGTCTGGGCCCTGTCTTTCAGACAGTCTTTATTCACGAGTCCCGCTAGGATTGGACCTGACGTGCATTCAATGATTGGCCTGCTTTCGACGCTCCGTATAGCTTTGTCAGCCTTCAACTCATTCATCCCATCTGGCTTCCGTTCCCCGAACTTGCCACCGTTACCTGTTCTTGCGGCAGTGTTGCTGCTGTTCTCGACGGTTGTTTTGTCCTCGGCTTTATCCCATGCTGCAGACGTCCAGATTTCCCAGTTCGACGATTCGCCGGATCCCGCGGTTCGCGGGGGTGATCTCACCTACACGCTGAACGTCGAAAACAACGCTGCGGATACGGCCGGAAATGTGGTGCTGACGGTTCCCTTGCCTGCGACCACCATCTTCATCTCGGCCACCGGCTCGGGCTGCACCCATGACGGAGGCTCACCCGGCACGGTCACCTGCGCGCTGGGAAACCTGCTCGGGACTCTGGTGGGCGGTCCTGTCACCAAGGTGACGGTGACCGTCAGGACCAGTGCGGCCACCGGTGCTGTTCTGGACGCTTCCTCCAGCGTCGTTACCACCTCACCCGATACCAACCCCGCCAACAACACGGCCGCCCAGACCACGACCATCAACGATGGGGCGGACCTGGGAGTGGGGAAGTCAGGATCACCCGGAACCGTGGTTGCGGGTGGTCTCGTGGACTGGACCCTGAGTGCCCGGAACCTGGGCCCCGACGATGCCGAGTCGGTTACCATCACGGATACCTTGCCGGGCACCATGGCCTATGTCTCGACTGTCAGCGCTTCGGGCTGGAGCTGCGGGGTCTCCGGGCAGGTGGTGACGTGCACGCGAGCAACGGCTGCGGCGGGTTCACTTCTGCCGGATGTCGTCATCCGGGCAAGAATCACGGGGGCGGTCACCGGCACGGTGATCAACGCGGCAACCATCAGCTCAGCGTCCATATCCGATCCCTTTCCGGCCAACAACACCACGACCGGTGGCGTGACGGTCACGACGGGAGCCGATCTCTCCGTGGGGAAATCCGTCTCGCCGAGCCCCGCCATCGGGGGCCAGAACGCCACGTTTACCGTCCGACCCCGCAACAGCGGACCTTTTGTTGCGGCCAGCGTGACCGTTTCCGACACTCTGCCGGATGGATTCACCTTCGTATCGGCTTCGGGACCCGGGTGGTCGTGCTCCGCCGCCGGGCAGGTAGTCACCTGCACACGGCCTGACTATGCGGTTTCGGCAGTCGACGATATCTCCATCACAGCCCTGGCACCGTCGGTGACCCAATCAACCAGCTTCAACAACATCGCCGGCATCAGCTCCTCCACGCCAGACCCCGACAGCGCCAACAACACGTCAAGCCTCGCTTTCAGCGTGGTGGCCGATGGCCGGGATCTTGCCCTCACCAAGACGAAAACCCCCAACCCGGTGGCGCAGAATGCCATGATCACGAGCCGGCTCGTGGCTCTGAACAATGGGCCGCGCGATGCACCGGCGGGAAGCGTGCGAGTGACCGACACGTTGAACCTGGCTGCAGAAGCTTATGGGTATCCACAGCCAACCCCTACTGTCTTTTTCTCGGGCGCAGGCTGGAGCTGCTCCCTGTCGGGCAGTGTGGTCACCTGCGATTATGCCAGCGCTCTTGCGGCAGGGAGCACCGCCACGGTGGATGTTTTCACAACGGCCCTGGCCGCGGGGGTTTTGACCAATGACGCGTGCGCGGTCTACACGGGAGCCGCCCCGGGCGACTCCGTGAGCGCCAACGATTGTGTCAGTGCCAGCGTCATCTCGACGGAACAGCCCGTCTCTCCGGACCTGTCCATCACCAAATCGGCGACGACCGCCAACGGCGACACCACCCTCGCCGACACCGAAGAGGCCGTCACTTACACCGTGACGGTCACCAACAACGGACCCGGTGACGCCACGGGCATGGTGCTGACCGACACCATTCCGGGCTACGTCTCTCCGTCGCCGGGGAACACGGGCATTTCCGTGAGCGTCGCCACGCCGTCGAGCGCCGTCTTCAGCTGCACCACCGGTTCGACCGTCACCTGCACTCAGACCGGGGGCGTTCTCCCCCAGGGGCAGAATGCGGTTTTCACCATAGCCGTGGCAAGGCCTCTTTCCAGTGGAGTCCTGAACAACACGGCACGGATCACCTCCGCGACCCTGGGAGACCCCAACTCCGCCAACAACCAGGCGACGGCGTCTGTCACGGTTTCACCCAATGCCGATGTGGAGGTGGTATCCAAATCCGTCTCCCCCTCCACCGTGCAGGCGGGTACCAATGCCGTCTACGTGATCACGGTTCGAAACAATGGGCCGTCTGCTGCCAGCAGCGTGCAGCTCGTGGATTCGGTCTGCACGGGCTCCAGTACCGACTGTGACTACACATTTGTCTCGGCCTCGGCCACGGGGGGCGGTTCGTGCAGCCACAATGCCGGTCTCCACACGGTGACCTGTGACTGGCCCGCGCTCACAAACGGCCAGAGTGAAGCCGTTACCCTGACCCTCATGCCCAACTGGCAGGCGGGGAACAGTGTGCGCCGCTTCGAGAACACGGCGGTCATCAGCACCACGACTCGGGAGAAGCACGATGGATCGGACTGGGGAAACAACAGCCAGACGGCCACTCTAACCATCAACCCGGCATCCTTGGACATGGTGGTGAACAAGACGGACAATTCTCCTGCCGGTCCGGATCCCCTTGGATACACACCATCGCCCACCGGCAATGAGAATCAGATCGCCTACCGGATCGCCATCACCAACCGCGGGCCTTCCCTCGGCACTGGGGTTCAGTTCACGGACACCATCACTCCGCCGTCGGGCCGGCGCGTCACGTTCATGGGAGTTTCGGATTCCGCCTTCGGGGCCGCCTCGGGATCCACCTCATGCACCAATATCGGCGTCACCTCGGGGGCGGGATCGCCTCTCTCCACGACCTGCTCTCTGGTGGCGGGCGTCAGCGCGAGCTCAAGCGTCGATCGCTACCTCATGTTCCGAGTGGAGGATCCACCGGCCTCCGGAGGGGAGACCTACAGCGACTCGGTGACGGTCAGCGCCAATGAAACAGACTCGAACCTCATCAACAATACCGAGGGCGAAACCACGACCGTGCGTGTGAGAGCGGATCTTTCCGTCGCCAAGAGTCCGTCTCCGGCCACGGTGCAGATCCGCGAGCCGTTCCTGTGGACCATCACCGTCACCAACAGCGGCCCGGGTGACAGTCAACAGACCGGGCTCACGGATACTCTTCCTTCGGGAATGCAGTTTATCACTCCCGCTGCGGCGGGCAGTATGCCGGCTCCCTACAATGCTCCTCCCTTCAGCAGTGGTGCGGCCTGGAGCTCCAGCAATTCAACACCCACCAGCGGTTCGTGCTCGGTGTCGGGCAGCAGTATCTCATGTAATTTCGGACTCCTGGAAAATGGGAGAGTCGTCACGCTCACCGTTCCGGTCCGCATGACCAGTTTCCCGGGCAGTGGAACCACCGCACAAAACTGCGCGACGGCCACCACCGGCGAAGTCGACCCCACCACTACCAACAATACAGGTTGTGGCAATGTCACTGTGCAACGCTCCCGCATTGCCGGAGTCGTGTATCGCGACAACAACGACAACGGAGCCCAGGATTCGGGTGAGACGGGCATCAACGGCGTCAGCCTGCGGCTGACGGGAACGGACATTTACGGGAGCACGGTGAACACCACCACCACGGCATCCAACGGGATCTTCACGTTCAGCAACCTGAGCCCGGCCGACAGCACCGGGTACACCATCACCGAGACGCAACCCCCGGGCTTCTTTGACGGCCGGGAGGCCGCGGGAACCTCGGGCGGCAACGTCGACAACAGCGGATTCGGCAGTGGCGCGGTCTACAACCAGATCACCGGAATCGTGCTGGCGGCCAATACGAACGCCACCGGATATCTGTTCGGAGAGCTTGCGGCCAACACCATCTCGGGCTCCGTCTATGTCGACACCAACAACAACGGAGTCTTGAACGGCGGGGAGTCCATCATTGGGGGGGTCACCATCACGCTGACGGGTACGGATGACCTGGGAGCCTCCGTCAACGTGACCACGACCACGGGCTCCGGTGGATCGTATCAATTCACGAACTTGAGAACGGGCACGTACACGGTCATGGAAGCCCAGCCCGCAGCCTATCTGGACGGCCGCGACACGGCCGGGACCGTAGGTGGATCTCCGTGCAGCGGATGCGACACCTCGGTGAACGATCAGATCTCCAACATCGTCCTCACGCAGTTCGGGACGAACGCTCTCAACATGAACTTCGGGGAGCTCGCGGCATCATCCCTCACCGGCTCGGTGTACATCGACAGCAACGGCAGCGGTGGGAGGAATACGGGGGAGCCGGGCATCTCCGGCACCACCGTCCAGTTGACCGGGACCGACGACCTGGGCGCTCCGGTGAGCCTCACGACCACGACGGATTCCAATGGGGATTACCAGTTTGCCGCCCTGCGGCCCGGAACGTACACCATCACAGAGCCTGTTCAGCCGGCGGGGTATGCGGACGGTGCGGAGACAGCGGGCACCCTCGGCGGCAGCACGGCCGTCAATGAATCCATCAGCTCCATTACGGTCGGATCCGGGCAAAACGGGACGGGGTACAATTTTGGCGAGCTTGGCGTCGGCCTTTCGGGTTCGGTCTATGTGGATTCCAATAACAACGGTGTGCGGGATTCGGGAGAAAGGCCCATCAGCGGGGTCACCATCACCCTCAGCGGTACGGACAGCGCCGGCCGTTCCATGAGCCGCACGACCACGACGGCCGCAGACGGCACCTACAGCTTCACGGGACTGCCCGCCAGCAACAGTGCCGGCTACACAGTCACTGAAACGCAGCCTTCGGGTTACCTGGATGGGCTGGACAGCGCCGGGACGGCTGGCGGGAGCGTCTCGAACGATGTCATCAGCAGCATCGTTCTCACCGGTGTCACCCTGGCCACCGGCTACAATTTCGGCGAGCGCGGCGCGGAGCTCTCGGGCACCGTCTACATTGACGCCAACGGCAGCTCGATTCAGGACAGCGGCGAACCGGGGATTCCCAATGTCACGGTCCGCTTGACGGGCACGGACAGCGCCGGTGTTTCGGTGAACGTCACGACCACCACCGATGTCAACGGCGATTACCGGTTTTCCGATCTCCGGGGCGGGACCTACACCCTCACAGAGACCCAGCCTGCTAACTACGCCGACGGAGCTGAAACGGTGGGGACCCTCGGGGGGACCAACAGCACCAACGACGTCATGAGTGGTATCAACGTGACGGGAGGGGCCACCGGGACCGGGTACAATTTCGGCGAGCTGGGTGTCAGCCTCGCGGGCACGGTCTACGTCGACTCCAACAACAATGGCATACGCGATGCCGGCGAGTCCGGCATCGCCGGGACCACGGTCACTCTGACCGGCACCGACAACGCCGGAAACGCGGTGAGCCGCACCACGACCACGGCGGCGGACGGTTCCTACTCGTTCACCCATTTGCCTGGCAGCAATGCGACCGGCTACACCGTGACCGAGACTCAGCCCCCTGGATACACTGACGGATTGGACCGAGTCGGAACGGCTGGCGGAGCTCTCGGCAACGATGTCATCAGCCAGGTGGTCCTGACCGGATCGACGGCCGCCACCGGGTATGACTTCGGCGAGCGGGGCGGGGAGCTTTCAGGCAGCGTCTACGTCGACTCCAACGGGAACGGGACCAGGGACACGGGCGAGCCCGGTCTTCCAGGTGTCACCGTCACGCTGACCGGAACAGACAATCTCGGCAACCCGGTGACGCGCACGACCACGACGGACGCCAACGGCGACTATCGGTTCACAGACCTTCGGGCGGGAGATTATACCCTCACCGAAACCCAGCCCGTTGGCTTCACGGACGGCGCCGAGACCGTCGGCTCCCTTGGCGGCAGCACCGCCGTCAACGATTCCATCAGCTCCATTTCGCTGGGAGCGGGCCAGAGCGGCACGGGGTACAACTTCGGTGAAGTCGGTGTCGGGCTTGCAGGTTCCGCTTATATCGACTCGAACAACAACGGGGCGCGTGACGCCGGTGAGCCGGGGATCGGCGGGGTGTTGATCACCCTCACGGGGACTGACGGCGCCGGCAACGCTGTGAACCGCACGACCACCACCGCCGCGGACGGGACCTACTCCATACTGAATCTCGCGGCCAGCGACCCTGCCGGGTACAGGATTACGGAGACACAGCCCGCGGGATATGGGGACGGCCGGGATCGCGTGGGTACCGGAGGCGGCACCCTTGGCAATGACACGGTATCGAACATTGTCCTGAGCGGAACCACCGTGGTGACGGGGTACGACTTCGGCGAGCTCGGACCTGAGCTTTCGGGGAGCGTTTACATCGACACCAACGGGAACGGCACCCGGGACAACGGCGAGCCGGGCATCGCCGGTGTGACCGTGGCCCTCACCGGAACCGACGTGGTCAGCGGCGCCGTGTCTCGAACGACAACCACCGACGCCAACGGGGCTTACAGGTTCAGCGACCTTCGGGCGGGAAGCTATACGATCACCGAAACCCAGCCCCTCGGGTTCGCCGACGGCGCCGAGACGGTCGGGTCCCTTGGCGGGGACAACTCGGTCAACGACGTCTTCAGCAGCCTTACGGT
>JBFYYO010000114.1:0-11275 GCA_041310025.1 Syntrophobacterales bacterium
ATTCCGAATCCGAACGTGTCGTGAAGGTGAAGAGCCAGCGGAAGCTTCGTCACCGATCGCGTGGCCAGGATCAAGGCCTGAACCTGAACAGGATTGGCCAGGCCGGAAGTGTCCGCGAGGTTGATCTCGTCGGCGCCATGATCCGAAAAGTCTCGAACCATTTGCAGGACACGCTCGGACGAAATCACCCCCTCGAAACGACAGCCAAAAGCGTTCATGACGCCTGTCTGAACCGTGAATCCACCCGCCTTTGCGCGCTCAATCAAATCCCTCGCACCCGCCATGGCTTCATCCACGGAGCAGTTGCTATTTCGAAGACTGTGGGTCTCGCTGGCTGAGACAAACACTGAAACATGCCTGATTCCACAGTCCTCCGCTCTCTCGAGCCCCCTTCGATTCAGCACCAGAGCGGAATAGATTACCCCGGTGCGTGGCCTGAGAAGCGCAGCCACTTTTTCGGTGCCGGCCATCTGGGGAACACGCTCGGGATTGACGAAAGATCCGATCTGTATCCTCTTCAGCCCGCAGCCCACGAGCCTCTCAACGATTGCAGCCCGATCCTCAGCCGAAAAAAGCATCGCTTCATTCTGCAGACCATCCCGAGGCAGGTTCTCCTCGATGATGATTTCTGGCTCAACAGCGCTCATGATCCCGTCCTCACCTTGAGCCCTTCAGCCAGCTCCGCCGGATTTCGTTCGCTGCTGTCAGCTGGTAAGCCACCATGCAACGGGTGGCGAGAAACAGGAGAGCAGATTCGGGTCGCCAACTCTCGAATCCCTATGCGTCAACTCAACTTGTGGTGAGGATCCTCTGATCGCCTGAAGTCGACTTCCCTTTGAAGTGACACCCCCCATGGTTCGCCGGAAAAATGCAGCCGCGTTCCAAGAGCAGGTGACCACCATCGGAGGCCTCCAGCACAGCCGGGCGCAAATCCCTTTGCAATTGTGGTGGGCACAAGAAGTCGTGCCCACCCTACGAGAATCGTTGGAATACTCGGAACCGTAGGGTGGGCAAAGGTTCATCGTGCCCACCGGAACCGGTCATCCACTTGCGCCCTCCTGTACTGGGCGCCCTGAAGATTCTCCTGGCTTTCTTTTCCTATGTTGCCGGCAGGAAATCAATGAGAATCGACCGCCTGGGGAAGCTCTGCAGCCTTCTTCCTTCGCCACTGAATCAAGATCCCTGCCGCAAGGAGACCGAGTCCGGTGATATCGGAAAACGTCCCGGGATCGATGAGCATCAGCCCACCGCCCACGAACAGGAGGCGCTCCAGTGGGTGCATATTGGTGAAGCAGTATCCGATCATCGCGGCCCCAACCCCAAACATCCCGCAACTCGCGCTAATGAGGTTCTGGGTCAACTGGAGCGGTGTGGTATTGATCAGAAGCATGGAAGGGTTGTAGCAGAACACATAGGGAATAATGAAAGCTCCGATGGCCAGCTTCGTGGATTCCACCGCCGTGCGGAACGGATTCGCACGGGCGATGCTTGCACCAGCATAAGCGGCAAGGGCCACGGGAGGGGTGATGTCCGCCACAATGCCGAAATAAAACACAAACATGTGAGCAGCCAGGTCGGGGACTCCCTGCAGAACCAATGCGGGAGCGGCAATGGTGGAAGTGATCACGTAGGTGGCTGTCGTGGGAACTCCCATGCCGAGAATGATGGAGGCGAACATGGTGAAAACAAGACTCAGCAAAAGGTTTCCACCCGCAAGATCCACCAGACCGCCGGCCATTTTGAGGCCTATGCCCGTCAGTGTGACCACCCCCACCATGATCCCGGCTGTGGCGCAGGCAATGGCCACGCCGAGAGCGCCTCGGGCGCCGGCGTCCAGAGCCTGGAGAATGTCGGTGAATCCCATTCGCGTTTCCTTCAGGGGCAGCCCGGCCACAATGGCCACCAGGAGTCCCATGAGGGCGGCGAAAGAGGGCGTGTAACCTTCGATGAGGATGTAGAACAGGACCACCATGGGTATGAACAGGTGCAGCCTGCGCTTGACCACATCAATGAATCTGGGGATTTCTTCTCGGCGCAGGCCCCGCAGACCGCAGCGCTTCGCTTCCAGGTGCACCTCGATGAGGACGCCCACAAAGTACAGGCAAGCGGGAATGGCTGCAGCCTTGGCGATCTCGATATACGGAATCCCCAGAAATTCCGCCATGAGAAAGGCCGCCGCACCCATGATGGGCGGCATGATCTGACCGCCTGTCGAGGCTGACGCCTCCACCGCGCCTGCGAATTCGGGACGATACCCCAGCTTCTTCATCATGGGAATGGTGAAACTGCCTGATCCCACGGTGTTGGCTACCGAGCTGCCCGAGTAGGTCCCTTCGAGAGCGCTCGAGATCACCGCCACCTTGGCAGGGCCACCGGAAGCCCAACCGGCAATGGAGTTGGCGATGTCGATGAAGAGCTTGGCAATCCCCGTCCGGTCGAGAAAGGTGCGAAACAGGATGAACAGAAAGATGAAGGAGGCTGAAACACCGAGGGGTATGCCGAGAATGCCCTCCGTGGTGAAGTACATGTGGGAGACAATACGCTGGACGGAATAACCCCGGTGAGTCATGAAGCCTGGAAAATAGGGGCCCAAGTATGCGTACAGGAGAAACACCACGGCGATGATGACCATGGGGAGACCGACCACACGCCGGGCCGCCTCCAGGGTGAGCAGCGTTCCGATGGCTCCCGCCAGATAGTCCAGTTGCGAGTACTCTCCTCCAGCTTCCATGATGCGCGTGTAGTTAAGGGTCATGTAGAGACCCACAAAACCCGCAAAAGCAGCAAGCAGGTAGTGGTGCCAGCGGAGTCGATCCGAGGCATCTTTCATGCGAAAAGGATAAAGCAGGTAGACCAGAGTGAGCGCAAAGGCCAGATGAATGGATCGTTGCATCTGCGCCGCGAACATTCCGAAGGCTCCCGTGTAAACCTGAAAAAGGGAGAATGCCACGGCAACCCAGAAAACAATCTGGCGCTGATAGCCTCCGAGCTTCCGGAAGGCGGATTCCCTGTCCACCTTCTTGAGAATCTCGTGCAACTCCTCTTCGGTAACCTCGGGCTCGGCCCCTTCGACGCCCCTTGTCTGCTTCAGCCCTGCAGGATCTTCCTGATCTCTCACCTCAAACAACTCCGTTTCCACATTTCAACCCGGGAGCAGCTCGTGCTTCGAATGGCGAGGGAAGCTCCGGGCTCGACCAGATCAGTCAACGCCCTCTCAGTGCCTTTGATGGTGATTTTATGCTGTGCGACGCGGCCGACAAAAAGGTCCAAAGACGGAATCGGCCGGTTGACAGTCCAGACCAACCAGCCTTCATCATCCCAGGTGAGTTGACCTTCATACCCGGAAAACTCCGGCATCCCCGCACCGAAGGAATCGTACCTCGATTGGACGACCACCAGGTGATCGCCCTCGACCCTCAACGTATCGTAGACGGGTCTCCTGTTGACCGAATGAACGAAAGAGAGGACAAACTCCTCTCCTTCACTCATTTCGGCGCAAAGCACAACGGCGCCCGTCTTCGAGCTCACCAGCTCCACAACCCTGTGAGCATCGCCCCACAAGGCCAAGCCACTGATCGAAGCGCAGGCAGCACACAACAGCAATCCAAGGAGAAAGCGCATTTCATTTCAGTGGCTGCCGGGAAGAGGTGAAAACCATCAGCCCCGCAGCCAGTTATGGGAACGTTATTTCATCAGGCCCTTTTCCTTGTAAAACTTGACTGCTCCCGGATGAAACGGAATGGACACACCCCTGGATGCCTTCTCCATGTTCAGTTCCTTGCCCTTGGCATGAGCCGCAGCCAGGTCCGCCTGATTCTCAAAAAGCGCCTTGGTCATGTTGTAGACCACGTCATCTTTGATTTCGGCGTTGACAATGAGCACAGCGTTGACGGCGACAGTACTCACTTCCGCCGACTGGCCTTTGTAGGTGTCTGCGGGGATCTTGGCTGCGGACAGGAACGGATATTTCTTATCCAGCATGCCGATCTTGTCTGCCTCGATGGAGAGGAGCTTCAGATCCCGCACCGTGCCCACATCCATGATGGCCGAGTTGGGAATGCCCGCCACCACGATGAAGGCGTCGATGTGCTTATCCTTGAACTGCTCGGCACTCTCCGCGAAAGAGAGGTATTGAGCGTTCACGTCCTCCTTCTTCATGCCGTACACATCCAGAAGCTGCCTGAAGTTGGCCTCGGTCCCACTGCCCGGGGCTCCCACGCCCACCTTGAGACCCTTCAGGTCCGCGAAGGTCTTGACCGGGGAATCCCCGCTGGCAACCAGTTGAATGATCTCAGGGTAAAGAACCGCGATGGCTCTCAGCTTGCCGAGCTTCTCCTTGAAGGCCTCCTTGGCGTTGAAGGCGAAATCCACTGTGTCGCTCTGCACAATAGCCAGCTCCGCTTCCTTCTTGTCCACCAGGCGAACGTTTTCCGCCGATGCCCCCGTGGCCTGAACGGTCACGTTCATGCCAGCGACCTTGGTGTTCCAGATGCGGGCCATGGCGCCGCCAAAAGGATAATAGGTTCCGGCGGTTCCACCGGTTGCGAGGACCAGCTTGTTTTCCTGAGCCGGCGCCACACCGGCGAAGCCAACGACCAGCAAACAAAGAACCGCCAACGCGAGACACTTCTTCATGTGCTCCCTCCTCCTGATTTTTGGTTGCTTGACTTAAGGGATGGAAAGAAAAGCGTACGGAAAAACAACGAACTTTCCCGCACAGATCGTCCTTTAGCAGATGTCAGGCATGGCGTCAAGCCAAGCCGGCAGGCCGTGTCTGTGCTTCCGGGCCCTTCCATTCCCGAGCAGGCGGAGGGATCTCCGTGAGCCCCGATCAAGACGACAACGGTCGAACCCCGTCTTGTGAATTCCGCCAGGGCCGTGAGTCTCCCCCGGGCTCAGACATGGTTGCGCAACGCCAGCTCCAGGGGGTGGGGATTCAAATATACCTGGAGCTTGAGGTAGGGCTGATCGTACTTGCGGACGTAGTGTCGGATCAGGGTGATGGGAACAATGAGGGGCACATAACCTCGATGGTATTGATCGATGACTTCCAGAAGCTCCTGCTTCTCGTCGGACGTCAGAACCTTCTTGAAGTAGCCCATGAGATGCTGCAGAACATTGGTGTTCTTCTTGACCGTGGCTCGGAGCTTGACGGCCTCCATCAAGAGGGTCTGGTAGCGCTCGAAAAGCTCGTCGCGAGGTGTTTGTCTGGCGGCAGCGACCAGTTTCCCCATCATCGAGCCATGCTTGGGGCTGTGGGCCATGATGAGCAGCTTGTGGCGGGTGTGAAAATCGATGAGCTCCGAAACTCCCGGATTCTTCTCCAGCATTTCCCGCCAGCGCTTGGCCAGAAAGATCCGTTCGATGAAGTTCTCGCGCAGCGCAGGATCGTGGAGTCGGCCGTCCTCCTCCACGGGCAGAAGTGGAAAGTGCTTCATGAAGATCCCGGCGAAAACGCCCACACCAATCTTTCGGGGAACATGGTTCCGGTCGAACAGCTTGACGCGCTCCATGCCGCTGCTGGGTGAATTGGCTTTGAAGACGAACCCGCAGAGGTTCTCCACCTCGAGCTGCCTGACCCGGTCTCCAGCCCAGCCCACCATGGGCTCCGTCATGTCCCGGCCCGTTCGGCTGGTGACGAGTCGGGGGGCTTCCACGTCTCCTTCGAGGTGCATGGATTCCCTGGGAATGCCGAACCCGGCTTCCGTTTCGGGGCAAACCGGGACGTATTCCACGTACTGTCCAAGGGTGTCTCTCAGGTATCGATCCAGCTTGTGCCCGCCGTCATATCGAACAGGCTCTCCAAGTAAGCAGGTGCTGATTCCCAAACGGATCTTCTCCACAATACCTCCTCTCACAACGCAAACCCTCTCCGGTTTTCGCGCACAAGACCCGAACGCTGAAACTGCAGCCAAGTCTTCCCCTCGATGATACCCACACTCCCTCCCCCGTTCAATCCTTTGAACGCAGGACGCATTGACGTGACGAGGTTGACTGTATAAATGTAACACTCAATCATATGGGTTGCGGCGGTGAAATCGCCCGGAATGGAAATTGGAAAGGAAAACCTTATCAAAGAGATGATCCGAAGATGACCAGAGCCCAGAAGACTGCGGCTTCGGAGGCGACTACAGCCTGCACCATGGACTGCCCCGATACCTGCTCGCTGCTGGTGGGTCGAGACGCTTCGGGGCGAGTGCGCATTCGGGGCAATCCGGACCATCCGTTCACCCAGGGATTCATCTGCAGCAAGGGCAAGGACTTCCACAAGCGGCTGACCAGCCCCGACCGGGTCACCCGGCCTTTGCAAAGGGTCGGGGATCGGTGGCGGCCGATTTCCTGGGAGTCTGCGCTGGATTTGTGTGCGAGTGCCATCCAGAAGTACCGCTCGGAGCCCGCATCGATCCTCCACTTCCCTGGTGAGGGGGCCAAGGGCGTCCTCAAACAGGTGGGCAAGCTTTTTTTCGGGATGCTCGGAGCCAGTCGCATCAGAGGCTCCCTGTGCGATGCAGCGGGGTACATCGCCTCGGTCCAGGATTTCGGATCACGCCTGAACCACGACATTGAAGACATTCTCCATGCCGCGCGCATCGTGAACTGGGGCAAAGATCTCTCCCGGGGCTCCGTTCACACTGCGGCCCTCGTCCAGAAGGCTAGACGTCGGGGAGCCCGGGTGCTGAGCATCTCGCCCGGGGGCGACGGGAACGCGGGCTTCTCAGACAGGGTGATCCGCCTGCGGCCCGGAACGGACCGTCATCTGGCGGCGGGGGTCCTGAGACTCTTTCTGGAACAAGGTCCCGTCCCGCCCAGAGCTCTCGAGCGGCTTACCGGCTTCGACGCATTCAGGGAACAGATCTTCTCCCGCTCTGCCGCTGAATGGGCATCGCCCTGCGAGGTCGGCCTGAAGGACGTGCAGGAAGTCCTCAGCTGGTACACGTCCGGAGGACCGACGGCGACTTTCGTCGGGGCGGGACTTCAGCGCTACTCCCAGGGAGGCGAGAACGTCCGCTATGTCAACGCGCTGGCCATGCTCACGGGCCACATCGGTCTATCCGGCGGTGGCTCGTACTTTCATCTGCATTCCCTCCGGAACTTCAATCTCAACTGGACCAAACCGTCTCCCCCAAGCCCCCGGCGATCCCTGTTCATGCCCACCATCGGGCGCGACATCCTCGGTGCGACCGATCCGCCCATCCGCATGATTTGGGTGAATGGGTCGAACGTTGTCAATCAGGCGCCATCGTCTCTGGATACCGCGCGCGCTTTCGAGCGCATCGCCTTCAAGGTCGCGGTGGATGCGTTCATGACCGACACGGCGGATCGAGCCGACCTCTTCCTGCCTTCCACGCTCATGCTCGAGCAGGAGGACGTGGTCGGCTCCTACCTGCACGACTATGTGCATCATGCCGCCCGGGTGCTGGACCCACCCGGTGAGGCGCGGTCGGACTACTGGATATTCGCCGAGCTCGGCAAACGGCTGAATCCACCCCTTCTCCTGCCCGAGCCCGACCAGTGCTTTGAATGGTCCCTGCAAACGCCTTTTCTCGAGGTGTCATGGGACGAGCTTCGCGCGAGGAAATCGGTGAGGGCCGGACGCCCCTCGGTCGCTTACTCAGGAATGGTGTTCGATCATTCCGACGGAAGGTACCACCTGCCAAACGCATTTCACGACGAAGCTCCCCCGCCTGCAGATTATCCACTGCGATTGCTGACGTTGATCCGGCGCGATCATCTGCATTCCCAGATCCCGAAAGATGAGCAGCAGATTCCCCCTGTGGTGCGGGTTTCTCCGGACTGCCCATCTCTTGCAGATCTTCAGCCCGACAAACCGGTGTATCTGGTCTCCCCCCTCGGGCAGCTGGAAGTCCGCGTCGAAGTCCAGGATGGCATTCACCCGCGAACGGTCATCTACAGGAGGGGAGACTGGTGGAAGTTTGGGGGGGGCGTCAATCGGATCATATCCGCCGGCCTCACCGACGTGGGCGGAGGCGCCCCGTATTACGACCAGTACGTGCGACTCCAAAACGATTCACAGCCTGCTGAAACGGCTTAGAAAGGTCCCGCGAATTCCATGCAACCCATCGTCATACCCGATGAAATCCAATCCCTGTGTGAACGCTGCAACGAGGTATTCGGTCGGAATCAGCTTCCTGACTCATGCATCGAATTTGCCAGGAGGGAATTGAATGAGCTCCTTATGAATCGAAGCCTGTTTTCACGCCTCATGCAATCCATCCTGGATGGTGACGCCTTTCCCGACACCCATCACCCGACGCTGTTCGACAACGAGCTGGTGCTCCATGTGGGGCCCGACAGAGCCTACTCGCTCAGGATGTACCTGTGGGGACCGGGAGAGTACACCGCCATTCACGACCACAATGCCTGGGGCGTCATCGGGACCGTGACGGAAGGCTTCGAAGTGATCAACTACTCGAGGCTGGATGACGCAAGTCGCGAAGGGTACGCCGAACTGCAGGAGCGCGAGAGGTTCTTCCTGAGATCCGGTGAATCGGCTCACACCTATCCCCTCGACCGAGGCATCCACATGACCGGCAATCCAACGCTGGGCACCATCATCACCCTCAGCCTTTACGGAAAGCCTCTGGCAAGGCCCTACATTCAGAGCTTTGATGCCGTCAACCGGCGAGTCCTTCGGATCATGTCCCCCAGACGCAAGAAGGCCTACCTCGCGGCCGAGGCGCTTAGAACTTTGGGCTCCCATGCATAGCCTGACCACGTCCATCGCGCTTCCCCTGCCCATCCACGAAGTCTACGGTTTCTTCGGAGAAGCCGCCAACCTGGAGCGCATCACCCCGCCCGAGCTCAGGTTTCGCATCACCACCCCGCAACCTGTCAGGATGCGGGAAGGCACACTCATTCAATATCGTCTTCGTCTCTTCGGAATTCCCATTCGCTGGAAAACACGGATCGCCGTGTGGGAGCCGCCTCATCGGTTTGTGGATGAACAGCTTTCCGGTCCTTACCGAATCTGGATTCACACACATCGGTTCACCGACATGGGGGGCTCAACCCTGATGGAAGATGAGGTGCTCTACGAATTACCCCTTCGTCCCTTTGGCCAGTGGGCTCATCCCATCGTGCGCATGGAGCTCGACCGGATCTTCGCGTACCGCCGGGAAGCCATTCAGCGCATACTGATTCCTGGTAAGCCTCTCTGAAACACTCCGGAAGCCGGGCCACCATCGTCAGACTTGCGCTGGGCTTGTGCCGGGGATGTTTGGCCCGGCAAGCTCTATTCTCCGCGGCTCTTGTCGATGCGGGCGAGCAAGTCCTGGATGTGCCGGGAAGCTTTCATGCCCGAAACCCAGTCACCGGGAATCGCTTCGAGGCCAAGATGTGCACCGAGGAGCATTCCCACCGCCATGCCGCGGGCCGCGGAATCCCCTCCCGCCATGGCATTCTGTACGAGAGCCTCTTTGAGGTCTGATTCATACTTGGCCACCAGAACCACCACGGCGGGAAGCGCGCTCTTGGTGTTGCAGCTCTGGCCGAGATCGAGTATCGCATCCTTAGCCGCAAGAGATGACAATTCCAGGGCTTCATCCACGGCACTCGCCACAAAGCCGCCCTTGAGCCAGCTGCCGGCAACCTTCTTCATCGCTTCAACGGGGGCCTTGCCGTCGAGGATTTCGAGAGCCGTGCGTGCCAGGAACTCCGCCGACTGAACCACGACCGGGTTGTTGTGGGTCATGGCCGTCTGAGCCTTGGCCGCGGTCACGAGCGCACCCGAATCCCCCCGGTAACGATAGACCAGGGGAGCGACTCGCGAGGCTCCGGAAAGATCCGTGGAGGGGGCTCCGGATTCTTCCGGCCCCTTGCCCTCATCGAAGTTGTGGAGCGTCCCTTTGGTCGCATGATCGAAATACCCATGGTAATGAGAGAACAACTTTCGCCACCTTAGGGCGAAGTCCGCCAGGTCAAATCCACGGACCTCTGCGATGGATTCCAGAAGCGCCAGCGTCTGGTCCCCGTAGTGCGTGAATTCGCCAGCTTCCTTGTTGGGATGGTAGGAATCGGGTGAGGGCTTCATGAGCTTCTCAACGCGCCCGAAGCGTCGTTCGATTTCATCGACGTCGTAGATCCAGTGAGGTCCGAGCGCCAGTGAGTCTCCGACAAATGAAGCCAGTACCATCGCCTCTGCTTTCCCATTCATGTTTCCCTCCTCTTCCTGAAATCTCAGCGGGTCGAAAGCGTCCGACATGGCCATCGAAAGTGTGTGAAACGCTGGTTCACAACAACGGAATTTAAGACCTGCTCAATGGGAGGCCAAGAGGCTTCATGGATAAACCCGACATGACACACTCATTGACGCTTCCGGGTCATGAACAGAGCTGGGGAGCTCCGGAAGCATTGACTTGGAGAAACCCTGTGGCATCCTATGGCAGCGGAAACGCTGCTCCCCGGGACACTGAGGCCGCTGGTCGGCTGGCTTCTTGCCGGCAGCTGTCCACCTTTCTGCCAGGGACTGGATCCCCGGCAGTCCCAAAACGGCAGGACACACCCTGCCTGGAAAGGCCTGGAACGGAATTGAACGCGACATCCTGGCAAACCAAACCTTCAGATCGGTTCATCCTCAAATGGATCAAGGTGCACCTGTCAGCCAGGATCACCCCTCACTTGGTGCCGTGGCAGGGACTCGATCCCTGGATGATCACCCTCTTCTCGAATTCCATGGGTATTTTGGCGGGACTGCTCGCGGCCCTGGGACTTCCCGGGACGGCAGGAACCGTGGCCGCACTGGCACAGGTTCTGGATGGAGTGGACGGGCAGTTTGCAAGGCTCACGGGACGACAAAGCAGGGGGGGAGCCTTCTGGGATTCCGTGCTGGATCGCTACGGTGACGGGGCCATGGTCATAGGGCTTTCCGTTTATCTCATCCGATTTCCCGAGCCCCTCCCTGCAGGGCTCCTGACCCTTTTCGGGGCGCTGGCCGTCATCGGCAGCAACCTCATCAGTTATTCGAGCTCACGCGCGGAGCACCTGGGAATCGATGTCGGCCCCCCTACCCTGGCAAGCAAAGGCACGCGAATGAGCGTGATGATCCTGTGCTCGTGGGGAACGATGCTTTGGCAGAGCGCTCCCCTCCTGGCCATACTCTACCTGGTGATTCACACCCAGGTCGTCATTTGCCAGCGATTGCGACGTGCGCTCGAATCTCGACAGCCGCTGTGAAAGATGGTTTCTGGTTTCTGGTTTCTGGTTTCTGGTTTCTGGTTTCTGGTTGAAGGCTTACTCGTTGCGGAGGAGTCGTAGG
>JBFYYO010000115.1:0-11252 GCA_041310025.1 Syntrophobacterales bacterium
GTGTACTTAGAGCAACCCCCTCAGGCACAGTCTGTGAAAACGGCTGTGGCCGGGAATCTTTGTTCTCGAGTGATTGAGCGGTACGATCCGGGGAGGATGGAACAGATGGTCTGGGATCGGACAGGTCGATCGAAATGGAAGTACTATTTCGTGGCCATTGTGGCGGTTGCCTTCGGTACGGCGGTGCGCGTCCACTTTCTCGAGGGGCTCGGGACGCGCGTCGCTTTTGTGACCCTCTTCCCGGCCGTCATGGTCGCCGCCGTCTACGGAGGGGCCGGTGCCGGTGTTTTCGCTGCTGTCCTTTCAGCTCTGGCCGCTTCCATGTGGTGGATCGAGCCGGTCGGGAATCCCCTCGTCATCTCCGATCTCACGCATATGCTCGGCATGGCGGTCTTCGTCGTGAGCTGTCTGACGATATCGGCTCTTGCGGAGTCTGCGCATCGGGCCCAGGCGAGAGCGAACGAAGCAGAGGCGCGGGCGCTGGTGGCCGCCGAGCGCGAGAAGACGGCAGCCGCGCTCGGGATCAGTGAGGAGCGACTCAGGCTGGCGACTGCTGCGGCGGAAATGGGTGTTTTCGAATGGAATGCGCAGACCGACAGCTCATCCTGGGAAAACGACAGGATGTACGAGATCTTTGGGCGCACAGGCGATGATGGTGCTCTCAGCAAAGAGCAGTTTTTTGCGCATTACCTCCACCCCGATGACGCGGATTCCCTCGAACAGGCGCTGACCGAGGCTGCACAGCCGGGGCGGCTGCTTTCTTCCATTCACCGCATTCGACCCAAGGGCGGTGGCGATTGGCGCTGGGTTGAGCTGAGCGGCAGCTTTGAGCTGGCGGGCGACGGATCCCCCCTTCGGCTGGTGGGCGTGCTGCGGGACATCACCGAGCGCATGGCGGCCGAGCATGAGCGCGCGAATCTCCTGGCGCAGGTTCAACAGCGTTATGGCGAGACGGAAGCCGTTCTTTCGGCCATCAACGATGCCGTGCTCATTTACGACACCGACATGAACGTTCGGCGGGTCAACGCCATGTTCGTCTCGACCTACGGATTCGATCCCGTCGGCCTCAACGTCCGGGAGGTCATCGATCGGACTCGCTGTCGGCTCCTGGATGGGCGGCCACTGCGACTGGATGAGCAGCCGACGCCGCGGGCGCTGCAAGGTGAAAAAGTCGTCAACAAACGCTATTGGATCACGAGGTTCGACGGTGCGGAAGTGGCGCTGGAAACTTCCTCCGGGCCCTTGTATTCGGGAGACGATGTCGTCGGCTCCGTGACCGTCTGGCATGACATCACCAGTCAGATGGCTACGGAGAAGGCGCTGCGCCAGAGCCAGGAGGACCTCAATCGCGCTCAGGCTGTAGGGCAGATCGGGAGCTGGCGCATGAACGTGCAGCGAAACGAGCTCCTCTGGTCCGACGAAAACCACAGGATGTTCGGGATTCCCAAGGGAACCCCCATGACCTACGAGTCATTTCTTGGCACGATCCACCCCGACGACCGTGAATACGTGCACGAGAAATGGTCAGCCGCATTGCACGGCGAGCCTTACGACATCGAGCACCGGATCGTGATGGACGGGTCCGTGAAGTGGGTGAGGGAGAGGGCCGAGCTGGAGCTCGACCACAATGGACAGCTGCTGGGTGGATTCGGCACGACCCAGGACATCACCGAGCGCAAAAAGTCCGAGGATGCCCTGCGTGAGAGCGAGGCCCGATTCAGACTGCTTTCGAAAACCGCCGCACGGTTGCTGGAATCCGAGCATCCGCTCGGGGTCGTCCATGACCTGGCCGGCGAGGTGATGACTCACCTGGACTGCGATGTCTTCTTCAACTTCTTGGCAGACGAGCGTGCGCAAAAGCTTCACCTCAACGCCTACGCCGGCGTTCCGGAAGAAGAGGCCCGAAAAATCGAATGGCTGGAATTTGGAGTGGCTGTCTGCGGATGTGTTGCCCGGGACGGCGTCCGGATTGTGGCTGAAGACATTTGCTCAGCTGCCGATCCCCGAACAGAGCTGGTCGGCTCCTACGGCATCCAGGCCTATGCGTGCCATCCCCTGTCGGCCGGCAGGAGCGTCATCGGCACCCTTTCCTTCGGCACCAGGACGCGAAGCCATTTTTCGCCCCAGGATCTTGACCTCATGAAAACGGTTGCCGACCAGGTGTCCGCAGCGGTGGAGCGTGTGAGGCTCTTGGGAGAAATCGAACGGTCCCGTGATGAGCTGGAGAGACGGGTCCAGGAGCGGACGGCGGAGCTTGCGGAAGCCAACCGATCCCTTGCAGCGGAGGTTTCCGAAAGGATCAGGGCCGAGCGGTCTCTCCTGGAGAAGCACGAGCAGCTCCTTCAAAGCGAGGAGCTTCTCCGCACCGTTCTGGACGCCCTTCCCGTCGGGGTCTGGATCACCGATGAGGCAGGCACCATTTCGCAGGCCAACCCAGCCGCTCAATCCATATGGAGGGGTGCACGGTATGTGCACCTGGAGGACTACGGAGAATACCAGGGATGGTGGGCCGATACGGGGAAACCCATTGCGCCGGAGGAGTGGTCGCTGGCGCGGGCCCTAACCCATGGAGAGGTTTCCATCAACGAGGTCGTGGACATCCAGTGCTTCGACGGAGCTCGGAAGACGATCCTGAATTCCGCAGCGCCCGTGCGCAATGATCGGAATGAGATCGTCAGGGCCATCGTCGTGAACCAGGACATCACCGAGCTCCGAAAGATTGAAACGGCGTTGAGACGCTCCGAGGAAAGGCTTCGAACCAACAACGAACTGCTGCAAAAGGTCTTCGATGGAATCACCGAACCCTTGGTCATGCTCGACAGCGCGGGGCTGATCACCATGCTGAACAAGGCTGCCATGGACTACTACACGGTGGGGGAGGGCATGGATTGTCTGGGCAAAACCTGCTTTCAGGGTCTGAGGGGAAGGGAAGCGGTATGTCCCGAGTGCGAGCATCCCTTCCTGGGGGCGGAAACCCGGACGGCGAGCTTCGAAAGGAAATCCCTGCGCGACCCGGGGAGGGTGGAGCACGTCACCGTCTACCCGGTCCTCGACGAACGGGGCAGTCTGGATGCCTTCATCGTCAGGATCAGCGATATCACGCAGGCCAGGATTCTGGAGCGCCAGATCCTGCAGAACGAGAAGCTCGCCTCCCTTGGGCTCGTGACCTCCGGGATCGCGCACGAGATCAACAATCCCAACAGCTTCATCTATTTCAACCTTCCCATCCTCAAGAGCTACCTGCTGGAATTGATGCCCATACTGGATGAGTATGCAGCTGCCCACCCGGATTTTGAGGTGCTGAGCATGTCCTATGCCGAGCTGCGGGAGGACATCTTCAGTCTGCTCGAAAACATGGAGCACGGGTCAGAGAGGATCAGCAGAATCGTGGGGGTTCTCAAGAGCTTCGTTCGCAGGAAAGAATCCGAGGGAATGCAGCGAGTCGACCTGAAGCAGCTCATCGACAAGGTGGTCGTGCTGTGTCACACGGAACTGAGGCACAGGGTTCGCTCGTTTGAGTCCCTGGTTCCCGAAAACCTTCCTCCGTTTTTCTCGGAGCCCGAAGCGCTCGAGCAGGTTGTCATGAACCTGCTCATCAACGCCATTCATGCATGCGATAAACCGGATTCCCGGGTGAGCCTGAGGGTCGAGCAGGGGCCACCGGGGACAGATGGCTTCGTCATCGAAATCAAGGACAACGGGTCCGGCATCGAGGATTCAGTCCTGGCCAGGATCTTCGACCCCTTTTTCACCACCAAGTCATCCAGCCAGGGAACCGGCCTTGGGCTTTACATATGCCACAACCATGTGGAATCATTGGGTGGAAGTATAGAGGTGGAGAGCCGCGTCGGGGAAGGGACGACCTTTCGGGTCGTGCTGCCCGGTAAGAAAGCCGAGGAGGTTGAATGAGCTGTGCCATCCTGGTAGTTGACGACGAAAAGGATTTTCTGGCGAGCATGAAAAGAGGGCTTGTCATCTCCGGGTATACCAATCTCCGTTTGATATCCGACCCGGTGGAGGCGGCTCGTCTGGTGGAGAGTGGAGAAGCCTGGGATATTGCCCTGCTCGATGTCACCATGCCGGGCATGAACGGCACGGAGATCCTGGAGCGGATCAAGACCTTCAGCCCGAGCACGGAATGCATCATGGTCACGGCCATCAACGAGGTCAGCACCGCCGTTCAGTGCATGCAGAAGGGGGCCTACGACTACCTGGTCAAGCCTTTCTCGAGGGAGGATCTGGTTTTGAGAATCCGGCGTGCGCTGGAAAAAAAACGGTTCATGGACATCCTCGAGCTGAAATGCAGCCCGTCGCTCCCCGCCATCGACAACGTCGAGGCTTTCCAGGACATTTGCACGCAATCGCCTGTCGTACAGCGCGTTCTGAAGGAGGCCGAACTGCATGCCATGAGCGATCTTCCGGTGCTCATCACGGGAGAGAGCGGCACGGGCAAAGAGCTTCTGGCCCGGGCGACCCACAGGGCCAGCCCGAGGGCGAAGCTCCCTTTCGTGGCCATCAACATGGCGTCCATGTCGGAAACGCTCTTTGAGGCCGAGTTCTTCGGCCACACCAAGGGCGCTTTTACGGGGGCGGAGAAAGATCGTTCCGGGTACCTCGAAAACGCCCACAAGGGGACCCTTTTCCTGGACGAGATCGGGAACCTGCCTTTGAGCCTCCAGGCCAAGCTGCTGCGGGTGCTTCAGGAGGGCGAGTTCATGAAGATCGGATCGAGCAAGCCCCAGAGGATCGACATTCGGTTCATCGCAGCCACCAATCAGAACCTGGAACGTTTGATGGCCAAAGGCCAGTTTCGAAAAGACCTTTTCTACCGCCTGCGAGGCGCCTGGATTCATCTTCCGCCGCTCAAGGAGAGAAGGGATGACATCCCGGTGCTCATCGATCGATTCATGAACGAGGTGGAGCCCGAGCGGAAGCCGCAGGGCATTGAACGGGAGGCGCTGGACGTTCTGACCCATTACCATTATCCCGGGAACATCCGGGAGCTGAGGTCCATCATTCAGGCGGCTGCAAACCTCGCCCGGGGAGGACCGATCACCGTCGCAAGCCTGCCGGGGTATCTCAGGGAGGTGAAAGACCGCACGGGAGCAGCCGCCAACGGCTCCGAGGGGAGCTCCCGGTCGCTGGCCGAGGTGGAAAGGTCCTGCATCGTTTCAGTCTATGAAAGCACGGGGCGCAACAAAGCTCAAACCGCCAAGCAGCTCCAGATCGGGTTGAGCACCCTCCGGCGAAAACTGGAATCTTACGGGATGGAATAGGGCTCAGTCGGCGCCTTCAGGTCTCAAGCGCCGCCCTGATCTGGCCCTGCATGGCTTCGATGACGGCGATGGGATCGGACGCCGTGCTGATGGGCCTGCCCACCACCACATGGTCGGCGCCGCCGGCTATGGCGCTTCCGGCCGTGACGATGCGCTTCTGGTCGTCGGCGGGAATCTCGCGGAAGGTGCCGGGACGGATTCCCGGTGTGACAATCAGGAGATTCCCTCCCAGTTCACGGCGAAGACGCCTGGCTTCCAGCCCCGAGGACACGACCCCGTCGCAGCCGATTTCCAATGCCCTTCGGGCTCTCGAGAGGACCAGATCCTCGATCTTCACAGGAGCTCCGAAGGTTTCCTTCATGTCCTCCTCCCCGAAGCTGGTGAGCACGGTCACGGCCAGGATCTTCAGGTCTCCCTTCGCCCGGGCGGCGGCCTCCAGTATCGGTTCATTTCCGTGAACGGTGGCGAAGGTGACGCCCCGGTCCCTCAATTGCTTCACAGCCAGGCTGACCGTTTCCGGGATGTCGAAGAACTTGAGGTCCAGCATGACCTTGTGGCCGCGGCTCGTTATCCCGTCCACAACGTGGAAATACCCGGCCAGAAAGAGCTGAAGTCCTACCTTGAAAAAGCCTATGTGGCTTTCCACAAGCCTGACCCATTCCATGGCCAGGTACGGCGATTCAAAATCGAGAGCAAATATGATCCGCTCGTTCAGCGGAATACTCTTGCCGCCCATCCCAATCCCCCCAGCTTCTCAGGTCGATGACGCCGCGCAAACCCAAGCGAGCGTCTTGAACACACCGCATATCGTCAGCAACGGGTATAGTTGGCGCGGGGCCAAAAATCAATGCTGAGCTCATCCTGAAGGACCAGGATCACGAATAGGGCAGGCTTTGAGGCAATCCTCGACGGCCTGAAGGAGAGTTTCGAGCTCAAAAGGTTTCTCCAGAAAGGCCGTGCAGAGGGCGCAGAGTGGATTCACGTTGTGCACGTAGGCCTTTCCCGCTGTCATCATGATCATTGGAAGGCGCCTGTCGCCACTCCGAATCCGGCGGATGAGCGCGTCCGAATCGGGCAGGACCGTGGCGTCATCGGTGATGATCAAGTCGATGGATGGGGCGTCCCCCCAGAGAATCGAAAGCGCCTCGAGAGCATTGGTCGCGGGGAAAACACGATACCCCTTCGTTCTCAGGCCTCTGGCGAGTGTCTGGATGTGCGATGTCAGATTGTCCACTACGAGAACATTCATCGGCATCCTCCCGCTTTCATACTCCGAATCTGAGGAGGTAGTTTTTTTTGAAGAATGAATATTTGCGGAAGGTGCGGGAGATGACCAGCGCAAGACGCACTGCCCGTAAACCGGAAGTCGTTCCGGAAGTCGAGCAGTACAAAGCCAGGAGCTTCTTCTCCCTGATGCAACATTGCGATCAGGCCGCTCAGCCCAGTTCGGCGTCGGCATGAAGCCTCGCCGATCTGAGGGTGAATCTGCCTTTCGGGCAACAGATCAAATGCGCCAGGTCGCACCCGCATACCAGATTCTCGCGAGCTCATCCCACAGCATCCTCTCCTGCTGGGTCGTGAGCCGCTGGAACTCCAGTTCGCAGCGTCGGATCATCAGGGTGCTCAAGGGGCTGCCCAACTCCGAAACCCGCTCTTCGACGCGGAGACAGGAAATTGCCCTGATTTGGAGCCCATCACAGGATCTAAACAGGTCGACCGTCACTTCATGGGGATGTTCTTCTCCGCAGTCGATGAACTCATAGGTCACGCGGTGGGGGCTCAATCGGGTGACCTGTCCCAGCACGGTAAACCCGGCACCTGAAGCGTGAAGAAACAACGGGTGTTTTCGGAGACTTGTGCTTGTGTTCATTGATCCTTTCCTCCCTATACGAGCCAGAATCGCAGTCCACGGGCTTTCCCAGCTCGGCTGCAGAATCTAAAGGATCGCAGTTATGAATGTTGTCGTACGGCTGACTGTAGAGCATCGGACATGCCAGGCGGGACATGATTTGAGCGATTGACCTGTTAAGTCAATAGTGTCAATAGCTTAACTCATCATCGTCTGCCCTGATGGTATCCTCAGGCAGCTGGTGGGAGATGGGAGGAAGGTGATCATTTTGGACTGGCAGTGTTGAAGATCGGCTGTTATTTTAGAGGTTTATGAGAAGAGGGTTCATTTTGGAAGGGTTCAAACCGGCCCCCCCCCGGACAGCGGAGGCAGGATCCAGACCCACGCCATTTCCCTGGGGAATATGTGGAGCATACAAGGACAGACCTGGCAGGAAGCGGGCTCGCAGCATGAAATCGGCGTGTACAGTCACTCTTCGGATTTGCCGCCCTTGATGAGATGAAGCTTCACCTTGTGCTCCAGGCGGTCTTCCAGATGGGGTGAGCGGCATTCATTGCAGAGCAGGGTTGGGGAGTAGGCCAGCTCCAGGATCAGGAATGCGGTGGCTTTGATGAAGCCCAGCTCCGCCGGATTGGCGGGCTTTTCGCCCCATTCACGAAGCATTTCCGTCCGAGCTGCTTCCCGGGCCTTGTCGCCGAGCTCCAGCGGGTCGATGGAGAGCTCCTTGCACCGCTGCTCAATCCTTTTGCGGACGGCCTCTGTCATTTCCTTTCCGCACTCCGTGCAGAAGAACTTCACCTGTCCCAGCCACATGAAACATTTCCTCCATGTCCTTGGTCGATGTCTTCCCTCCCATGGTTCTCCCACCCCACCTCCGACACTCAACCACAACCGTTGTTCGTGATCAGCCCGACCTTCCTGCCCCGAAGGGATGCGAAATTCGTGGAGGCCAGAACGTCAATGCCGGTTCGTACCTGCCTGGGTTCATCGCTTTGTCCGTGCAGGGGATCGTGTTCCTCTTTCGTCATCCCCGCATGTTTTTGGCGGGGATCCAGCCGTCTGAAAGCCTCTGGATTCCCACCAGGGAGAGGCGGGAATGACGATCCATACGGTCCCCTGATGAGCGGTGTTTTACTCAGCAGGATTGGGATCCGGGTGTCGTGTGCAACCCCGACACGTGCCGTAGGCCGGTTCAGGAATCGCATGGGAAAGCCCGCATGCAGCTCCACTCGATTCGATTGGCAGCGTTTATAGCATTGATGGGGTCTGAATCCAAAACCATTAATGCCCCCTCCAGGACCTCCTGCATTCCCATTCCGCAGCGTCCCTGACGCTTTGTCGTCTGCAGGGAGATCCTCATGTTGGTTGCGCAGCGCCATGGCCCTGATGTACGCCTGAATTCGTCTCGACTTAAGGGAGCTATTACAGTAGGCTACGCAAATTCTTAATGAGATGGAGCATACAGCAGAGAGGATGGAGGAATGGACCCGATTTCCCGTCAGGAAGAGCTCGTCAATTCCCATCTTGAACAGAATGACAAGGAGGCCGCTGTCAAGCTGCTCTTCGAGATGATCGTCCAGTGCGCCAGGGGCAAGGACTTTGCCAGGGCGGAGGCCCTGAGGGCCAGGCTCCTCGAAGTGGACGATCTGGCGTTGAACGAGATCATCCGATCGGCGGAGATCATCGAGGAGGAGAAGAGCCAGGCCGTCGATGCCGAGCACCTCACTACCTGGGCGAGTCTTTATGGCAGGCTGACCCCCGAGGAAAGCACCACGGTTTATCATGCCCTCAAGCAGGAAGCCCATGAAGCCATGCAGAGCATCTTCAACCAGGGTGAGCAGCACTCGAGGCTTTACCTGGTCAACCGGGGCGAGCTGGCTCTCCTCTGGCGCGAAGGTCCCCGGGAAAAGGTTCTGAGGCGGATCGGCCCCGGCGAGACCGCCGTGGCGGACGGATTCTTCTCGGACAGTGTCTGCACCGTCTCGCTGGTGACCCTCAGCCGATCGGAAGTGTCCTATCTGGACCGTGACGTGCTGCTTGCCTGGGAAAAGGATTATCCGGCCATCGAGGGCAAGTTGCGGGACTTCTGCCTGGTTGCACAGGACACGCCCTCCATGCTCAAAGAGCGGGGGGTCGACCGCCGGGACCACAACCGCAAGATGATCAGCGGCAACGCAGCGGTTCAGGTTTTCAGCGGTTCCTGGCAGCCGGTGGCCAAGCCCTTTCGAGGCGATGTGGCCGATATATCCCGCGGCGGTTTGGCCTTTATCGTGAACATCAAGGATAAAAAGACCGCACGGGCCCTGCTGGGCCGAAATGTGGGTTTCACCGTGACCATTCCCGGGCACGAGCCCAAGGTGAAACTGACCAAGAAGGGCTTCATTGTGGCCATCTCCCATATTCCCTTTGAGGGGTACTGTCTGCACGTCAGGTTCAATGAGCTCCTCGGCCAGAACGAGATGAAGGAGATCTCGGTGCTCCCCGACAGGCAGCGGAAGCCCCTTTGATTCATCGCGGCATCGCGAAGGAAGAAACCCGATGCAAGAACATTCAAAGCTGTACAAACTCTTTGTGGCAGGGCAGTGGGTTGGAGGCGAGCCTGCTTTGCCCGTCCTGGACAAATATTCCGGAGAAGTCATCGGTACGGTGCCGATGGCCGGTCGGGCCACGGTGGAGAAGGCCGTGGAGGGGGCCTGCGCCGCTTTTCCTGCTTATTCGAGGACCCCTGCGCATCGCAGAGCGGCCATCCTGGCCAGGACGACTCAAATCCTGGAGCGATGCAGGGAAGAGATGGCCACCCTCATCTGCCGGGAGGCCGGCAAGGCCTGGAAGTACTCCGTGGGTGAAGTCTCCCGCGCCATGGAGACTTTCCAGTTTTCAGCGGAAGAAGCCAAACGCATTCACGGGGAGACCGTGCCCATGGATGCGAGCCCCACGGGTGAAGGCCGGCTCGGTTTCTATCTGCGAAGCCCCGTGGGGGTGGTGGCTGCCGTGACCCCGTTCAATTTTCCGCTGAATCTCGTGGCCCACAAAGTGGGGCCAGCTCTGGCGGCGGGATGCTGCGTGGTTCTCAAGCCGGCTTCGACGACTCCCCTGACGGCCCTCCGGCTGGGTGAAATCCTGGAGGAAGCGGGGCTGCCGCCGGGAGTCTTCAACGTGGTGGTGGGGTCCGGGGATACCGTGGGCGACTGGCTGGTGACCCACCCATTGGTCAGCAAAGTGTCCTTCACGGGCAGTCCTCCGGTGGGGGAGGCCATCATCCGGCGGGCCGGTCTCAAGAGGGTCACCCTGGAGCTGGGGAACAACTCGGGGACCATCATCGAGCCCGATGCGGACCTGGACGACGCGGTCCCGCGTTGCGTGATGAGTGCTTTCGCAAATTCCGGCCAGGTCTGTATCTCGCTCCAGCGGCTGTATGTGCACAGGGCCATTGCCGCCGACTTCACACGGCGCTTCGTGGAAGCCACGGGTAAGCTTGTGGTGGGGAATCCCCTGGATCGGGACTGCGACGTGGGGCCCATGATTTCCGAGAGCGAAGCCGCCCGTGCCGAGGCCTGGGTGAAGGAGGCCGTTGCGGAGGGAGCCCGGGTGCTCATCGGCGGTAAACGGGAGGGGGCGATGTTCCAGCCCACGGTCCTCGCCGACGTTCGGCCGGAGATGAAGGTCATGTGCATCGAAGCTTTCGCTCCCCTGGTTTCCATTTACGAGCACGAGCGATTCGAGGATGCGGTCCGCATGGTCGACGACTCTCCCTACGGGCTCCAGGCGGGGGTTTACACCCGGGACATCGGGAAGGCCCTCCGGGCCGTCGACCAGATCAATGCCGGCGGGATCATGATCAACGACACCTCGATCTTCCGGGTTGACCACATGCCTTACGGCGGAAACAAGATGAGCGGTCTGGGCCGCGAGGGAGTGCGGTTCGCCGTGGAGGAGATGACCAACCTCAAAATGGTCGTGATCAAGCCTTGATCCGCCATGCAACTGCCAACAGGAGCTGAGGGTGCCATGTACAGGATCGAGCACGACGGCGAGGATATGGTGATTCGCTTCAACAGGGACCTGGTGGACAGCGGGGTGCTGTCGAAGTTCCTGAGCCACGTCAACTTGCAGGCCATGTGCCGGAA
>JBFYYO010000116.1:0-11227 GCA_041310025.1 Syntrophobacterales bacterium
AAAACCTGGATCCCGGCTAAAGCTTGTCCCGGCAGGCTCTAAGCCGGGAGATTGCCGGGATGACGTTTGCGAATTCGAGCCCTTAATTGCGTGGACGTGTACTTAGGGACCATCTAAAACCTTCATGTGCCGTCAACCCCCGCCAGAGCGGGGCGGAGGTCCGCACATCCTCGAAAGGCCTGAATTCCCGATTGCGCGCGCGTGACAAACAGGTCGAGCCACTCGGGGCAGAGCGTCATTGGAGAGGCACATCCGACTTCTTCAATATGACGCGGTCATCTTCACGATAGATCTCGAAGGAATCGCCCACTTCAAACCCGAGCTGTTCGATGAGCAGCGCCTTGTTGAGCGTCACGCTCCCGCTTTGTCCGATCGTCCTGAAATTGTTCGTTTTAATAATTATCTGAGGCTTTTGCGGTGCAGGCTTTTCACGCCGTCGCACCAGTGGGCGCTCAGTTACCTCGGAAGTCGGCCTGCCGCCTGCCTGTTTGGAAAACCCCACTTGAGGAATCTCTCCGAGCTCCATGAGGCCCCGAAGGTACAGATCCTGAACTTCGCTCTTGAACTTGATGCCAAAGAGCTTCTGCACGGACTCCAGGGATCGGCCGTTGCGGATTTCGTTGACCACCAGTTTGGGGTCGATATTCTTATATTCAACCTGCATGATGCTTCCTTCTGTCATTTCTGGAAATCACAGTGTTGACGATCTGGCTACGGGTCGGGCTGGGGGGCAACTGGAACGTGTTGCATCGCCGTCAACCTTCCATCAGACGCTGTACAGGACCTGGATTCGTATGCAGTTCCACGCGATTTGTTTCAAAAAGTAAGGGAGGTATCGGGATAGATGCCAGCTCCTCAGGCCTCTCACGTGTATATTCGGTGCTCCAGCGGTAACCCATGGAAGAACGGACAAAGCCGCGGAGCGCCTCATGCGCGAACCTTGCGCTTCTTCAGGCTCGACTCAACAGCCACACAGACTCTGGTCGCAGCCTTTGTATCCTCGTGCTCGATAAGGGAACTTTCCTTCATCGGGGGTTGGAGCAATGCTCCATCGACGGGTAACAATCAAACATAGCGTAATGAATCGCCGAACGATTGTCAAGACTGGGATTTGCGAATGGAAAGCGCGAAGGTGGCAGGGGTTTATTTTGTCCTCCGTGGCCGTGAAGCCGCATTTTTCGGTGGGCAACGCTGCCGCTTCGACCCACCCAACAAAAAACCTCGTCGTCGTATTAAGTTTTTTCATGCATTCTTCAAAGCTGGGAGCCGGCATCCAGTACCTGCTTCCGTGCCCCGTGTCAAGTGCCGAGTGCCCCGTGCATCAACGAAGGGGGAGGGCGAGGCGTATGGATATCTCGCCGGGTCTGTTCATGCATGCCTCGAGAGTGCCGTCATGCTTGTTGACGATGACCTTGCACAGAGGAAGGTCCACCGCCTGATGCTCCATCTGGAATGTCGTGAAGGGATAGAAGAAATGCTGGACGTCGTCGGAGGAGAGACGCCTGCACGGATAGACTATCATCAGCTTCACCCCATCAAGGTCGGCAGACGTCTCAACGCTCAGAGCCCCCGTTGATTCCATCTGATGAAGCGCATTCGCCAGGAGTGCTTCGACGACCCTCCGCATCTGCTTCGGGTCGCATGTCACGGGCTCCAGGTCCCGCTCGAGCTGAACGTCAAGTTGGATGTTCCTGGAATGAAAAAGTGTCCGCAAGTCACCGAGCGCTCCCAGGGTGACCGCATTGAGGTCACTCGGGGTCATCTCGAGCTCAAGGGGTTGAATATAGTTGAGAATGGTCCGAAGAATCGATTCCAGGCGCCCCACCTCTTTCAGGATGATCTCCACCTTGGAGCGATTCGGGTCGTCGGGTTTCATTGAAGAGAGCAGCCGCCGGGCGAATCCACCCGCCGAAACCAAGGGGTTGCGGATCTCATGGGCGAGCCGCGCCGAAATCTCCCCAACGGTCTTCAGGCCTTCGCTGCGCACAATCTGTTCCTGGAGCCTCACTCTTCCCGTGATGTCGATGATCGTGCCGTCCAGGCTGTTCAAGATTCCCGCGGAGCTGCAAAGGGGAATCGCATGGTCGATGACATGGACGATCCTCCCGTCCTTGTGAACGATTCGGTATTCCGAAACGAGCTCGGCACCCTCCGAAACACAGCCGGCGCGCAGCTCCTCGAGCCGGTAGCGATCCTCCTCGTAAACCGCATCCGTCCACACTCTTGAATTACTGAGGATTTCCAGGGGGGTGTAGCCGAACACCTCCTCGACGAACGAGTTGATGAAAACCACCCGGCCGTCGGGTGTCATCCGATAGACGACCAGGGGAACGTTCTCCACGAGAGTCCGGTACTTCTCTTCGGACTCAACAAGGTCCGCCGTTCTCTCCCGAACCAGGGCCTCGGCTCGTTTGTACTCGCTGACGTCGCTCAGAATGCCGACGGAGCCGATGTTCTCTCCGGATGGATCGAACCAGGGAAAGGAATGGTCTCTCAGCCACCGTGTGGCCCCCTCCTTGGCCTGAATCAGATAATCGGCACGATACTCACCTGTCCTGCCTTTTCGGCGATCCTCGACGAGGGACGCTGCGGCGACGTTCTCCCGGTGGGGCTGGTCGATGCGCAACACCAGGTTGCTGAAGCCGATGTGCCCGATCTCCTCCTGGCTGTACCCGGTGAGCCTCTGGATCCCGGGGCTCAAGTAATCATACTCCATCGAATCATAACGGAGTCGGTAGATGACGTCCCCGGTGGTCTCGGCCATGAAGCGAAAGCGCTCGTCGCTCTCCCGCAGCCTCTCCTCCACCTGTCTCCTGGAGATCTCAACGGCGGCCAGGTTGGCAATGAGAGTCAGGGTGTCCAGATCCGAGGACGTGAAGTCCCGCGTGCAGCGACTGAAGACGTAGAGCAAACCCAGATTGCGCTCCTGCATTTGCAGAGGCGCCGCCATTCCCGAAACGAGGCCCTCCTCGGCAGCAACCTGCCGGACCGGCCATTCCAGATTCTCCTCAGACCCGTAGTCCGCCACAATACAGCCCTTGCCCTCCCGCGTCACCAGGCCGGCGAGCCCCCTGCCGAGAGGAAGTCGGGCCTGCCTGAACGTCTCGCTTCGGATTCCCGATGAGCTGTGTTTGTAGAAGTCGCCGCGGCTTTCGTCGAAAAGCGCAATGTAGGATATATCGCAATTCAACAGGTTGCGGCACTGATCGACGACCCGTTGCAGGTTGTCATCCAAAGCCTGCTCGGTGGTCATGGCGATGGCCAGATCGTAGAGGACACGAAACTTGTGGAGCTCGCTTTCCAGGTCTTCCGCGCAGCGCCCCCTCGGGGGCACGGCTTCTGCCTGTTCGGCAGCTACTCTTTCGGGATCGCACTTTTTCTCTGGTGGAGTCATGGGGAATCCCCGTGAGCTGGACAACAGGGTCTCACTCTTCTCTCGCTGAGCTCATGAACAAATTGTAAACCCGATGGAGCTTTCGCGCCAGTGCTCAATCATCTTCTGTTCAATTGTCTCCGGGGTGATTCGGGTTTTTAGATTACCCGATCGGGCCATGGTGATGACAGGTCTGGAGTTGCGAATTGCGGACCTCCCCCCTGGGAAGAGCCCAATGCTGTTGACTAAACGGGTAACACGGGCCAAGCGTAGCTTGCCGGTGGTTGAGTCTGAGCATGCATAGGCAAGCTTCGCTCAGCCCATGGCACCCTTTCGGGTTCAGGTCAAAGGGCTTAAGTCAATATCCACTGCGGGAAGAGCCGGGCCCACGGGGGAGGAAAGCTCATGGGACCCAGAGAAAGGGGCGGAAAGGAGAATCTTCCCTCTCGCTTGATGTTGGCCGTCCTTGCCAAATCCAAGAGAGTTGTATAATCGGTTCGATGGAGTGAAGCTCTTTCCATATCGGTACCCCCTTTCGGGTGAGTTGACTGAGCGTGTGGCTGTGTCCAGCCCTGATGCTTCTACATATTTCTATTTAATCACTCATGTTTCCATCTGCGGTGGGAGAAGAGCATCGGCTGCTCATCCGCGGTATGGATTGTGCTTAAGAATCTCAGTACCTTGGACACGGCAGGGGAAGTGACCAGTCGATGCGTGCTCAGCGAAGCGGTGCTCGTCATCGGAATCGATCTTTTTCCTTGCATTACCTTGAAATGATTTTGATTTCCTTTACGAGCACGAGCACGAGCACGAGCACGAGCACGAGCACGAGCACGAGCACAATTTGCAACAGGGAGGTGGAGTGAGAAAAGGATTCACCATCAAACCCGGGTCCCGTTCGCCTCAGGGGGCGAAGGCCGACAAGGGTGGGATCAATTTCAGCTTGTTCAGCCGATACGCGACGGCGATGGAACTGGTCGTCTACGACGAAGCGGAGAGTCTCAAACCTCTTTTAAGGATTCCCCTGGACCCCGAAACGCATCGCACCTATTACACCTGGCACGTTTATGTCGAGGGGCTTCGGCCTCCCGTGCACTACACCTGGCATGTGGACGGCCCCAACGACCCCAGGAAGACGGGATTCCGCTTCGACCGGGAGAAGGCCCTGGTGGATCCCTTTGCCGTGGCCGTCACTCAGGGATTGTGGGACCGCGCGAGAGCCTGCCGGCCAGGCTCCAATGACGATCACTCCATCCGTGGTCTGGTTCCACGGGACGAAGGCTACGACTGGGAGGGGGACGCACCCCTGAACCGCCCGCTGGAGAACGCCGTCATCTACGAAATGCACGTGGCCGGCTTCACGGGCCATCCGTCCTCCGGTGTGGTGGCTCCCGGCACCTTTGCGGGGATCATCGAGAAGATTCCCTATCTGAAGGAGCTTGGAGTCACCGACGTGGAGCTCATGCCCGTCATGGCTTTCGATGAGCAGGACGTGCCCTTTGGTGCGGCGGCGCTCGGTCTGAAGAACTACTGGGGATACAGCACTCACAGCTACCACTCCCCTCATCCGGGGTACTGTATCTCGCCACAGCTCGGAGCCCACCGCGACGAGCTCCGCGACATGGTGAAGGCCCTCCACAAAGCGGGGATCGGGGTCATCCTGGATGTGGTCTTCAACCACACGGCCGAAGGCGGACCGGACGGGCCCACCATCAATTTCAGGGGCCTTTCCAATTACGGTTTCTACCACCTGGATCCCGATGATTTCAGTCTTTACCGCGACTACACCGGCTGCGGGAACACCGTGAACTGCAATCATCCCGTTGTGACCCGATTCATTGTCAAGTGCCTGGAGTACTGGGTGAAAGAGATGCACGTGGACGGATTCCGCTTCGACCTGGCCAGCGTCCTGGTGCGGGGCCAGGATGGGGAGCCCCTCTACTACGCCCCGGTTCCCTGGCACATCGAGCTCTCGGATGAGCTGGCCCACACGCACATCATCGCCGAAGCCTGGGACGCCGGGGGGCTCTACCAGGTGGGGGACTTTCCGGGCTATCGCTGGTCGGAATGGAACGGCCGCTACCGGGATGTCATCCGTCGATTCGTGCGGGGGGACGGGGGACTGATCGGCGAGGTGGCCACACGCATTGCAGGGAGCAGCGATCTCTACGAATCGAATGGGAGGCTTCCCGCCACCAGCGTCAACTTTGTCACCTGCCACGATGGATTCACGCTGCATGATCTGGTGAGCTACAACACCAAGCACAACGAGGCCAACGGAGAGGAGAACCGGGATGGAAGCGACGACAACCTGAGCTGCAACTGCGGTGTGGAAGGCAGCACGTCGAACCTCAAGATCCTGGTGCTGCGCCGTCGGCAGGCCAGGAATTTCGTGGCGATCCTCATGCTGAGCAAGGGAGTCCCCATGATTCTCGCGGGCGACGAAGTGCTCAGGACCCAGCGGGGCAACAACAACGGTTACTGCCAGGATAACGAGCTCAGCTGGTTCGACTGGACCCTCCCGGAAAAGGAGCAGGAGATGCTCCGCTTCACCCGCGGTCTGATCGCCTTCCGCAAGCGGCACCCCTGCCTCATGAAGAACCGCTTCCTTTCGGGGGACAAGAGGAAAGGGGCGCACTTCCCGGACGTTTCCTGGCATGGCGCTCGACTGAACCGGCCTGCCTGGGATGACCCCGACGGCCGGGTCCTGGCGTTCACACTGGGTGCGGCAGTCGAGGGAGAGGAAGATGTGCACGTGATGTTCAACATGTCCGAGAACTTCTTGGAAATGCAGCTGCCTGGACTCGCGAAGGGCAGGTGGTATCGAGCGGTGGACACCTGGCTTGCCAGACCCCAGGATGTGCTCGAGCCCGCTGAGCAGCCGGCTGTCACCAAAGCCCGCTACCGGGTGGCGCCCCGCACCGTCGTGGTGCTCGAGGCCAGATGACGAAAAGGAACGAGGAAAATAGGAAGACAGGAGCGAACCATGCCAAACTACCGGGCCATTCTCTCTTCGGACTGGAACGAGTGCCTGGCTCCCTGCGGTCCCTTCGATTTCATCTTCTTCAGCCACCCCGATCTGCGGGAGAGCCTGCAGGCCATCTTCCGTCAATACACGACCAACGCCATCCCCCTCGGGGAAGCCGTCCGAAGGCTGCGGCAGCTGCTTCCCCACCCCATCTCGGCCGATGAGATGGATGGTTACCTGCATGCCTCCTTCGAGACCTACCCGGGACTGCCCGAGTGGATCGAATGGTGCCGGTCCCGCGATATCCTGTTCATGATCAACACCACCGGCATGGTGGGATACTTTCAGCGCATCTTCGCAAAGGGCTTGCTGCCAGCCGTTCCAGTGCTCTCCGCCCACCCCATGATTCGATTCGACGACCTGCCGTCGGACCCCGGCCTGATTCTGGAGCTCCTGGAAATCCAGGACAAGCCCAAAAACACCGACTCTGCCCGGCACTCCTTCGGGATCACCTCTGGCAAGGTCATCGTCATGGGGGACAGCGGGGGGGACGGCCCTCACTTCGAGTGGGGGGCAGGGGCGGGAGGGCTTCTCATCGGGAGCATGACGAAGCCTTCGCTCGAAGCCTACTGTCAGGCCAAGGGAATAGCCATCGATGTGCGGTTCGGCGGCGAAGGGGAAAAGAATGGCTCCGCCGCGGGCCGGAATTTCATGGAGCTCGTGCCCTTCATCCAGGAATATCTCGATCGCTGAGGGTTGAGCCTCCGGATTCCGTGAACCAGTCGATGAGCCGGCGGGCGATGCTGATTTTCTCGGGAATCGAGGGGAGGTTGGTTCGGCTGTACCAGCCGGCGTCGGCGATTTCAGTCGGATCGGGTCGGAGCTCGCCTGCGGAGTGGGCGGCCGTGAAGGCGACCATGAACGAATGCGGAAAAGGCCAGGACTGGCTTCCGAAATAGCGGATGTTGCAGACCTCGATCCCCACCTCTTCGCGGATCTCCCGCTTCACGCACTCTTCGAGGGTTTCACCCGGCTCCACATAACCGGCCAGCACGCTGTAGAACCCTTTGGGGAAACGCTGAGCGCGCGCCAGGAGAAGCTCGTCACCCCGGGTCACCGCCACGATGACGGCCGGCACCAGCCTTGGGTAGCTCGCGAGGCCGCACTGGGGACAGAGCTTGGCGCGCTCCTCGTCCATGCTGTGGGTGGGATTTCCGCACTGGCCGCAAAACTGGTGCGTACGGTCCCAAAGGACGATCTGTTTGGCGCGTCCGGCAACATCGAACATCGCTTCGTCCAGGACGCTGAACAGGCTTCGGAGGCCCTGGAAGGCCCACCCTTCGGGCGGTGTGGCATCCTGGGGCAGTTCCGCCGAAAAACATGGCTTCCGATCCAGGAATCCGAGGAATTGCGTGCGCACCGGGCTCATCCCCAGGTCGGTGAGCCCCTTCTCCAGCCACGGAACCTCCGCCCCCGGATGCTTCAAACGGACCAGCAGTCGTTCGCTGGAGAACGCAAACCAGTGTGCGGGGCCGTCCTGTTCCACACGCGAACTGACCGCAGAAACAAAAGACATCGAAAACAAGCCTCATCAAGTGTCGCTGTTCGGTAATGGTTTACCTCAGCGCCTCGAGGATTTGTGGAGAAGAGCCCAGACCTGGCTCACCACGAACCAGGCAAAGCAGCACAAAATGACCGTGGCTCCCGTGGCGGTGCGCGCCCAGGGCTGGGCGGAGATGGCGAGCCCCGCCACGGCCGACGTCCAGGCCACGAGCAGAGCCCACCAGAACATGGCTCCTGCAGACCGGGCGAAGCTCCGGGCCGCAGCCGTCGGCACCACCAGCATGGCCGTGACCAGGAGCACTCCCACCGCCCATACGGAGAAGATCACCACCAGAGAGAGCAGAGCCGCATAAGCGTACTGGTACAGGCCCAGGCGCACCCCGTGGACGGAAGCCAGGACGGGATTCAGGCTGATATAGAGCAGCCGGTTGTAGCTCAAGGTCTGATAGGTGGCCAGCACGGCGAACAGACCCAGAAGCCAGAGCACTTCCACATTGCTCAACGTCAGAATGTCTCCGTAGAGGAACTGCTGCAGGCTGCGGGCGACGGAGCGGTCCCGGCTGACGATGGCCAACCCGAAGGCGACGACGGCGGAGAAGAAAACGCCGATCAGGGTGTCGATGGAAAGAGATGTGCGACGTGCGATGCCGATGATGCTCAGCCCCACGGCCACCGCAAAGAGAGCCATGGAAAGCCGGGCTTCCACACCGAAGAGCAGGCCGAGGGCCACGCCGGTGAAGGCCGAGTGGCTGATGGCATCCGAGAAGAAGGCCATGCGAAAATTGACGACCTGGACCCCCATGGCTGCGCACATGGGAGCCAGGAGGACCAGTCCCACCAAAGCCTGCTGCATGAACCTGGCCTGCATGAAGTCAAAGGGCAGCAGCCACGCCGCCAAGTCATACAGTGGTCCCAGGTCAATCATTCACGCAATCCTTGCATCGGACTTCGCCCTCCCCGGCCCTCGATTCCTCCGGCAAAACCGTCAGATCGGGCAGCCCCCGGTGAATTCCGAAGGTCGCCTCCAGGACTTCGGGGGTCAGGATCCTGGCGGGAGGACCCTCCCCGATCACTTTGCGATTGAGGCAGATGACATGGTCGGCATGAGCCGTCACCACCGCGAGATCGTGGCTCACCATGAGCTGGGTGAATCCGTGCTGCCCCCGGAGGCTTTCCAGGACCCGGCAGAGCAGCTTCTCGCCCTGGTAGTCCACACCCGCAGCGGGTTCGTCCAGGATCAGCAGCTCCGGTTTCTGCTGGAGGGCCAGGGCCAGGAGCACGCGCTGCTGCTCGCCGGCTGAAAGGTTCCCGAAGAGACGGTCTGCAAGATGCCGGGCTCCGACCATCTCGAGGAGCTTTCCGGCTTCCTCTCGCGACTCTTTCTGGACTCCGAACCAGAGGGGGCGTCGCTGGCGCCCCATGACGAGCGCTTCCGTGACGGTGAGCGGGATGCCCCGGTCGAAATCCAGCCGCTGGGGGACGTATCCGATCCTGCGCTGCCGGCCTCCTGATGTTCCCCCGAACGTCACCCGGCCCTTGAAGGAGATCTTGCCGAGAAGCGCCATGAGGAGCGTCGTCTTGCCCGCGCCATTGGCTCCGATGATGGCCGTGAAGCTCCCCGCGGGCACCGTGGCCGACACGGAGCTCACAATGGGGACGCCCCCCGATTCCACGGTGACGTCCTCGAAGACCACCGCCGCTCCCCTGGCTTCCCAGCCTTCAGTTCCCGGCACGTCCCAGCGTCCTTCTCATGGTTTCCAGATTGTTGCGCATGACGGTCTGATAGTAGTCCAAAGGAGCGTCACCGGGGCCGGAGGCCACTGGATCGAGAACCGCCACGGGGACCCCCGCCTCTCGAGCGATGGTCTCGCCGACCCGGGACGGGTATTGCGGCTCCGTGAACACCGCGGCAGCCCCCGTTTCTTTGATCAACCGAACCAGCCTCAGCATCTCGGCCGCCGAAGGCTCCTGTCCCGGATCCTCCTGGACCACCGCGACGATCTCGAGCCCCACATCACGGGCCAGGTAGTCAAAGACCGCATGGTGGGTGACGATGCGCCGGGACTTGAAGCCCTCGGCCGCGACCTTGAGCTCCTCAGAGAGCTTCATCAAAGCACCTTTATAGGCGTCTGCGTTCTTTCTGTAAATGTCGGCGTGGACCGGGTCGAGCCGGATCAATGCAGCGGCGATGCTTTCAACCATCCGGGCCGCCATGCGGGGGCTCGCGAAAACATGGGGATTGGGCATGGGTTTGGCCTCTTCATGGGGTGCTCGATGCCCCGAATGATCGAGCTCTCCCCGGTGCCCTTCCGCAGCATGTCCGTGACCGCTTTCACCTTCGTGAGCCTGGGAATGGCTGTGCCCAGGGCCATGGTCGGAATCATGTCCATGATGATGGTCGTGGCCGCTCATCAGGATGACATCTTCGAGCCCTTGCGAACTGTCGATCACCTCGATGGCCGGATTGGCCCGAAGCAGCGGGTCGCCCAGAAACTCTTCGAGACCCAACCCGTTGGCGATGAAGATGTCTGAGCCTCTGATCTTTTCCATGTCAGCCGGAGTGAGCACATAATCGTGCGGGCAGCCCATGTCGGATGGCAGCATGAGCTGGACCTCCACGCCCTCCACCCCCGATAGGACATTTCGTGCGAAAAGGTACACCGGGAAAGTCCCGGCCAATATCTTGGATCCGGCAATGCCAGTGTCCCGGGAAAGAGAGTAGACAGGCGACATCAAAAACAACAGCATAAACGAAAGAATCCCGAACAGCTTCCTCATGGCGGCGAGCTCCCTGAGTGTGGAAGGTTTAGACTCTGAGCCTATATCCATCTGACACCGAATGCGCAAGTCTTTTGCCGCTGAACCGGTTTTCAGGGTCCATGCACAGCCGCACAAGTCATCCTGTGCACCGATGCTCGGAATGGGCATGGCGCCGTCTTCAGGGGTAATGAGGACAAGAAGCAACCGGCCTTGCCCACGAGGAGCTGAAAACACGAGGCCTGCAAGCCGCTGACCGGGTCCTTTTCATTGCTTTTGGCAATTTGAAACATTATAGAGAGCATGTAAACCAATCCAATGAGGAGGCTCGGAAAGCTATGCGTGAAGATGTGGAAAAAGCCCTGGCTAAGATTCGACCCATGCTGGAGCGTGACGGCGGGAGTGTGGAACTGGTGGATGTGGACGGGACAATCGTCAAGGTCCGATTGACCGGAGCTTGCAAAGGCTGCCCCATGAGCCAGATGACCCTCAAAGCGGGCATCGAACGGATCGTGAAGCAGGAAGTCCCCCAGGTGACGGAAGTGGTCGCCGTTTTGTGACAATCG
>JBFYYO010000117.1:0-11226 GCA_041310025.1 Syntrophobacterales bacterium
CGCTGAACAACGAAAAGGCTCAAGGGGCTGATTTTGACTTGAGAGTTGAAACCTGAAACTTGAAACCTTTTGCAGCAGGGAAATGCGTGTGGGCCATGCCGATGCTCTGCCTCGGTCTTTTGCATTCTTTGAGTGAGTGAGCCATGCCGGAAGAGAGTCTCGATCGCGATCGTCTATTCCAGCGCTGCCGCAGGCTGGTGATCAAGGTAGGGAGTGCCGTGCTCACGGGGCCCCGGGGTTTGAATCGAGTGATGATTCATCGGTTGAGCGACCAGATCGCCGAGCTCAAAGAGCGTGAAAAGGATCTCAAGATCGTGATCGTGTCCTCGGGGGCTGTGGCGTCCGGCGTGCGCAAGATCGGCCTCTCGGAAAAGCCCCGCACCATTCCCCACAAGCAGGCCGCGGCGGCGGTGGGTCAGGGTGTCTTGATGGAGGCCTGGGAAGAGGCCTTCGACAAGTATGGGATCCTCGTGGCGCAGGTTCTGCTGACGGGCGAGGACCTGGCCCAGCGGCACCGTTACCTGAACGCCCGGAACACCCTGGAAACCCTCCTCGACTGGGGGATCCTTCCCATCATCAACGAGAACGACACGGTGGTGATCGAGGAGATCAAGTTTGGAGACAACGATCAGCTCTCGGCCATGATCGCCGGCCTCATCGGGGCGGACCTCGTCGTGAATCTCACGGATACGGAGGGCCTGTACGACTGTGATCCCAGGGTCAACGCCTCGGCGCGTTTGATTCCCCTGGTGCGGCGCGTGGATTCGAAGGTCCTGGCGTGTGCGACGCCCGAGGCGGGGAGTGTCGGCACCGGCGGGATGCTGAGCAAGGTGAGCGCCGCCAGGAAATGCCTGGCTTCGGGAGTGGCGATGATCATAGGGCCCGGCCGGGAGCGCGATGTGCTGCTGCGCCTGTTTCATGGCGAGCCCATCGGCACGCTCTTCCTGCCGCATGAGAGGCAGTATCACGGCATGAAGCTCTGGCTGGCGAATTTGCCCAAGCCCGCGGGAGATCTGCAGCTGGATGAGGGTGCCGTGGCGGCGCTCCGGAATCGGGGCAAATCCTTGCTGCCCATTGGGGTTCGGAAGGTCGTCGGGACTTTCGGTGTGGGGGCTGCCGTGCGTTGCGTGGATGAGAAAGGGGACCTCGTGGGTGTGGGCCTGACCAACTACAAGTCCTCTGAGATCGAGCTCATCAGGGGGCATCGATCGGAAGAGATCGAGTCCATCATCGGTTACAAGCATTCGGATGAGGTCATCCACCGCAACAACTTCGTCCTCATGGGAGAAATCCCGGAGGTGGCCGAAGGAGAGATGCATGCGTGAAGATATCCTGTCCATGGGCAAGAAGGCTCGCCATGCGGCGCATCAAATGGGGCTGGCCGGGAGCAGGGCCAAGAGCGACGTGCTGATGGGGATGGCGGACGCTTTGCTCGAAGAGGAGCGGTCCATTGCCGAGGCCAACGGGAAGGATCTGGCCGAGGCGTCGGCGCGAGGCCTTTCCGGAGCCAAGCTGGACCGGCTGCGTATCAGCGGGAAGGTGCTCAAGGAAATGACCGATGGCCTGCGGGAGGTGGCGGCTCTGCCCGACCCGGTGGGCGAGGTCACCCGCATGTGGGTGCGGCCCAACGGACTGCAGGTGGGGCGCATGCGCATTCCGCTCGGCGTCATCGGCATCATTTACGAGTCGAGGCCCAATGTGACGGTCGATGCGGCCGCCGTCTGCATCAAGGCCGGAAACGGGGTCATCCTGCGGGGAGGGTCCGAGGCGTTCCATTCCAACGTGTGCCTGGCTTCCATCCTTCGCCGGTGTCTGACTGAAAAGGGCTTGCCGGAGGATGTGGTGCAGCTTGTGGGGACCACCGACCGCCATGCGGTGCTGGACCTGCTCAAGCTCGAGGAGTACATCGACGTCATGATCCCCCGGGGGGGCGAGGAGCTCATCCGCTTCGTCTGCGAGCATGCCCGCATGCCCGTCCTCAAGCATTACAAGGGGGTGTGTCATGTCTACGTGGATGAGTCGGCGGACCTGGACATGGCCGAGGGGATCTGCCTCAACGCCAAGGTGCAGCGACCGGGCACCTGCAACGCCATGGAGACCCTCCTGGTGCACCGGGCGGTAGCGGGAGCCTTTTTGCCCCGGATGGCCGAATCCTTCCGGAGGGAGGGCGTCGAGCTGCGGGGATGCCCGGAAGCCCGCCGCCTGGTTCCGGACTGCAGGGAGGCTACCGAGGAGGACTGGCATGCGGAATACCTGGACTACATTCTGGCTGTGCGCGTCGTCTCCGGAATGGAGGAAGCCATGGAGCACATGGCGACCTATGGCTCACAGCACACGGAAGCCATCGTGACTCAGGACTTCCGTCGGGCTCACCGCTTCGTCCGGGAGGTTCAATCGTCTCTGGTGCTGGTGAACGCATCGACACGGTTCAACGACGGGTTTCAACTGGGCCTGGGGGCCGAGATCGGGATTTCGACTTCCCGGCTGCATGCATTCGGGCCCATGGGGGTGGAGGAGCTGACCACGACCAAGTTCATTGCTTTCGGAGATGGCCAGCTGCGGAGTTGATGCGCGCGGGCTTGAGTCCCTGAATGGCGCGGCATTGCCGATGACCCGTGAGAAATGACCAGCGAGATCCGGAAAAAGATGGGTGTTTTGGGCGGAACCTTCGATCCCGTCCACTACGGTCACCTGCGCGCCGCCGAAGAAGCCCTCGAAGCCCTTGGCCTGGACGGGATCCTGTTCATTCCCGCTGCTTCGCCTCCCCACAAATCCCAGGCTGGAATCGAGGATTTCGAACACCGATGCGAGATGCTCAAGCTGGCGGTTGCCGACCAGCCGCAGTTCGAGGTGTCCGACCTGGAGCGGCGGCTCCCCGGCAAATCCTACACCGCCGTGACGCTTCGAAAGCTTCAAGAGGTCCTTGCGGAGGGAACGGAGCTCTTTTTTCTCGTCGGAATGGATGCCTTCCTCGAGCTGCACACGTGGTGGCACTACCGCGAGCTGTTCGAGCTTTCGAATCTTGTGGTCCTGAGACGTCCGGGGCATGATGAAGAGTGGATTCCGGTGTTTCTGAGAGAGCATGTGTCGCCGCTCTATGCGTGGCAGGCGGAGTCGGGTGCGTTTGTGCATCCTCGGATGCTCCCGGTCTTTGTGGTCAGGAATACCTACCTGGGCATCTCGTCAACCCGTATCCGATGGTTGGCTGCCCACGGGAAATCCATCCGGTATCTGGTTCCTCATGAGGTCTTGCGTTATATTGCGGGAAAGCGGCTTTATCAGTCGTCTTCCATACTTCGGGTCAGATGATGCAGGAGCTGCTGAAGGCCTCCATGGGGAAGCAGGGAGAACAGCATGGCCGGGATGCGGGTTCAGGTCATTTCGGAATTTATATCGAATGCTGAGGGAATGAGATTTGGTGGATGAGCTCAAAACAAGCCTGAATGCCATGAGCGCCAGGGCGAAGGCGCTTTGGTTTGCGAGGTTGGCTGTAGATTTCAAGGCTCTGGATCTGGTGGTCCTCGATGTGACCGGGCTGTCTTCTTTTTCCGATTTCTTTGTGATCTGCAGCGGAAAATCCAGCCGGCAGGTGCAGGGCATTGCGGACAACATCCAGGCGAGTCTGAGGAAAGAGGGAATCAGGCCGCTGGGGATCGAGGGGCATCGTGAAGGCCAATGGGTGCTGATGGATTATGGTGACGTGATCGTGCACGTTTTCTACGAGCCCGTTCGGCTCCTCTACGATCTGGAGAGCCTGTGGTCGGAGGCCAGGCGGGTGAGATGCGATCGCGAAGATGTGCCGGAGGGCACCGTTTTGCCGTGAGGTGATGATCTCATGAGACGCGTGACCGGGTTCAGACTTTTCAAAAGCTTCGTGTGCCTGGCGACGACCCTCTCCTTCCTGGCCGTTTCGTGCCCCTTCGGACCAGGCTCCGCCTGGGCGCTGAGTCTCAGTGAAGAGAAGGAGCTTGGCCGAAAGACGCTCGAAATGTTTCGGGACCGTCTACCCCTGATCGAGGACGGTGAGCTGATCACGTATGTGCAGTCAGTGGGGGAGCGGGTCGCCAGGCAGGTCGGGATCACCCCCTACCAGTATCAGTTCTTCGTGGTGAATGAGGGGGTGCCCAACGCGTTCGCCATACCCGGCGGTTACATCTTCATTTACAGGGGACTCATCGAGCTGATGCAAAACGAGGGGGAGCTGGCCTCCATCCTGGCTCACGAAATCTCTCACATCCAGGCACGGCACATTCACCGCAGGCTTGAGGAATCGAAGCTGATCAACATCGCCAGCCTGGCCGGGGTGATTGCGGGAGTGCTGCTGGGGATAAGCGGAGGCAGCGGTGCCAGGGCATCCCAGGCCATCACCATGGGGACCATGGCGGGAGCGCGGACCTACCAGCTCCAGTACAGCCGGGAAAACGAACGGGAGGCCGATCAGATCGGGTTCAGGTATTTGACGGCAGCCGGCTATTCGCCCCGCGACATGGTCACGATCATGGAGCGGCTCAATCAGGACAAATGGAGGGCGAGCTCCAAGCTCCCCTCCTATCTCTCGACTCATCCCGCCCTGGGGGAGCGCGTGCTCTATCTTCGGGAGCATGTCGAGAGGGAGAAGGCATCCAAAACATCCCCGCGGGTCATTCTGGAGGGGGAGTTCGAGCTGATGCAGGCGGCCATGGTGGCCGATCATTCGGACTTTCGGGTTGCAATGGATCGTTTTCAGGCCGAAGCCAAGAAGGCCGGCAAGAAGCGATCGGCTGTGGCGGAATACGGCATGGGCAGGCTGTATTTGCGCCAGGGAAAGGTGGAGGAGGCTCTGCCCCATCTTCAGGAAGCTGCGAAGATGGCATCCTCCAGCCCCTATGTGATGAGCTCCCTGGGCGCCGTTTACTTCCAGATGGGAAAGCTGCAGGAGGCGCAGCGAGTCCTGGAGACCGCGCTGGTCCTCAACCCTTCATCTCCCGTGGCCCATCTGAGGTTGGCTCAGGTCCTCCAGGATCTCGGCCAGAAGTCGGAAGCCCTCAAACATCTGCAGCAAATCGAGGAGCTGGCTCCCAGTTTTCCTGAAATCGACCGTCTCCTCGGTGTCCTCCTGGGACAGGGGAACCAGATCGGACCCGCTCATTATCATCTGGGGAGGTACTATGAACAGAGGCGTGACTGGAAGCTCGCCGAGTTTCATTACCAGAAGGCCAGAAGCTTGACCCAGGACTCACCCCAGAGGCTTGCAGAGATCGACCAGTCCCTGAAGGAGGTGGTGCAGCGTGGAAAGAAGGCTGCGTATGAGAAATCCAGACAAAGGTGATCAAGCCGCTCAAGTGGAGTCCGACCCTCGTGTGGAAGCTCACTGAGCTCATTCTGGCTTCGTCAATGTGGAATGGCAGCGGATCCGGCAGAGAAGAGAAGATTTGACATGTTGAAGCGGAAGCAGAAGATTCTTTTGGGTTCTCTCGGCGGCGTGGGTTTGTTGTTTGCGGTTCTGGCCGGAGTGTCAGAGCATGTCCCGTGGCTCCATTCCATTTGTTCGGGCCTCGGGGATGGCTGCCAGGAAACGGCGACCTACACGCTTTTCAGTGTTCCCCTCTGGATTTATGGTATCGTTTTCTACGTCGCGTTCATGGGCGCCGTTCTCGTGGAGCGATTGCACCCCGCGCTGGATTGGCTTGTGGCGGCACTTCTGGGGGCGGAGGCCACGCTGGTGCTGATGATGGCCGGTGAGAGGCTGATCTGCGTGTATTGCCTGGGGAATCTTGTGACAGTTTTGGCCATTTTTCTGGTGTCATTTCACAAAGAGATCTTCTGGCGCACGGTGTCCCTCAGCCTCATCGCCTACCTGCTTTCCTTTCACTTCATCGTCAAGCTCGATGCCGCGGGCGGTGCGGTTCAGGCAGGCTCCCAACCTCAGCAGGCGGCGGCCAAGGTCGGGGGACAGGAGATCAGCATGGCCCAGCTGGAGGAACCGCTGGTGACGCAGCTCTTTGACCTCCAGCGGGAGATGCATCGACTGAAGCGGGAAAAGCTGGACGACATGATCGTCGAAGCGTTGCTGCAACAGGAGGCGGTCGCCCGCAACATAGCCGTGCAGCAGCTCGTCAACGACGAGGTGGTCTCCAAAGGGGTTCCGGTGAGCGACGTCGAGGTGGATCAGTATTATCTGGAAAATCGTGCCAAGCTCGCGGAATGGAAAGGGTCGCTCGAGGAGTTGAGGAACCGGATACGGTCGGTTCTTCAGCAGCAGAAGACCTACCAGAAGGTCGTCGAATATGCCCGGAGCCTCGAAAGCAAGTATCCGGTGTCCGATTATCTGGAGGAGCCGGTTTCCCCGTTTGCTGTGGTGAAGGTCGAGGGCAGCCCCGTTGCAGGCCCTGAGGACGCAGCAGTGACCGTGTTCGAATTCTCGGATTATGAGTGCCCCTCGTGCAGGCAGGCGCACGAGGTGGTGAAGAAGGTCCGAGCCCACTTTGGGCAGCGTGTTCGTTGGGTGTTCAAGGATTACCCGCTCAAGATGCACGAGCATGCCAGGGAGGCGGCCGAAGGAGCCAGGTGTGCCGGGGATCAGGGGAAATTCTGGGAATTTCAGGACCTCCTCTATGGCTCGAAAGAGCCTCTGACGAGGGACCATATACGGAACCTGGCGACTGGTCTGGGATTGAATATGGAGCTGTTCGGCCCCTGCCTCGATGGAGGAAAGCACAAGGATGCGGTGGAGAAAGATCTTGCAGAGGCCAAGAAGTCTGGTCTGGATCGAACCCCGAGCTTCCTCATCAACGGACGTCTGATCACCGGAAGCCACAGCTTCGAGCGCTTTGTGCAAATGATTGACGAGGAGCTGAATAAGCCGCGCAAGAGGCCATGACTCCGGAGGGGATGCCTCTTGACCGGTTTCCCCCGGTGGTGGTAGAGAAGCCGCGGGGAGGCGGGCGCGCGATGGCTCTGTTCCTGAAACATATAATGATAACTGTCAGATGAAGGGGATTGTTCATCTGACGGATCAGCGCGTTCAAAACAGGGGGATCGGGGAGCGCCGGCAGGATAGAGAGCGGAATGGAGGGAGGAGCCGTTTTCAAGCTGCGGCGTGCGGATGGGGGGATTCTGTGCAGAGTGCAGCTTCTGGGCACGGCCGTTACGAACATCGGGATCATCTCGAGTCCCGAGGAGAAGGTTAGGAGAGGGTCTATGAAGGTTCTGGTCAGTGACAACCTGGCGGAGACCGGTATCGAGGCGTTGATGGAGGTTCCGGAGCTCGACGTCGAAGTGAACACAAGCCTCACCCACGATGAGCTCAAGCATATCATTAAGGAATACGATGCTTTGATCATCCGAAGCGGGACGAAGGTGACCGCCGAAATCATCGAAAATGCCGACAATCTCAAGGTTGTGGCCCGGGCGGGCATCGGGCTCGACAATGTGGACGTCGAAGCCGCGAGCAAGCGTGGCATTGTTGTCATGAACACCCCCGAGGGAAATGTCATCACCACGGCGGAGCACACCATTGCCATGCTGCTGGCGGTGACCAGGAACATTCCTCAGGCCACGGCTTCTTTGAAGTCAGGAAAGTGGGAGAAGAAGCGGTTTCGCGGCAAAGAGGTCTTTCACAAGGTTCTCGGCATTGTCGGAGTGGGACGCATCGGCAGGGTGGTTGCTGAACGTGCCGCAGGGCTCCAGATGAATGTGATCGCTTTCGACCCTTACATCAGCTCGGATGTGGTGGAGAAGCTCGGAATAACGGGCGTGACGCTCGACGAGCTCTATGCCCGCTCGGACTATATCACCGTCCACACCCCCATGACCCAGGAGACCCGGGGGATCATCAATGCCGAGGCCTTCCAGAAGATGAAAAAGGGGGTTTACATCCTCAACTGCGCCCGTGGCGGGATCGTGGATGAGGTGGCCCTCTACGAGGCCATCCAATCGGGGATCGTGGCGGGTGCGGCACTGGACGTTTTCAGCAAGGAGCCGCCCGTGGACAACCCGCTCCTCAACTTGGACCAGGTGGTGGCCACACCGCATCTGGGGGCATCCACGGATGAGGCGCAGGAAAACGTGGCCATCGCCGTTTCTGAACAGGTGATCGATTACCTGTTGCGGGGAACCATCCGCAACGCCGTGAACGCCCCGAGCATTGACGGGGCCGTTTTGGCCACCCTTCAGCCTTACCTGACCCTTTCCGAGAAGCTCGGCAGTCTGCTCACGCAGATCACCTCCGGGGCCATCCGGGAGGTTTCCATCGAGTACATCGGTGAGGTGACCTGCGTGGACAATCGCCCGCTCACGCTCTCCATACTGAAAGGGATGCTCACGCCGATCCTCGGGGAGATGGTGAACTTCGTCAACGTTCCCATTCACGTCAAGGAGCGCAGTATCAAGGTCCGGGAGTCGGTGCGGAGCGAAGCCGAGGATTTCACCAATCTCATCACCGTTCACGTGAAGACCTCGGAGACTGAGAATCTGGTTGCCGGCACCATTTTCGGCAAGAAGGATTTGCGGGTGGTGCGCATCAACGACTTCCGTCTCGAGGCGGCCACCGAGGGTCATGTATTGCTGATCTACAATATCGACACGCCGGGGACCATCGGCGCCATCGGCTCCTGCCTCGGGCGCCACAACATCAACATCTCGATGATGAACGTGGGACAGATTCTGGATCGCGGTCAGAACATCATATTTCTCAGGACGGACACACCGGTTCCCAAGAATGTGGTTGAGGAATTGCTCGCCATGGACAATGTGAATGTCGTTCAGGCATTGAGACTCTGAGGGTCGGGAGACGCAGGACATGGAAGAAAAGGAAGACAAGGGTTTTGTGATCAAGGATCGCCGCAAGATCTCGCTGGATGATGTGGAAGCTGAATCCGGGTCCACGGAGGAACAGCAGCAGCCGCCCGGGGAGGAGCAGGCGAAGGCCGAAGCGCAGTTCAGGGAGGCCTCGCGGAAGGCCGAAGCGGAAGTTCACCGCGATCTGCCCGCCGTGTCGTTTGCGACCTTCGTGTTCTCCCTGAGCTCTTCGGCGCTGGTGTACCTGGGGGAGATGCCCGAGCTCGAGAGCGAGGTCAATCGTGTGGACTTTCCGCTGGCCAAGCAGATCATCGATACTCTGGGCATGCTGCAGGAGAAGACCCAGGGGAACCTGGATGCCGATGAAGACCGGCTTCTCAAGAATCTCTTGTACGACCTGCGGCTGCGCTACGTCCAGAAGAGCGGTACGTGAGAACCTCCCTGGATTTGAGCGTCCCTGCCAAGATCAATTTTTGGCTCGAGGTGCTCGGGAAGAGGGCTGACGGCTATCATGATCTTTCGAGCCTCATGCTGCCCATCGGGATCTATGATGAGGTGCGGCTGGAGCTTCTGCCCGAGCGCCGGATCCATCTGGAGTGTGACCATCCGGAGGTTCCCCTCGACGGGAATAACCTGGCCTGGCGGGCGGCGGAGCTTTTCCTGGGCAGGGCGGGGGTTGCGCCGGCTCTGCGTATCCGCCTGAGAAAGAACATCCCCGTCGGTGCGGGCCTGGGTGGTGGGAGCGCCGACGCTGCCGGGGTATTGCTGGGCCTGAAGGAATTGTATCCGGGCAGGATTTCTCCCGGGACGCTTTTTGAAATGGCCAGGCAACTGGGGGCCGACGTACCTTTCTTCTTGCATCAACTGCCGGCTCTGGCCACGGGGATTGGTGAGAAGCTCCACGAGGTTTCCGGGGTGATCGAGTACCCGCTTCTGCTGGTGAAACCCCCCGTAACCGTTTCTACGGCCTGGGTTTACGGAAGTTTGAAGTTGACACGTGGGGAGAGTCGCATTAAGGTTCCAAGGCTTTTGGCCGATCCCTGGAACATCGCTCAGCTTCTGGAAAATGATCTTGAAAGTGTCACGTTGGAAGCTGTTCCCGTTTTGGCTCGACTCAAACGATGGCTGGTCGAACATGGCGCATTGGCAGCCTTGATGAGCGGGAGCGGTCCGACCGTGTTTGGGGTCTTCGCGGGGATGGAGGAGGCCGGGAAAGCTGAGGTGCTGGCTGCGGAGGCCTGGCCGGAATGCTGGGTGAGGTGCACCAGGGTGTTGGGTGACCAGGCAGTTCGACGCTCAGCCGGGGGGGCGCACGTTCTATGATTGGGGTGTCGCCAAGCGGTAAGGCACGGGTCTTTGGAACCCGCATTCGGAGGTTCGAATCCTCCCACCCCAGCCATTTTCAGGGGTTGATTGAGGGGTTGGGTGTCGCATGCTCGGTCCGTTGAAGATTTTCTGCTGCAATTCAAACCCGTCCCTTGGCCAGAAGGTTGCCGCCCTTCTGGACACGAAGGTGAGTCAGGCGCTGGTTGGCAGGTTCAGCGACGGAGAGATTCGCGTCGAAATCCATGAGAACGTCCGGGGTATGGACGTTTTTGTCCTTCAGTCCATTTCGCCGCCGGTGAACGACAACCTGCTCGAGCTCCTGGTGATGGTGGACGCCCTGAAAAGGGCTTCGGCCAATCGAATCAACGTTGTCGTACCCTATTACGGTTATGGTCGGCAGGACCAGAAGGAGAAGCCCCGGGTCCCGATCACGGCCAAGGTGGTCGCCGATCTGCTCACCGCTGCCGGCGTCCACCGGTTGGTGACCATCGATCTTCACTCGGAGCAGATCCAGGGTTTTTTCAGGATTCCCGTGGATCATCTGTCGGCAACGGAGGTGCTTCTCGAAGATCTGAAGATGCGGCTCAGGGGAGACGAGATCGTCGTGGCTCCCGACGCCAATGGCGTCCCCAGAGCCCGGTCTTTCGCCGATCGACTCAAGATGGATCTGGCGATCCTGGATCATCGCCGCACGGGGGGGGAGTCCTCTGTTCGGATCGTGGGGAATGTGAAAGGGCGGCGGGTCGTCATTCTTGATGACATGATCAACACGGGGAGAACGCTGGAGCGCACCGCGAGGGGCGCGAGGATGGCAGGAGCCGCTTCGGTGGAAGCCTACGGTGTCCATGCACTGCTGTCCGAGAACGCCGTGGGGCGTCTCGAGCAGTCCGATCTGGATTTGGTGACGGTCACGGACAGCGTGGCCCCGTCTGAAGATGCGACGGCATCCCGGTTTTTTCGGTCGGTTTCCATTGCGCCACTGCTGGCGGAAGCCGTGAGAAGAATACACTATGAGGAATCGGTGAGCGCGATTTTCCTGAAGGTATGCTGATGGACGAACCCTGGTGGCCAATCCTGTCGGTTCTGCCTTGAACGGCGGCCGGATGGCCTGGGGGAGAAGTC
>JBFYYO010000118.1:0-14595 GCA_041310025.1 Syntrophobacterales bacterium
GTCCATTGAATAAGCACGTCATCCCCGCATGCTTCTGGCGGGGATCCAGGGATTTGAAGGCCTCTGGATTCCCGCCAGGGACACGCGGGAATGACGACTTAACCGGTCATTCAATTCTGTAGAGATGCACTAAGACCGCCATGCGCTGCAGAAGCGGCGCGCCTCTCACCCTCCAAGGCTCTGACGCAGGGATTCCGGATCGTTCACCGGACTCCGGCAGGCGTAATTCTCGCAAACGTAAGCCGTAGCCTTGCCATCGACGGCAACAAGGGGTTCGAGGTAAGGGCACAATTCCAGAATGCGCTGTTTCCCGCCGTCACCGCCACGGCCCACAACCACCCGCCGGGGCCCGAAGCGACGGTGGACGGCATCGAGCATGCCCTTGAAATCGGAGGATCCCGGATCCCCAACGAGCACCACTTCCTGGCCCGGGCCGACGGCAAAGTCCACCGCATTGAGGAATTGAGTATACGCCGACGGGTAATCGGATACCAGACCCGAGAAATGATCCAGGATCATCTCTCCACGCTGCTCCAGTGCCGTGTCGCCCGTTATGCGCCCGAGTCGAAGGAGATTTAGAGCTGCGACCGAATTACCCGAAGGGATCGCCCCATCGTAAACGGGCTTGTCCCGAACGATCAACGACTCCCCATCCTCTCCCGTGAAGAAGCAGGCTCCCTCCGCCTCGTCCCAGAAGAGCCTCAGCATGTCCCCGTTGAGCCCCACGGCTTTCTCCAGAAAACGCACATCGAGCGTCGACTCGTAGAGCTCAATGAGCCCCCAGACGAAGAAGGCGTAGTCATCCAGATATCCGAGATGGGCGACCTCCCCATCCCGAAAGCGGCGCCGCAGCCGACCGGACCCGTCGACCAGGGAGTCGAGCACGAAATCCGCCGCCCGAACGGCCGCCTCAAGCCATGACGGCTCTCCGGTCGCCTGGTAGCCCTTGGCCAGGGCCGCGATCATGAGACCGTTCCATGACGTCAGGACCTTGTCGTCCTTGAGGGGGTGGATCCGTTTTTCGCGCTCGAAATAGAGCTCTTGTCTGCACGCTTCGAGGATCCTTTTCAGCTCATCCTCCTGCATCCCTTTGATCCTCGCGTAAACCTCCAGCGATTTCGGCCGATGAGGGATGCTCGTGCAGCGCTCAAAATTCCCCGCGGCCGTGATGTCGTAGAACCCACAGAAAAGCTCGGCCCGCTCCGCTCCCAGGACGGTTTTCACCTGATCGGGGGTCCAGACGTAGAAAAGGCCTTCCTCTCCCTCACTGTCGGCATCTTCGGCCGATAAAAACCCCCCATGTGCTCCCTGCATGTCCCGAAGCACATACTCAAAAATGTCGCGGGCGGCATCGGCACAGGCAGGGTTGCCCGTCACCTGATAAGCCTCCATGTAAGCCATTCCCATCATGGCCTGGTCGTAGAGCATCTTCTCGAAGTGCGGCACCAGCCAGCGCTCGTCCACCGAGTACCGATGGAACCCCAGCCCCACCTGGTCAAAGACCCCTCCGTTGCGCATGCTCTCCAGGGTCTTCTCAACGATGGCGAGAGCCCCGGATTCGGGGCGGCGCGCATGCCACCTCAGGAGGAAAGTCAGGTGATGCGGCGTTGGAAACTTGGGGGCGCTTCCAAAGCCTCCCCACTTTGCATCAAACATGTGATTGAGCTGGTCGTGCCCCTTCTCCAGGGCATCCACCCCCAGAGCAACCGCGCCCGCACTCTCCTTCCTGCCCTGCATCGCCCCGATGATTTTGTCGCACGCCTGAATGAGCCGGTCCCTGTCCTGCCGCCAGAGATGGTCAATGGACCGAATGATGTCCATGAACCCGGGCATGCCCATTCGGCTCTCCTTCGGAAAGTAGCTCCCGGCATAAAAAGGTCTTCGGTCCGGGGTCATGAAGATGGAAAGGGGCCAACCTCCCCTCCCCGTCAGCATCTGGCAGACGGTCATGTAGATGTTGTCGACATCCGGCCTTTCTTCCCGATCGACTTTGATGGACACCATATGCTCATTGAGAAGCGCGGCGACCTCACGGTCTTCGAAGGACTCGTGCTCCATCACGTGGCACCAGTGACAGGTCGCATATCCAATGGAAAGAAAGATGGGCTTATCCTCGTCCCTGGCCCGAGCGAATGCATCTTCTCCCCATGGGTACCAATCCACAGGATTGTTGGCGTGCTGCAGCAAATAGGGACTCTTTTCGTGACTGAGACGATTGGGCATGGTCCTGCCTCCGTTGACGAAGGACTCATTACGGGCGCGGGCCGGGATGGGAGGCTGAAGGGGCGAGCAGATGCCCCCCCCTTCAGAATGATGGGGCGATGGGAAACAAGAAGTTCGAAGGCCTGAAGGTCAGGACCTGTCAAAGCTTCTGTTAACGAGGAGTCGTCACTCCCCCGGAACCTTCCAAAGTGCACTTGGAAAAATCGATGGGCTTCCCACAGCCCGCACAAGTATGAGATTTGCCGAATTCGTCGGAAAAAATCTCTTTTTCCTTACCGCACTCAGGGCACTTGCAGACGAAAGAGCTCAGGTTCTTGTAATTTTCGTACCCGGGGCAATGTGCAGGTGTTGACATAAGTCCCTCCTTGGCTGTTCGATTCCAGAATCATTTCTCAAATGCTCAACCGGGCCTCGCCCAGAGCAAGACCCATTCCCCTCAAACACTCAAGACTCCACCTCCTCGACGACCAGCTTGCCCTTGTGCTTGGTCCCGCAGGTCGGGCACATGATTTCCATTTCCTCCTCGGAACCGATGTACTTCTCCCGGATGGTTTCCGAAGGAATGAAGGAAACATCGCCGCAGGCGCACTGCGGGCATTCCCCCCTCACCACATGTCTCGTCTTCTTTGCCATCTTCCACTCCTCTCGATCCAGTCAGTTCAGTGATCCCAACATGATGCGAGGCTGGCTCGCCTGACGTGGAGCCCTCGCCTGCTCCCGACCTATCGTGGCAGCTTCTCGAGCTCCCGGACCAGAACCGCGAGGTCCGGCCTTTGATTGATGTCATGAACATCTATGTAGCGAATGACACCTTTCTTATCGATGAGGAAAAGGGCACGCTCGGAAGTCCCCTCGGGTCGCAGAACGCCGTAGAGATCCGAGACCTTGCCGTGGGGCCAGAAATCCGACAGGACGGGAAACCAGACCCCGCCCATCTGTTCGGTCCACGCAAAGAGTGTCGGGGCGTTGTCCGTCGTGATGCCCAGCATAATCGAGTGATTGGCTTCAAAAATATCCTTCACCATATTGTAACCCGGCCACTGCTCCGAGCAGACCGGCGTGAATGCGGCCGGCACGAACGATATCACCACATTCTGTTTTCCCTCAAACTGGCTGAGGGAGACCTTCTCCCCCTTGATGGACGGGAGGGTGAAATCCGGCGCCTTGTCCCCCACTTTCAACCTGGCCTGACTGCTGGTGGGAGCGACCTTGCCCGCGTCCAATATCTGTCCCTTGAACCTCTCCGAGGCTGCAAAGGCCGCGGTTGCCAGGAGGGACGCAGCAAGGAGAATGCTCATCTTGAATAGGTGATGTCGAGCCTTCATGGCGCCCCTTTCTCACGAATGCCAGCTTTTTGCGTGATCAAGTCGAGAAACTGTTCCGGGTCGCCGATCGTCCCGACCCTGGAATAGATGACAAGCCCCTTCCCTTCGGGAGTCAGGCTCACCGCGATGAAATACGGGGTTCGCACCTTCCCCAGCGCCGTGTGGAGGGTCAGGTCGCTGTCGGAAAGGAGGGGGAACTGGACGCCGTATTTGCCTTTGAAGAGATCCACCTCGTAGGGGGAATTGCCTGCGCCAAGCCCGATCAGCTTGATTTTGCCTTCGAGACCGCGCTCGGCAATCCTGCTGTAAAGCCCGTTGATGCTGGGGGCCTCATTCTGGCAATAGGGGCAGTACATGCTGAACACCTCAAAGATGACCACGCTGGCCTTGACCTGGCCTAACTTGAACGCCGGCCCGACCTTGGAATCCAGGCCGAGATAAGCGAGATGCTCACTGGCCTTGGGAGTGGGAAACTTGAGATCGGGAAACGACTCCCCCTCCTGTGGAGGCTGTTCTGCAGCCGCGCAGAATGCCGCAAATGCGAAAAAAGCTGCGAAAACGAGCGCCGGTAAGATTCCGAGTATCCTCCGTTTCCGATTCATCCCTCATCTCCTCGCGCGCATCGTGCTCGTGGAAAGCCGCGTGTACAGCCCTTCACCCGGGTTGGCATCCCCCAAACATGGCCGGTTCATTTCCATCTCCGGTATGGCAGAGTCATGAGTGAGGAAGCCGGGTAGGCTCCCCACAAGAAGGTGTCCGTTATGACGGCTGAAATGCTGGTCAGTCAACTGCGCAGATTTGCGCTAAGCCACACCGCCAGCGCCGTCCAGTCTTGCCCTGCCTTTCTCCATGAACCAGTTTTCCGGGTCGGTGTAGTAGAATTTGAGGTCAGCCAGGAGCACGAAATGCTCCTTTTCTTCCTTGATCATGTTCTCCAGAAACTCACGCTCCACAGGGTCTCCGCTCTTGTCCAGAGCGCCCTGAAAGAAATGAATGCTGGCGTTTTCGAGCTTCATGCCCGTTTCTATAGCGACGACGTCGTCCACACAGGCTTTGGGGATCTTCCCGTGCTCTTCAGCGATCTTTCGAAGGACTGTCTGCTTGTCTTCGGTTTCAAAATCGTAGAACTTGCACGCATCGGGTGAGACCTTCCCCTTCTTGGCCTCTTCGTAGATCTCTTGAATGCGACGGTGATGCTCTTCTTCGGCTTCTTTCAGCATGCGGAAAGTCTCGATGCCCACCTGGTCGGGGCAGGCTTTCATGGCGTCATCGTACAGGGTCTTCTTCCGCTCTTTCATCTCGAGCGCCGTACAGAACATGTCCATGGAGTGGTTGTGCGGATTGGTCATCTCGGGGCTCCTGAAAAATCGGGAAAGATTTCACTCAAATCGTCATCACCCTCCACCTCGAACGGGCAAATGATGATGGCAGTATAATATTGATGAGCCCCAGTGTCTACCGCGAGTTTACCGACGTTGAACGGGTGCCATGGGCAAAAGGAGCCATCTTTCCCCTGGATGAAGCCTGCCTCGCCCGGTCCGTCATCCCGATCAGCCCATCCCCACCTGACTCTCTCACTCCACGCCCCGGTCTCCGCGTCCGCCCCCCCCGCACTCGCCAACTTCTCGTCGCCACGTCACGCTCTGAGGGCTTGATCCCGGATAGGGTGTATGTTAATTGCCATTGATTTTTGACGGTTGGCGACTTCAACAGGGTTCAGCGCAAAGGTGATTCCGTGCACGAAATGTCCATTGCCCAAAGCCTCCTCGAAATTGTCCTGGAAGCAGGCCAGCAGCATCAACTGAAACAAGTCAAGACCATCAGGCTTCAGGTGGGCCAAATGGCTGCCGTGGTTCCGGAGTCTCTCACCTTCTGCTTCAATCTCATCAGTGAAAACACGATTGCCGCCGGGGCCGAGCTCGAAATTGAAAACATACCGGTCGTCGCCCGGTGCTCGGACTGCGGAACGCTCTTCGAAGTGGAAAATCTCTCTTTCATCTGTCCTCAGTGCCAGGCGCCGGCCCTGGAACTGGTGAGCGGAAGAGAGATGTCGTTGCTCAATATCGAGGGGGAAACGGGAGATCAGAATGGTTCAGTTGAAGATACCGGTGGTACAGAACATCCTGCAGGCCAATGAACGTCTGGCCGCTGCCAATCGACAGCGATTCGACGAATTGGGCATCTTTGCCATCAATCTCATGAGCTCACCGGGAGCGGGGAAGACGTCTCTCCTCGAGCAGACCGTCGACGGACTGGCCGGGCGGCTTCGAATGGCCGTCATCGAAGGCGATCTTCAGACGTCCAACGATGCCGAGCGCATCCAGCGCAAGGGTGTTCAGGCCGTGCAGATCAATACCGACGGCGGCTGCCACCTGGACGGCAACATGATCCAGATCGCCCTGGATGCACTGGATCTCAAGGACCTCGACCTTCTCGTCATCGAAAACGTTGGAAACCTGGTCTGCCCGGCCGAGTTCAACCTGGGTGAGCACGAAAAGGTCACCATCCTCAGCGTCACCGAGGGGGACGACAAACCCCTCAAGTATCCCCTGATGTTTCAGATCTCCTCGGTGCTCATCGTCAACAAAATCGACCTCTTGCCCTACATTGACTGCGACATCCAGAAAATTCGCGATCACGCCCGGCAGCTCAACCCCCATCAGCATATCTTCGAGGTCTCCTGCCGCTCGGGAAAAGGCCTCGAGTCCTGGCTTTCCTGGCTGGAAGCGAAAGTTGCGGAGAAGCGGAAGAACAAAGCATAGGTTACGTTGCCCAGGGCGGCTCTGAAAGGTTTCGAGCTTCGAGTGGTGAAAAGGGGCATTGGCCGCAGCGGCTTTCATCGTTCGGGAGACCCCAGAGGGGCATGTGCGACCGGCAGCTTCGGAGAGGGCTTTTGGAACCGGGAAAACGGCGCTTGCACGTCAGGATTCAAGGGATCGTCCAGGGAGTCGGGTTCCGGCCTTTCATCTACCAGCTGGCGCTCCGCCACCGGTTGGAGGGCTGGGTCCGCAATCAGGCCGACGGGGTCGAGGCGGAAATCGCCGGTAATGCCGAAGACGTCCAGGCTTTCCTGAGCAACCTCACCGACGAGGCTCCCCCGCTGTCCCGCATCGTGCGCATCGAGGCCACAGACCAGCCCTTCGCTGACCTGGGGCCGTTCCAGATCGTCAAGAGCCACGCCCATGACAGCCGGGCCACACTCATCGCCCCCGATGTCTGCACATGCCCGGATTGCCTTCGGGAGCTCCTGGATTCCGGAGACCGCCGCCACCGTTATCCCTTCATCAACTGCACCAACTGCGGGCCACGGTACACCATCATCCGCGACATTCCCTATGATCGTGACAAGACCACCATGGCCTCCTTCGAGATGTGTCCTCAATGCCTGGAGGAGTATGAGGACCCCGCCAATCGGCGGTTCCATGCCCAGCCGAATGCCTGCTGGAGCTGTGGGCCCCAGCTCCGGCTGGAGACACCGGAAGGCGAGATCCTCGCCTCCCGTGATGACGCGCTGAAGGAAACAGTTTTCCGCCTGGAGACCGGAGCCATTGCCGCCATCAAGGGGCTCGGCGGCTTTCATCTGGCCGTCCTCGCGACCAGCGAGGAGGCCGTCGCCCGGCTGAGGAGCCGGAAGATCCGCGAGGAGAAGCCGTTTGCCGTCATGTTCCGTGACGTCGAGGCGGTTCGCCGCTGCTGCGAGGTGGACGATGCCGAGGAACGGCTGCTTACGAGTATTGAACGGCCCATCGTGATCTTGAGGAAGCGGACGGAGGGTGCGGCCCTGCCCATCGCACCGAGCGTGGCCCCCTACAATCGTCACCTGGGCGCATTTCTCCCTTACACACCGCTGCATCACCTGCTCTTCGACGGGAGTGCCTACCCGGCCATGGTCATGACGAGCGGCAATCAGAGCGACGAGCCCATCGTCATGGATAACGGTGATGCTCGGGCGCGGCTCCGCGATATCGCAGATATCCTCCTGCTTCACGATCGTGCCATCCACATGCGGTGCGACGACTCCGTGACCCGCGTCCTGGCCGGCCGGCCTCGCCCTTTGCGACGGGCTCGCGGATATGTGCCGGTTCCGGTTTTCCTGAAGACCGAGATGCCGTCAGTCCTGGCCGTCGGGGCCGAGCTCAAGAACACCGTCTGCCTCACGCGACGCCGTGAGGCGTTCGTGAGCCAGCACGTCGGGGACCTCGAGAACCTGGAGACGCTGAAATCCTTTGAGCACACGATCTCCCATCTCCAGCGCATCATGGAGATCACGCCCCTCTGCATCGTCCATGACATGCACCCCGACTATCTGAATACCCAGTGGGCACTCCGCCAGGAAGGCATCCCTCGACTGGCCGTACAGCACCATCACGCCCACATTGCCGCGGTCGTGGCCGAAAACCACCTGAGCGGTCCAGTGATCGGGCTGGCCATGGACGGAACCGGTTACGGCCCTGACGGCACCATCTGGGGGGGCGAAATCCTCAGAGTCGAGGGTTTCGCGTTTCAGCGCCTGGCCCGTTTTCGCCATGTGCCTCTGCCTGGAGGCGCCCAGGCTATTCGGGAGCCCTGGCGCATGGCGGTGAGCTACCTCTGGAGCATGGAGCCCGAGGAGCCCGAATCTCTCTTTCCGGAATTCTTCGGTGGCATTCCCGGAAGTCGAGTTAAAATAGTTTTGCAGATGATGCGCCGGGGGCTCAACTCCCCCCTCACGTCGTCGTGCGGCCGGCTCTTCGACGCCGTGTCGGCCATGGCCGGCCTTCGCAGCCGCGAAAGGGTCACCTACGAGGGCCAGGCCGCCATCGAGCTCGAGCAGGCCATCACGGGGGAGGAGAAGGGATCCTACGCGTCGGGAATCTCCAAGGAAGGCGACCTTTGGATCCTCGATCCCTTTCCCATGATCAGGGAATTCATTGGCGATGTCAGGAAGGGCGCTGTGCCAGGAGTGGTTTCCGCCCGATTTCACAACGGCATGGTCGCCCTGCTGGCCGGGGCCGCAGAGCGGATTGCGGAGGAGACAGGACTGAACCGGGTAGCGCTGAGCGGCGGGGTCTTCCAAAACGCCCATTTGACCGTGCATCTGGAGGAGGCGCTTCGGCGGATGGGCGTGGAGGTTTACGTCCATACGCAACTTCCAGCCAACGACGCATGCATCTCTCTCGGTCAGGCGTTCATCGGGGGGCAGTGGCTGCTTGGCCGGCACCCGGAAGGTGCCGCCTGATCCTTATGGCCAGCAAATCAATCCTTGGCGCAACATTCTGGAGCGGCACGTGAAATACCTCGACGAGTATCGGGACCCGCAACTGGCACAGGCTCTCATTCAGTCCCTGCAAAAACGCGAAAAGCCCAGCCGCCCCATGCGATTCATGGAGATCTGCGGCACCCACACGGTGGCGATTTTCCGCGCCGGGCTGCGGCAGCTTCTGCCATCCTGGCTCCAGCTCATCAGCGGACCAGGGTGCCCCGTCTGCGTCACGGCCAACGAGGACATCGACCGTGCCATCTGGCTCACTCGGCAGCCCGGCGTCATCATCACCACCTTCGGCGATCTCATCCGCGTTCCCGGGTCCGAATCTTCGCTTCAGAAGGAGCGTGCAGGCGGGGCGGACGTTCGCATCGTCTACTCCACCTTCGACGCGCTCCAGATTGCCCGTGACAACCCGGACCATCAGGTGGTGTTCCTGGGCATCGGCTTTGAGACGACGGCGCCGACCATCGCCGCGGCCGTCAAGCAGGCGTCCAAGGAAGGGCTGACCAATTTTTCTGTCTTCTCGGCCCACAAGCTGCTCCCACCCGCCATGCGCGCCCTGCTGCATTCGGGAGATTTGCACCTGGACGGCTTCCTCTGCCCCGGACACGTGAGCACGATCATCGGAGCCGCCTCCTATGAAGAAGTGGCGGGGCGCTATCGGACTCCCTGTGTGGTGACGGGCTTCGAACCTCTCGACGTCCTGCAGGGGATATCGATGCTCGTGGAGCAGGTGAGCCACGGTCAATCCAAGGTTCAGAACCAATACGCGAGAGCCGTCAGCTGGGAGGGAAATCCCGTGGCCCGGGCCCTGATCGACGAGATCTTCGCTCCGGCGGACACCACGTGGCGCGGGCTGGGGATGATCCCCCAGAGCGGCTTGAGGGTTCGCAAGGAATGGGCTGCCTATGACGCGGTACAACGTTTTTCCATGCCGGTGATCCAGGTTCGGGAGCATCCCGGGTGCAAATGCGGCGAGGTGCTCCGAGGCGTGATCACTCCCCTCGAATGCGCGCTTTTCAGAAAGGTGTGCGATCCGGAGAATCCCAAGGGACCCTGCATGGTGTCCAGCGAAGGCACCTGCGGCGCCTATTACCGCTATCAACGTTGAGGGCTCACGCATTGTCGGGACGGCGCAACGATTCCCTGCGTCCTCTTCTGCGTCTCAGCGTCTCTGCGCGAGGATTCAGTTCACTGTCGAAGCTGCCTGCAAGCTGAAAGAAAGGAATATGGCCAAAACCATTCAACTGGACCAGGGCAGCGGAGGCCGCGCCATGCATGAGCTCGTCAGCGAGCTTTTCGTGAGCGCCTTCGCCAACGAATACCTGCTGGAGCTCAATGACAGTGCTCTCCTGCAAATGGAAGCAGGCAGCATGGCCATGACAACGGATTCCTACGTCGTGGACCCGGTCGTCTTCCCGGGTGGAGACATCGGCAGCCTGGCCGTTCACGGCACGGTGAACGATTTGGCCATGCGAGGGGCGCGCCCACTCTATCTCACAGCCGGCTTCATCCTTGAAGAGGGACTTCCCTTCGATCTGCTCGAGCAGATCGTGACTTCCATGGGGGCAGCCGCCCGAGCCGCCGGAGTGCTGATCGTCGCCGGAGACACCAAGGTGGTCCCGCGCGGCAAGGCCGACAAGCTCTTCATCAACACGGCCGGTGTGGGAGTGGTTCCGCCGGGTTTGAGAATCGGCGGCCAGTATGCCCGGCCCGGCGACGCGATCCTCGTGAACGGCAACATCGGGGATCACGGCATGGCGGTGCTCTGCAAGCGCGAGGGCCTGGCCTTCGAAAATGAGATTTTGAGCGACTCTGCAGCCTTGAACGGACTGGTTGGAGAAATGCTTCAGTCAAGCCCGCACATCCATGTCCTCCGCGATCCCACCCGAGGCGGTGTGGCCACGACTCTGAACGAGATCGCTCAGCAGTCCAGGGTGGGAATCCAGCTCGATGAAGAAGCCATCCCGGTGGCCGATGACGTGGCGGGAGCCTGTGAGCTCCTGGGTCTGGATCCGCTCTACATTGCCAATGAGGGCAAGGTCCTGGCCCTATTGCCCCAGGCAGAAGCAGAAGGAACCCTCGAGGTCATGCGACGGCATCCCCTGGGCCGGAAATCCTGCCAGATCGGCTCGGTGGTTGAGGAAGAGCCCGGGCGGGTCTTCCTCAGAACCCGCATCGGCGGCCTCCGTCTCATCGACATGCTGCGGGGAGAGCCGTTGCCGAGAATTTGTTGAACGATAAATTGAGCGATTAGCTCTTAGCTGTCAGGTATTAGCTCAACAATTTTCATAGGTTATCCCACCATTCATCCGAACTTGGTGAGTGAGAATCTATGAGGCACAACTTACTGAAGTCTTTGGCTAAAGAACGATAGGATCAGCAGCGTTATGAGCTCTCGATCGAGCCATTTGGTATGCCCAGTCTGCAGCAATCGTTATCGGGGGCTCGGAAGCAGTGTTGGGGTCTGCCCTGAGTGCATCCGGGAGCGCTGGAGGGAGAGCCGGAAGCACTGCGAGGCGGTCCATCAGGAATCCCGCCAGGTTTTCGAGCTTCCCGTGCTGCCCCCGAGAACTCTCACGGGAAGTCAATGCACCATTTGCCTGCATCAGTGCTACATGGGCATGGGCGAACGGGGATACTGCGGGATTCGGGATGGGCACCCCGACAGTTTTCACATCGATGGGCAGGTCAGGGCCAGGCTCGCCCACTATTACGATCCCATCCCTACCAATTGTGTGGCCGACTGGGTGTGCGCGGCTGGAACCGGCAGCGGTTATCCCCGCTATGCCCACGACGCGGGAACCGAGGTCGGCTTCATGAACCTGGCCGTCTACCTTGAGGCCTGCAACTTCAACTGCCTCTTCTGTCAGAACTGGTCCTTCAGGAAAGCTCACCTCAGTCCCGGAAAATGGCACAGCCTGGAGAGCCTGGTTGGAGCGGTCAATTCACGAACCAGCTGTGTGTGCTATTTCGGCGGTGATCCGACTCCTCAGCTGCCCTATGCTTTGGCTGCATCGGAGAAGATGCTCCGGGAAAGGCCGGATCAGATTCTTCGGATCTGCTGGGAAACCAACGGAAGCATGCAGCCGGATCTCCTCAAGCACATGGCCCGGCTGTCCCTCGAAACCGGAGGGTGCGTCAAGGTGGATCTCAAAGCCTGGAATCCCAATATTCATCGAGCCCTCTGCGGCTGCGACAACCAGCTCGTTCTCGAGAACTTCGCCACCCTGGCACAATGGGTCCCTCTCCGTCCCGAACCACCGCTCCTCGTCGCCAGCACCCTCATGGTTCCCGGATACGTCGAGGCCGAGGAGGTGGCCAGCATCGCCTCCTTCATCGCCTCCCTCAATCCGGACATCCCTTACGCGCTCCTGGCCTTCGCTCCCGAGTTCTGTCTCGAGGACTTCCCGACCACCTCCTGCCGTCAGGCCGAAGAATGCCTGGCCGCTGCCCGGAAAGCCGGGCTTCGTCGCGTGCGCGTCGGAAATCAGCACCTGCTGGGCTCGAGGGATTAAGGGCGCGTGCTGACTGCATCGTTGGCGGGAACACCCCGCTGCCACGGTGCGAAACGCGGCAGGAGCAGGATTCCCGGTATCGCCCCGAGAACCGTCGCCGCATAGAAGACCGCCCAGCCCATTTCGTGCACCATGAAGCCCGTGGGCACTCCGGCCAGGATCCGCGTGACCGCCATGAAGCTTGTCAGAAGCGCATACTGCGTGGCTGTGAACCGTTTGTCGCAAAGGCTCATCATGAATGCGATGAAGGCGGCATTGCCCATGCCTCCGCAAATATTCTCCGCACCGATGGAAGTCACCATGAGCGGGTAGTTTTTACCCACGACGGCAAGCAGGGTGAAGGAGAGATTGGAGACGGCCTGGAGAAAGCCGAAGACCCAGAGCGACCGGTTCACTCCGATGTGAGCGATGACCGCCCCGCCGGCCAGAGTGCCCGCAATGGTGCTGAGCAGTCCGAACGCCTTGTTGACCGTGCCCACGTCCGTCCGGCTGAAACCCAGCTCCAGCAGAAAGGGGGTCGTCATGGCCCCGGCGAGCGCGTCTCCCAGCTTGTAGACCATGATGAAAACCAGCATGGCCACAGCGCCGTCCCTGCGGAAATAGGATGCAAGGGGCTCGATGACGGCCTCCTGCAAAGATTTTGGCGGCTCGATCTTCTCCAGGGGCTCCGGAGCGGTCAGGGTGAAGGCGACGCAGGCCATCATGAGCAGCCCCATGAGGAAATAGACGCTTCGCCACGGCAGGTGATCCGAAAGAATCAAGGCCAGGGCGCCCGAAATCAGGAGGGCCACCCGGTATCCCACCACAGTGGTGGCCGCGCCTGCACCAAGCTCCGATGGCTCGAGCACGTCCGCCCGGTAGGCGTCCACCACGATGTCCTGGCTGGCGCTGAGATAGGCCACCGCCAGGGCGAAGATCGCCACGAGCCAGGGAGTCTTCGCCGGAGACAAAATCCCCATCACCAGGATGAAAGCCCCGAGCAGCAATTGTGCAAGAAGGATCCAGCCGCGCCTGCGTCCGAGCCATGGCAGGCTGAATCGGTCCATGAGGGGGGCCCACAGGACCTTGAGCGTGTAGGGCAGTCCCACCAGCGAAAAGATCCCGATGACCCGCAGATCCACCTGCTCGCTGGCCATCCAGGCCTGAAGCGTCGTTCCCGTGAGAGCCAGCGGCAGCCCCGAGGTAAAACCCAGCCCCAGCATGGTCAGAACCCGTCGACTCGAATAAATGCCCATCCATTTGTGCATCTGCAGTTCCGTCATCCTCCGTTCATCTTCTGTCGCCCTGATTCCAGTCTTGACCCGGATGTCAGAACTGGTATACAGGATTTGTTGCAAACACCCATGAGCGAAAGTCACCACCTTGTTTCGGTGAGCACGATGAATCCGCGCCCACCGCAATTGCAAAGGGATTTTCGCACAGATGTGCCAGCATCACCTGCCTGTTCTCACAGTTTTTGTTCTCATGCGTTGAATCATCAAGCAAGAATTCCGGCACTCGGTTGGCTCCCCAACACTCCTCATGGAGGGATGCAAGATGAAGACAAGGCAAAACACTCCTAAAGTCGTCTTTGCATTGATTTTCCTCGGCTTCATTGGGACCATGTCCAACGCAATTTGTGATGAAGCACAGGCTCAAAACATTGTTGGTACCTGGCAGTGCCGGTCAATGTCGCCAACACCGTTGGGCATCTGTCAGGGTCAAACAATTTTGAAGCCTGATGGGACCTTTTCAAGGTCCAACCGCTGCGGTGACTTGATGGCGGGGGACGAAGGGACTTACACGACAGGTCAGGGCTACATTCATTACAACATCAAGAATTGCTATCCAAAAACATATCATGGAAAACCAATGCGATGTCTGGAAAGTGAAACATTTTATTTCCAGTGGGTGAACAAAGATACGGTGAGGGGACAGGATGTAGAGTGCTTCAGGTCTCGCTAGCGATCGCGATCCTTGATGATACACTGCATCGCTCTTGAAAGCCTGCAACCATCGCGATCAAGGGCTGATTCGGCGAAACATTCGGGTATCCTTCGGGTATCCATCATTCTGTGACGTCGAGAGACGAATTGGCGAAAGCAGGAATCCATAAGTTGATCAATCATTAACAACGTTCAAAGGAGGAAACCGTGAACCACTCCAGGTTGCCCATCATGACGCTGACCCTGGCCGGGGTGGCGGCTCTGCTCACCATTGCACCCCTTTCACCATCCAGGGCACAAGACCAGCAGACGGCGCCGGTTATGGCCAAGACCCCCGACGAAGCCGCTTATGTGAAGAC
>JBFYYO010000119.1:0-11090 GCA_041310025.1 Syntrophobacterales bacterium
GGTGGTATCGCCCGCTATCGCGGACTCAACCACCGGCTAATGGCTTTGAACCCTCCGGGTTCGCTTCTGATCGTTGTTCCAAAAGATCTGCACCCAAATGAGATGATGATCAGAGGTGCGAGGAAATCATGCAAGTACATGGAATCATTGCTTGACAGCGTTGTCGGCTTACGGTAGGAGTGCCCAAGGAGTTTTATCAGGGGTTAGGCTCGCTATTTTGAGGATTGTAACTCCTTTGTGAATCGTTTGTACGTGTTTGGCGAGCGAATTTCAAGGGTATTCTCAAAGCAGCGTGCCGGGGAGAAAGCATTAGTAACAGCAAGGATGAAAGGAATTGGGAAATGCCCGAGGGCCGAGTCAAGTGGTTCAACGACAAGAAGGGCTATGGTTTCATCGAAACCAAAGACCAAGGCGATGTATTTGTCCACTACAGTGCCATCATCAGTGATGGGGGGGGCTTCAGATCACTGAGCGAAGGAGAGCAGGTAAACTTTGAAGTCGAGCGTGGACCTAAAGGCCCTCAAGCTGTAAAGGTCACGAAAGTCTGACCCCAAGTATCTCAAGACCCAGAACGGGCTAAAACCGTCCGGGGTATTCTCAGAGCCAGGGTGATCCTCTGGCTCTTCCACTGTTTGACACCGCTTGCCTCCCCTCCCACGTCCATGACAACCATAAACTGCTTTGCCCCGCGCTCAACCTCATCCTGGATCTCATGGCAGAGACGAGCATGATCCAAAGCAGCCCATTGAGAGGCTCAGAAGGAACATGCCTCTGTCCCCTGGCTCGGCCAATGCAGAGGCATGGAGCAGGCTGCTCCGGTCACAGCCCCGGTGAAACGGACGAATGCGCCACATGGGAACAGCCCGTTAAGCTCTCTGTTGATCCCAGGATCATCTTAAAATAGAATGAACATTGCACTGCACTGGGAGCGAGCTCCGTTGAGTGCTCTTGGCTGGCTCCTCCCTTCCCTGGTCTCGAACGGGTTTTTGATCCTTTGCGGGAGAACCAAATGGCGGTTACTGATGAGCTCCTGGTCAAGACCTGCAAGAACATGATCAAGACCATTCTCTTCTGCCTGGAAAGCGCCACCAAGGGAACCATCTACAGAATTGGCTCCACTCCTGATCTTCAGGCGGTGCGCATCACGTCGGGAATCCGGGTGGAAGGAGCAGAGGAGATTCGTTGGGGCCTGCCGTCAGATTCCGACTACAATTTTCCCGGCAAGAGCTGGGAGCAGTACAAGGACATGCCCGGCCGGGTGCTGGAGGCCATGGGCTGGTGCGTGGAAAAGCAGAAGAGCTGGACGGCGGACAACCCCCATGAAGACGTACGCAGTGTCGGCAAGCAGTTGCGGGGAGAGATCGAAGACTTCCACCACATGGAGCCCGTTCTTGTCCGCAAGATGGATCTCTATGGCGAAAGTGCCAGCGCCATCGCATACCCCAATGACTGGCAGGGTTCTCCCATCTGGCAGGATACGGATTATGTCGTCGCCGCGGTCATCAAAATCCACTTCATCCCCCACTCGATCAAACGGGATGATCGATCGACCCTTGTGATCCGCGAGCTGTCGAGAAGCCTGGGCACCGAGCTCCTCACTCTTCACTTTCGTGAGAACCTCTACCGGGCGCAGAAGGATTTTGTACGCCAGCGGCTGCACAGCTGTGAAATCCTGGCCCACGAACTGAGGAACGCCTTCATCAAGTTTGGGTTCATCTTCTCCGCCGTGAATGCTCTGGTTGGTGTCCTGCGAGAGGAATGGGAAGCCCGGCTTCGGGAAATCGCCCCTGAAAAGGAGTGGAAGGATTCCATTCTGAAGAAGCTCAATGCTCTGTTGCGAGAGCGAATGGAGACCCAGGCAATAGGGAGCCGTTGTGAAACTGCGGCCAGAACCTTATTGGCGGACCAGGAGGAGCTCGCTTCCGTTTCCATCCTGCCGAGCCAGGCCGAACAATGGATTCGCAACAAGTTGCACTCGCGATGGAGCAGGCTGCTTGCCGATTGTCCCGCGTGGGAGTCGGACCGGGCGGAAATAGAGTCGCTGCTGGAGCGATTGTCTCAGGCGATCCGGCTGGGAACGAAAAAGGAGATCATCTCACGACTCACCGGTCTACCCGAGGAGATCAGGGAGCAATGGCCGCGCCTTGTTTACTCCCATTTCACGGGGGATCAGGCCCAGCTCCTGGGTGAGGTCATCAAGCTGCTCAATCACCCGCAAATGCCGCTGCACCACAGACATCAGTTTGCCAAGGCGTTCCGGTCATTCAAAGCCTTGGCTGAAGTGGTGCCCGAGGTGGAAGAACGTGCCAACCGAATCATCCTGTCTTTGCGCTATGGCAGCCCGACCGAGGCGCTCACGTCACAGCTCCTGGATGCGCAGCCGATTTCCGAGGAGAGCGCTGAGCGGGTCAAGCGGGACGGCGAATCTCTATCCCTTTCCGAATGAAGTCCGATACACGCGAGGAACCCGGTACTCAAATGGACACTCGCTCACGTTCCGCTGAAGTATCCAGCTCCCTGAACGCCGCCGATCGGAAGGGGGTGAGCGCGGACCGCATACGCGAAGCGGCCGGCGTGCTGAAGGACAAGGTCATCCATACTCCTCTGGTTCACTCGCCGACGTTCAGCAAGATGACGGGGGCACAGGTTTATCTCAAGCTGGAGAACCTGCAGAAGACGGGATCTTTCAAGCTTCGGGGGGCCTCGTACAAAGTCGCGGTCCGTGCAGCTGAAATCGGTCCTGAAGGGTTGGTTGCGGCCTCGGCCGGAAATCATGCCCAGGGCGTCGCCCTGGCTGCCCGAAGGGCCGGTTTCCCCGCAGTGATCGTCATGCCGGAATGGGCATCCATCACCAAGCAGAAAGCGACCGAGGCTTATGGAGGAGAGGTCCTTCTGGAAGGCCACTCCATCGGAGAAAGCATCGAGAAGGCAAAGCAGCTCGCGTCACAGGGCAGGACCTTCATTCATCCTTTCGACGATCCCGATATCATCTGCGGGCAGGGAACCATCGGCCTGGAAATCCTTCAGGACCTTCCAGACCCGCACACTATTGTCGTGCCCGTCGGGGGGGGTGGTCTGGTTTCCGGGATCGCAGTGGCCGTGAAAGCGCAGAGTCCTCAAACGCGGATCATCGGAGTTCAGGCGGAAGCCTGCCCGTCAGCCTTTGAGGCCAGAAAGACGGGGGTGGCCCGGAGCGTTCAGGCCAGGCGCTCTATTGCCGACGGGATCACCGTCAGACAGGTGGGCGTGCACACTCTGCCAATTCTGCAGGATTTAGTGGACGATGTGGTGCTCGTCAACGAGGACGAGATCGCCGCAGCCCTGTTGATGCTGCTCGAACGCAAGCGGATTCTCGCTGAAGGGGCCGCCGCCGTGAGCGTCGCCGCCCTGCTCCAATCGAAGCTATGCTTCCCTCCGGGTGCGAAAATCGTCCTCGTGATCAGCGGCGGCAATGTGGACATCCCACTCCTGGATCGAATCATCAGGCAGGGGCTCTTTAAAAACGGCAGAATCATGCGCTTCACCATCTTCCTGGACGATATTCCCGGGACCCTCAGCCAGTTGCTCACTCTCGTGGCAACTCTCAAGGCCAATGTGCTGCACATTCATCACGACCGCAGCAGCGGGGAGCTTCCCATTCACCTCACTCGCGTCGAGCTCGAGGTCGAGACCCGGGGGCCCGAGCACATCAGGGAAATCGCCCTCAGGCTCGAAGAGCGCGGCTACTTCATTCAGTCCCCTCAACCTTTTCTCTGGCCTGAGCCTGACACAGCATCGTCGAGCCCGGCGTGAGGACGACCGTTCAACCACCATGAATGCGCGCCTATGAACATCACTCTGCCATCGGGATTCAGAATCGTCATGAGCCCGGTGCTTCCCTGGGAATCCCACAAAGGGGATCTGGTGATTCGATGCGCTGGAGCTTTTCACCCGAATCATGTGACCACAAAGCTGTGCCTGCGCCTCATGGATCTCCATCGGCCCAGTCTCGAAGGCACGCGTGTGCTGGACGTCGGGAGCGGCACCGGGGTTCTGGCCCTTGCCGCCGCCCGCATGGGAGCCCGTGTGTCCATCGGCTTGGACATCTCCGGGCGGGCAGTCCTGGTAGCCAGGCAGAATGCAGCGCGGAACGATCTGTTGGAACAAACCCGCTGGGTGCAGGGATCCGCCAATTCCGTGAGAGGCCCGTTCGGATGGGTGATGGCTAATCTTCCTTTTCACATCCTCTTGGAATTGTTGGGTGACCTGCTGCCTTTGCTGGCTGGAGGAGGAAGGCTTCTCCTTTCGGGGTTTCACGATATCGAATGGCATCGTCTGCAGGGGAGGCTGGAAGCCGAAGACATGGCCATCCACCAGCTCCTTTCCGGCGATCTGTCTTTTGCCGCCGAACCGCCCAGCGGGAGTTACACATGGATGGCCGCCATAGCTGCAAAGGTATGCCAGTCAAGACTCCGCGAGGGAGAGCCCGTGACCGGCTGTCGAAGACATGATCCACATCCGCACTGCAGTTGATCCCGGCAGTTGTATTCGATTAACATGATCATCGAGGAGATGAATGAAGATGTTCAAACACATACTGGTTCCCACGGATCTCACCGATCGCAGTCTTCACGCCCTGGAAGTGGCAGCCAGGATTGCGTCGCTGAGCACCTGCCGAGTGACTCTGCTGCATGTCATCGAGACCATCGAGGACACCGAAGGCGATTTGTTCGAGGAGTTCTACAGAAAGCTTGAGCGGCGTGCAGAAAGGAAGATGGACCGGATGCTCGAACTGTTCGAGTCGGACACGTTTTCGATACTTCGGGAGATCGTATTCGGAAAGCGGGTCAGGGAGATCGTGCAATACGCCCACAGTCGAGAAATCGATCTGATCATCCTGTCTTCCCACACCATCAGCATGGAGGAAACCTCACAGGGGTGGGGGACGATCAGCTACAAGGTGGGCATCCTTTCCCATTGCCCGGTCATGCTGGTGAAGAAATGAGGCCTCTCGACTCCAGGATGCCAAAGGAGATGATTGATGATCCCAATCCGTGACTCCACCCCCTCCCTCAGAGCTCCCATTGTCAACTACGTTGTGATCGCTCTGTGCATACTCGCGTTTTTCTTTGAGCTTGCCCTGGGGAGACAGCTCGAGAGGTTCATCTTGACCTACGGTCTTGTTCCCGCTCGATACACGAGATGGGAAATCGCCTTGCACTTCGCCTGGCTGGACCAGCTCATCCCCTTCTTCAGTTACATGTTCCTGCACGGCGGGTGGCTTCATCTGATCGGGAACATGTGGACTCTCTACATTTTTGGGGACAACGTCGAGAGTGAGCTGGGCCATGTCCGCTATGCGCTCTTCTATGTGGGCAGCGGTCTGGCGGCGGCACTGATACACCTGGCAACCAATGTGAGCTCTTCCGTCCCGACCATCGGAGCCAGCGGGGCCATCGCCGGTGTCATGGGGGCCTATTTTGTGCTGTTTCCTCGTGCGCGCATCCTCGCCCTGGTGCCCATCGTCTTCTTTTTCACCTTGATGGAGATCCCGGCCTATGTCTTTCTGGGATTCTGGTTCCTGCTCCAATTCTTCAGTGGAACTTTCTCCCTTCTGGGCGATTCGAGGCAGGTCGGGGGGGTTGCCTGGTGGGCCCATATCGGCGGTTTCGTGGGTGGAATCGTGCTGCTGAGGATGTTGAGGCCAGGACGGCCGCTGCCCCTATTGCGCCGCTACAATTGATATCGAGCCCGAAACGGCTTGCTGAGCGGAGATCTCGATCAAGGGTTGAATCATGGAAATCGTCGCTCCTGTATTCGACGGATTGAGCGGGAACGGTGGCAGATCCTTTCATTGCCTCCAGTGCGGGCTGGCGGTCAGCTCCTCCGATCGACTGCTGGAGATCGAAGGGAAAGTCCGCCATCTTTTCACCAATCCCATGGGCATTGTGTGCGATTTGGTGACTTTCATCTCATGCCCTGGCGCAACTCCTTTGGGATCTCCGACGATGGAGCACACCTGGTTTGCCGGATACAGATGGCGTCTGGCTTTGTGCCGTGGCTGCGGAAATCACCTGGGCTGGCACTATGAAGCAGAGCCCAACCTTCGGCCCGTTGAGCTCTGGGGCCTCCTGATGGCTCATCTGACAACCAGACCCTGACGCCACACCGCCCCACCAAGCACGCAGTGGTCTCGAAGACACTCGGCCCAACCCACTGGATTCACCCTCCTCCCAGACGGCCAGAGACGCATCTTTTTCCTCACTCCCTTAAACGCGCAAGCAAAGACCGGTTTCCGCGACCTCCTCCGTATGCAAAACGAAAATTCAATCTTATTATTGGCTCGAGTGTGACCCAATTTTGGTCGAGCCTCGGCACGATCCTCTTCATGGGAACGACCGAGCAAGACCTGAATCGGTTCGAGGCGAAAAGAGCTTCTCACTGATTTGATACGCTACGAAGGAGAATTCGGAACGATGAAACCACTATTTGTGCTCCCGATCCTGATCGCAAGTCTGGGGCTTTCCATAGGGTTCAACATCAACAACTCACATGGCAATCCATACGAAAAAGGAATGAGCATGGAGCAGAAAGATGCCAATCTTCGCAAGGCGACTTTTGCCGGAGGCTGTTTCTGGTGCATCGAGGCCGATTTCGAGAAGCTCGATGGAGTCGTGGAAGTGGTTTCCGGCTACACGGGAGGCCAGTCCGAAAACCCCTCTTACGAGCAGGTGTCGGCCGGCAGAACGGGTCATGCGGAAGCTGTTCAGGTGGTCTACGACCCGAGCAGGGTCACCTATCGTGATTTGCTCGAATATTTCTGGAAGCACGTGGACCCTACGGATGCCGGTGGGCAATTCGTCGACAGAGGGTCCCAGTACCGGCCGGCAGTCTTCTACCACGACGAGGAACAGAAGCAGATGGCAGAAGAATCTAAAAGGGAACTGGAAGAATCCGGCCGATTCAGTAAACCCGTCGTCGCGGAAATCGTCCGTCTCCAAACGTTCTATGCCGCCGAGGACTACCATCAGGACTACTACAAGAAGGATTCCGATCGGTACAACCAGTACCGACGGGGCTCCGGTCGCGATCGATTCCTGCAGAAGACCTGGCCCGCATCTCAAGGCCGATCCGCCGCGGGTGGTCAGGACAAGAAATACACCAGACCGGATGACGACGTGCTGCGCAAGAAGCTCGCTCCTCTGCAATACGAGGTCACCCAGCACGAAGGAACGGAGCCTGCTTTCAGAAATGAATTCTGGGACAACAAGAAGGAGGGCATTTACGTGGACATCGTGTCGGGTGAGCCCCTCTTCAGCTCTCTCGACAAATTCGACTCAGGGACCGGATGGCCCAGTTTCAGCAGGCCGCTGAACGAGGAATACATCCTCCAGCGCGAAGACAGGAAGCTGTTCATGTCCCGTACGGAGGTTCGCAGCAGGCATGGCCAGTCGCACCTCGGGCATGTCTTCCCCGATGGCCCTCCACCCACCGGACTGCGATATTGTATCAACTCCGCTGCTCTTCGCTTCATTCCGAAGGAGGAGCTGGAGCACGAGGGATATGGTGAGTATAAGCAGCTCTTTGAGGGGGGCCGGTGAAAAGGGAGCCAGACGACAGAGCCGGTCCAGCTAAAGACTCTCGAGGCGATGGGGGCCGATGGTGATCACGCGGTCTCGGTTGGTCAGAGGCGTCTCTCCTCCCACGTTCATTCGAGGCCCATCGGGGGTGCAGATCCCAATGGCCAGATGTCCTTCTTCCCGGCACCTTCCGGCGACTTCGTCGAATGTGGTCGCCTCCCGAATACTGGAGATATAGATCTGCTGCCCTTCGCGAGCGCTCAGGAGGTCGTCGATGACCTCCTGCACACCCGGATTCATTAGCTCCTGACTGAGGAAGTGAGCATCAAAGCGCGACGTGCACACAATCCTGTCGCAACCCGCCTTCCTCAGGAGCTCTTCCGAAGCCTGGTCCACACACTCGACGACAGTGTTGACATTCTGGTTGCGGCCCTCGATGGCCAAGACGATCGCAAGATTCAGGTTGTCGGAGCCCGGGTCCGAAGGGTTCTCGCATGATTTGAACCACCGGGGTTGTTTTCCTTTCGGGCATCCAGGCGCCAACGCGTTTTCTCCACATCGGCACTCAATCGTATTCTTCGGCACGGTAATTGCGAGACACTGGAACGACCTGGAATATCTGCAGAACGGCAGCAAGCCGCTGTTGATCGCCTGGACGTTCCCCGCAGGTCGAGTGATGAGCGAGAGCATTCCGTTCAGCAAGTCGACCGAGGTTCTTTTCAAGGACCAGATATGACGTCAACTTTCCCACCTCATCCACGAGCGGCACTAGAAGAGCTTCAGGAATCTGACACGGGATCACCCGCCCAGAAACCTGTGACCGATACGGGTGCGGCTATCGCACGCGTTCTCGTTCAAGGGGGGCATGTCACTGAGGCTCAAATTCAATACGCCAGACGCGTACAATCCAAGCTCTCCACCCAGAAGACCCTGGTTTCCGTTATCAAGGAACTGGGATTCATCACTGCCAAGCAGCTCAGAGAGGTTCTGATCGCCAACCGTCTCGAGGTAAGGATCGGCGACCTCCTGGTCGAGCTCGGCCACATCAGTCTCAACGACCTCGCCACGGCCATCCGCATTCAGAAGGAGTCTAGAGGTACCAAGAAGCTCGGCGAAGTGCTCGTGGAAAGCCAGTTCATCACGGAACAGAAGCTCCTGGAGGTTCTCTCCTATCAGCTGGGCTTCCCATTGGTGGAACCGTCACCCTCGGACATCGATCGGGAGCTGTTCCACAAAGCTCCGCCCCACTGGTACACCCAGCACCGGTTCATACCTGTCAAAAAATCGACTGATGGCACTCTGATCGCATTCGTGGATCCCCTGAACGGCGAGAATCGTGAAGCTGCCAACAAGGTTTTCGGCGACCCCATCATCGCGGGCATCTGCTCACAGGGATCCATCAATGAACTGATTGCGGTCGTCGGCCGCATGCAGTCCCGGGCAATGGCCGAGGGACCGGACGATCAGACGGTCACCGGCATCGTGAATTCCATCATTGAAGAGGCCTTGAAGGCGAATGCCAGCGATATCCATCTCGAGCCCATGCGAGACAGGCTGCGCATCCGATTCCGATCCGACGGCGTTCTCCTTCATCACAAGGACATGAGCACAGATCTCGCAGCCGCTCTCACCAGTCGGATCAAGATCCTCGCCAAGGCGGACATCGCCGACAAGCGCAGGCACCAGGGAGGACGAATCTTCTTCGAGGATCGCGGAAGTGGCTCCACCCTCGATCTTCGAGCTTCCTTCTACGTGACCGTTTGGGGGGAGAAGACCGTGCTCAGGCTGCTCAACAAGAAGAGTCGCGTCCTGAACCTGGAGGAGGTCGGCATGTTACCGAAAGTCCTCGAACGGTTCCGGGAAGAAGCCCTGGATATTCCCAGCGGCGTGATCCTGATCACAGGGCCGACGGGCTCGGGAAAAACCACGACACTCTATGGGTGTGTCAGTTATTTGAATACGCTCGACACCAGCATTCTGACGGCAGAGGATCCGGCTGAGTATCTCATCGACGGCATTTCCCAGTGCTCTCTCGACCCGAAGATTGGTCTCACTTATGAAGAGACTCTGCGGCACATGGTTCGGCAGGATCCCGACATCATCGTGGTGGGAGAAATCCGGGACCGCTTTTCGGCCGACACGTGCATCCAGGCGGCACTCACCGGCCACAAGGTCATGACCACCTTCCACACGGAAGACAGCATCGGAGGGTTGATCCGCCTGCTCAACATGGACATCGAAGCGTTCATGATCTCCTCCACCGTGGTCTGCGTGCTGGCCCAGCGTTTGGTCCGCCGTGTGTGCTCCAGCTGCGCCGAGCCCTACCTGCCCAAACCGGCGGAACTGCTCCGAATCGGTTACGGGGCAAACGACCTCAAGGGAGCATCCCTCATGGCGGGGCGCGGGTGTACCCGCTGCAACTACACAGGCTACAAGGGGCGCGTGGGAATCTTCGAGCTCCTGCTGCTCAATGAGGTGGTCAAAGACGGGCTTCTGAGCAAGAAGACCTCTTATGAGATCCGGAAGCTCAGCGTGGAGACCTCCGGCCTGATCACGCTGCTCGAAGACGGTATTGCCAAAGTATCCACGGGTGAAACTACCATCCATGAGGTGTTGAGGCACGTTCCGCGAGTCGGCTCGCCGAGGCCGATTTCCGAAATCAGACGTTCACTGGGGATATGACGAATGAGTGAGCAATCCCTTCTCGACCTGATCAAAGATCATCTGGCAACGACCAAGACCCAGCTTTGGGTTAATCCGGGAATCGCTCTGGAAATCCAGGACCTGCTCAGGAATCCGGACTTCAGCATCGAACAGGTTGCCCGGCTGATTCTCAAGGACCAGGCATTGTCCGGCCAGATCCTTCGGGTGGCCAACTCCTCCTTCTTCTCAGGACTCAAGAAGGTCAGCACCATTCGCGACGCCATCGTTCGGCTGGGAGCCAAACAGATCCTGAATTGTGTGATGGTGGTCACGCAGAAGAATCTCTATCAGTCCAAGAATGCGGAGATCAACCGTCAGCTGGCCGCGCTCTGGGATCACGCCCTGGGCTGTGCCGTTGGGACCAAATGGCTGACCGAGAAGATGGGCTACCGCGAACTGGGGCAGGAGGGTTTCCTGGCGGGCCTTCTTCATGACATCGGCAAGCTGTTTCTACTGAATGTCGTGGATAATCTGCATCAGAAGGGAAAACTCGACGCTGACCTGCCTGGCCCCCTCCTCCAGGAAATCCTGGAAACCATGCACACCGAATATGGCCACCGGCTGCTCACCCAATGGAACCTCCCGGATACCTACATCGACATAGCCAGGAACCATCACGCGGAGACTCCGGACCCTCACCACACGCTGCTCCTTGCCCTTCGGGTGGTGGACCAGACCTGCAGGAAACTGGGCGTGGGGCTCAACCACGATCCGACCCTCATTCTGGCCATCACTCCCGAAGTGAACGCACTGGGGGTCAAGGAGATCACCCTGGCCGAGCTCGAAATCGTCATCGAGGATTCACCGGCACTGGCCGCATGAGAGAGC
>JBFYYO010000120.1:0-11011 GCA_041310025.1 Syntrophobacterales bacterium
TACTGGCGTCACTGAACAGAGGAGAATCAAAATGGCCTATACCTGTAAGACGTGCGGCGCCGTGGCTGAAGAGCCCGGCCATCTGTGCAGTCCCTGCGGCGACAAATCCAAGTGCGGCTTTTGCGGAACACCCGCCGTCGATACGGTTCACATGTGCAAAGATAAACTGGCAGCCATGAAATACGTCTGCTCCGGATGCGGGCGTGTGGCCATGGAAGAAGGTCATCTCTGCAGTCCCAGTCCTATCGGAGGGTAGTACTCGCCGTCCCGTTCATCCAATACCCTTCAGCCCATCGCGCGGGCAATTCTTTCCCCACGAAAACCGTGGGAAAGGATTGCCCCAACCAAGAACAGGACGATCATTCCCAAAGCAGCGCAGACCAGGCATTTGGGGACCGGTTGTGATGCTACCGAGGCGGCGCTCCGGCATCAGTTGTGCCCGGGCAGCTTGATGGTGAAAGTGCTGCCTTCCGAGGGTTTGCTCTCGACGCTGATGGTCCCTTTGTGACGGTCGATGATTCCGTAGACTGTAGAGAGCCCCAGACCCAGCCCTTTTCCCTCCTTCTTGGTCGTGAAGAACGGGTCGAAGATATACATCTGGTCCTCTTTGGCAATGCCGCATCCGTTGTCTTTCACCCTGATGAGGGCCAGCTCGAGCTTCCGATCCAGCCGGCTCTCCAGGATCATCCGACCCCCGCCGGGCATGGCGTCGATGGCGTTGAAGATCAAGTTGATGATGCACTGCTGCAACTGGTTGAAATCGCCTTGAATTTTGGGATCACTGGGATCGAGTCGGGTTTCCACCTGGATGTTTTGCAGACTCAGCTTGTGCTGGCTCAAGAGCAGGCTCTTGCTGAGCAGCTCGTTGACGTTCACCTCGGTGAATTCGAGCTTCGATATGCGCGAAAACGCCAGGAGGTTGGAGACAATCTTCGAGCAACGACTGAGCTCACTTTCCATCAGATTGAGATAACTGGTGAATCTCTCCGAGCACTCCCGCGTCGGAGCATCCTGACCCAGGATTTTCAGCATGAGCCGGGCATAGTTGAGGAGCCCGGAAAGGGGATTGTTGATCTCGTGCACCACGCTCGCAGCCAGTCTCCCCAGGGAGATCATCTTGTCCTGTTGAAGCAGGCGGGCCTGGTCGGCGAACTGCTGGGTGAGCTTTCGAATGTCCCGCAGGTCCCGAAAGAAACCGACAACCCCTATGGCTTCGCCTCCCTCGAACAGAACCGAGGCCGAGAGCTGAACGGGGATCTTTGCACCGAAAGCTCCCCGCAGCGTAGATTCGTACAGAAACAGCCGGTCTTTGCCCCCAAACTCCTCGGACTTTAGTTTTCTGCAAAACTTCTCGTATTCCCCATCCACAAAAAACCCGTTGAGGGTCAGCTGGCCAATGGCCTCATGGCGCGGGACTCCCAGCATGAGCTCCATGCTCTTGTTGAAGATGATCACCCGGGAGCCCTGATCGCAGGCCACAATCCCGTCTATGGAGCTGTCGATGAGGATCTTCTGAAAGTTGAAGGTCTTGGCCAGCTCCTCAGCCGTTTCCATCCACTTTTCTTCAATGAGCGCCGTGTAGTCGCGAAGCTCCCTGCGGGTGATATACCTTTCCTTGGCCCGTTTCAGGGCAATCTGAAGCGCATCGTCGTGGATCGGTTTGGTGATGAAATCCGATGCCCCCAGCTGGAGGGCCTTGACGGCGAAGTCGAGATCGCTGAATGCCGTGACCACGATCACTTCCTTGTCAGGATGCTGTTCCTTGATGGCGCTCAGGACCTCCAGGCCGTCCATGCCCGGCATCCGGATATCCGTGATGACGATCTCGGGGGATATCTCCGAGCAGAGGGCAATGCCGGATTCGCCATCCGGAGCCGTCGCCACTGCATAGCCGGCATCCTCCAGGGTGATGGTCATGACCTTGCGTATGCCGGGATCGTCATCGATGAGCAGTAGCTTCCACACCCTTGGCACCATGGAGATCTTCCTGTGCAGGTCAAGACCTTTTGAGAGGAGAGAAGAGCAGACCAGACGAAAAAAACCCGTGGAGAGAATTCCCACGGGCTTTTTATACTCAGGCATCGGACAGAATGGAAGCTAGTCCTTGATGTTGTTGTGAACTTTGAAACCGCGGACCGTATTCTTCATCAGCATGGTGATGGTCATGGGACCCACGCCGCCGGGAACAGGCGTGATGGCGCTGGCAATGTTCACTGCCTCGTCGAAGGCCACATCGCCCTTGAGGATCCGCTTGCCGTCCGCCGTCTTCCCGACTTCGTTGACGCCGACATCGATGACCACCGCACCGGGTTTGATCATGTCGCCCTTGACGTATTCCGGAACACCGGCGGCTGCAATCAGGATATCCGCGCGCTTCGTGTGGAAATGGACATCCTTGGTGCGCGTATGAACAACCGTCACGGTGCAGTTGGCGCCCTTGCCCTTCTGCACCAGCATCATCGCGATGGGCTTGCCCACGATGTTGGAGCGACCCACCACCACCACTTCCGCACCGGAGAGCTCCGTTCCCGAGCGAATCAGGAGCTCCTGGATGCCCGCGGGGGTGCAGGGAAGGAAATCGGGCTCACCGATCATGAGCTTGCCGACGTTGACCGGATGGAACGCATCCACGTCCTTGGTGGGATCGATGGCGAGAAGGATCTTGTTTTCGTTGACATGCTTGGGCAGCGGGAGCTGGACCAGGATGCCGTCGATCTGGGGATCCTTGTTGTACTTGTCGATGAGCCCCAGCAGCTTGTCTTCCGCAAGGTCAGCAGGCTGGTTGTCCTGAACGGAGTAGAATCCCAGTTCATGAGCGGTGGTCTGCTTGGCCCGGACATAGCTCTGGGAGGCCGGATTCTCCCCCACCAGAATCGTCACCAGACCAGGGACCTTTCCGCATTTGGCTTTCAGTGCTTCCACTTCGACTTTCAATTCGGCGCGGATTTCCTTGGCCACTTCGGCGCCTTTGAGCAATTTCGCCGCCATATCTTCATCCTCCTCAAAAGTTGAGGGCAGGGCATGGTATGCCCTGCCCTCGGGTCATTTCAATCGGAACATATCATTCAACCATACCAGCCACTCTTAGAACAGGCCGGAAACCGCGCCCGTATCCGTATCCACGTCGATGCGGCGGAATGCGGGGTTGGAAGAGGTTCCGGGCATGAGGCTGATGGCACCGGCGCAAGGGCAGAGGAACTTCGCACCCGAATAGATCAAGACGTCGCGGATGGGAAGCGTCCAACCCTTGGGCACGCCCTTGATCGTGGGATCGTGGGTCAGGCTGAGGTGCGTCTTCACCATCATCGTGGCGTAATCGTTGTACTTCGAGTCGTTTTCGAGCATCTTGGCCTTGGCCTCGGCTTCGGGGGTCCAGGCCACGCCGTCGGCGCCGTAGACTTCCTTGGCCACCATGGCCACGCGGTCTCTCAGCTTCATCTCGAGAGGATAAAGGAACTTGAACTGGCTTTCTTCCTTGCAGGCATCCATGACGGCATCGGCGAACTCGAGAGCCCCGTCGCCACCCTTGGCCCAATGCTCGGAGAGGGCGCAGCGGGCGCCTGCCGCCTCGGCAGCTTTCCTCACGATGGCAATTTCATCCTTGGTATCGGTGTGGAATGCATTGATGCACACGACAGGGTTGATACCGGCCTTGCGAATGATGTTGATGCAATGCACCATGTTGACCGTGCCCTTCTCGACCAGTGCCAGATTCTCCTTGGTGTACTCTTCTGGCAAGGCGATACCGGCTACGACTTTGGGACCGCCGCCGTGCATCTTGAGGGCGCGGATGGTGGTGGTGAGAACGGAGACATGGGGCTTGAGACCGCTGTAGCGGCACTTCACGTTCCAGAACTTTTCGAAGCCGATATCCGCGGCAAATCCGGATTCCGTCACGTGGTAGTCGAACATCTTGAGGCCGATGCGGTCGGCGATGATGGAGGACTGGCCGACGGCGATGTTGGCAAACGGGCCGGCGTGCACCATGCAGGGATTGTATTCGGCCGTGCACATCAGGGTCGGATTGATGGCGTTGCGCATGAAGGCCGTCATGGCATTGCCGACTTCCAGGTCGCCCGTGGTCACCGGCTTGCCGGTCTTGTCGAAGGCCACCGTGATCTCGTTCAGCCGCTTCTTCATATCGGCCAGGTCGTTGACGATGGAGAGAGTGGCCATGATCTCGGAGCTCACCGCAATGCCGAACTTGGACTGCATCATGAAGCCGTCCTGGCGTCCGCCCATGCCGATGATGATGTTGCGGAGAGACTGCGCACAGAAATCCATGATCCAGCCCATTTCCACGCGGGTGGGATCGATGTCGAGACGACGCATCTTGGTGAGGCGCGCCAGCTGCTCGTCGTTGTAATTTCGCTCATGCTGCATGCGGGCGGTCATGGCGACCATGGCCAGGTTGTGGGCGTTCATGATGTCGTTGATGTCGCCCGTGAGGCCCAGCGAGAATTCCGTCATGGGGATGAGGAGGGCATTGCCGCCGCCGGCCGCCGTTCCCTTGACGTTCATGGTCGGGCCGCCGGAAGGCTGACGGAGGGCGCCGCCGACTTTGACACCGCGCTTGCCGAGGCCTTCCATCAGACCGCAGGATGTGGTGCTCTTGCCTTCTCCCAGAGGAGTCGGGGTGATGGCGGTGACTTCAATGTATTTGCCATCGGGTCGATCCTTCAGGCGGTTGATGATCTTCATAAAGTCCAGTTTGCACAGACGTCCCATGGGCAGAATTTCGTCTTTCTCCAATCCGAGTTTTTGCTGCCAGTCCCATGGAGTGGGCATATTCTTTTCAGCTGCTTCGGAAATCTGCCAGTCTTTCATCTCTACTGCATTGTAAGCCATGTTTCTCCTCCCCCTTCGATTTAAGAGCTCTACCTACAGAATGTGAAACCCTGGAGAACCATTCCCCACCAAGACCGGAAAAATCTGCTTTCATCAGCTCGGTACAGCCGTGATTCTTTTCACCTCCCTCTCATGCGCGAGCGTCAGCATTACGACAACGTACCAGACATACAGAAAAAGTTGATTTGGGCAAAGAGCATAACAGGCGATGGAGTATCGAGGGTGTGGCAAATCTGTGAACGTGGGCTTTGTCCAATGGCCTCTATCGCCCCAAAGTTGTTCAAACTTTCTGCCATGCGTCCGGAAAGAGCCTTTTTTCACATACGGCGCAAACCTACTTGACTCGCTTTCCTTTGTCAAGCGGAAACAGAAAAACCTCGGTTCCCGTACGACCTCTCTTGCTTCCGGATGGAGAAGATATCCTCCCGCATGTCGGAAATACCGCCTCCCATTTAGCTTATATCTATAGAATGCTGCATAATACTGCATCTTTCACGAGATTTCATCGTACTGACATCCGTAGTCGCCTTCCACGGAGAATTCTCCAGGAAATCGCGGCTGGTGGCAGATAAATTGCTTATCGTCCCTGCAGAGCTGTCTCATGCCTTTGAAGAAATTGAGGTGCATCAGCTATTCACGATGGTTCAAACGCTGTTCATAACTTTCAGAGAGCTCCGGGCTGTTCACCATGGCAACTCACTCCATCTCATGGCTTGAACATTTTGCCTCCAGCGATTTATTTTTTATTTCAGTAGTTTATTAAACTTTTTGACAATCTGACCACCCCTGATTAATATTGTGAATCTCTCCATATAAGAATTTCAAAGACAAAATCTTCAACCTCAAAGGATGGAAGCATGAAAGCTCACATCGACAAGGTGAGTCTGGTTCAGGTTCTTCAGAGGGTTCAAAGCACCACCGAAAAGAAGACCCATATGCCCATCTTGTCCAATGTTCTCATAAATGCCATCCACGAACAACAGATGATGGAATTCACCGCAACGGATCTGGAACTGAGCATTTGGACTCAGCTGAAGGCAAAGATCGAAGAACCGGGTTCGGTGACCGTCTCTGCCAAAAAGATTCTCGAAATCGTTCGGGAGCTTCCCCAGGAGGTGGTGGAATTCGAAACCCATTTCGGCAATCGACTGACGATTCGGACGGGACGCTCCCGATTTGAACTGGCGACCATCCCTGCCGACGATTTTCCCTTTGTGCACTTTTTCGAGGAGATTCCCCGCAGGCCTTTTGACCGGGAAGCTCTTCGGAAGGCCTTGGCGCGAACGCTCTACAGCATTCCCTCCGACGAAGATCCGTTCAGCGTGGCAGGGCTTTACTGGCATCATCTGGGTCCTGAGGCATTCCGGTTTGTGGCTTCCGACGGCCACCGCCTGGTGTACAGTGAGGTGCCTGAGTCCGCTTTTCAGGGGTTGGATCTCGGGAATGGTGTGATCATTCCCAGAAAAGGGGTTCAGGAAATCCTCAAACTGCTGGAAAAAGAAGGGGATGCGAGCCTCACCATTCACGAGAACAGCCTCTTGCTGGGAATCCCGGATGCCTTGTTGAGCGTGCAGCTGCTGGATGCCGAGTTCCCTGAATACCAGCTCATCATCCCGGACGAACGCCCATCTTCTTTTCGGGCGGAGAAGGATCCCTTTGTGCAGGCCCTGAAACGTGCGGCGGTTGTCGCAGACCAGAAGTGGCGTCATGTCCGTTTTCAGGTGAAGCAGGGGGTTTTGGAGCTCGACTCAGGCAATCCCGAGACGGGTCAGGCCAGCGATGCCGTCGATATCGAATACGAGGGCGAGGATTTCACCGTCTCCTTCAACATCCGGTATGTCATTGACGCGATCCAGGCGGTCGAAAGCTCACAGGTTCGTTTCGAGTGGGTGGATCAGTTCCATGGTGGAGTTTTCGTGGGTGCGGACGACCCCACCTACCTGGGTCTCATCATGCCCATGGTGGTTTAAGCATTCAAATTAAAGCGAAGAGGAAGCGCCATGGCAACGCAGCTCTTGTCGCCGGTCCAAAGACCCGCGCGAACCGAAGCTTATTGGGATCTGTCTCAGGCTCTTTCGGGGGTACTGCTCATTCTCTTCATGTGGAGCCACATGATCCTGGTTGCGAGCGTCAATCTGGGAACAGGGGTCATGAACGCCATTGCTGAGCTCCTGGAGCGGTACTACCTGGCGCAGCTGGGCGGTCCCATGATCGGGCTGCTGTTTCTGGCTCATTTTGTCCTGGCTGCACGCAAGCTTCCCTTTCGAATCAGGGAGCAGAAGGCCATCTGGATCCACAGTGTTCGGTTCAATCACCTGGATACGTGGCTCTGGGTGGTCCAGGCCGTAACTGCCATGGTCATCCTCATCATGGGCAGCACTCACATGTGGACGGTCCTCACCAACCTTCCGATCACGGCTTCTAGGAGCGCCATGCGCATACAAGGCGGTTGGTGGTTCCTGTTTTATGCCCTCCTGCTTCCCATGGTGGAGCTGCACGTCGGGATCGGGTTCTATCGGATCGGCGTCAAATGGGGTTGGATCACGCGCGCCAACCGTCAGGCTCTCAAGGGCTTTGAAAACAAGCTGACTCTGGCTTTCATTGCCATCGGTTTGATCACTCTGCTCAATTTCTACTTTCTGGTGAAGATCAGCGACTGAAGGCCCTGGACCGTTGTGAAACGCGCCACCGCCAACCGGGACCGGAGAGGGGCAGGTTTGGGCAGTGGCAGTCACTCCTCGTGAATCCGAAGGGTTGCAAACCATGGAGCGAGCTGTGGATACGTTTTATTCTGACCTGCTGTGTATCGGAGCCGGCCTTGCAGGGGAGCGAGTGGCCGTGGAGGCGGCTTCCCACGGTTTTCAGACCATCTGCCTCAGTCTGGTACCACCCAGGCGTTCGCATTCTTCGGCAGCACAGGGAGGGATGCAGGCTTCCCTTGGCAATGCCTGCATGGGTGAAGGGGATTGCACGGATATTCATTTTTCGGACACGGTTAAGGGGTCCGACTGGGGATGCGATCAGGAGGTGGCCAGGCTTTTTGTCGAAACGGCACCTGTCGCCGTTCGGGAAATGGCCCACTGGGGGATTCCGTGGAACCGGGTCGTGCCGGGCAAGGGGACCTATTTCAAGGCTGGAAAGCAATATGAGAAGGTCGAAAGTCCCGAAAGGGAGGGCCTCATCACGGCCAGGGATTTCGGAGGCACCGCCAAATGGCGCACATGCTATACATCCGACGGTACGGGGCACACTCTGCTCTTCACCATGGACAATGAGGTGGTGCGGCTTGGGGTCACCATGCACGACCGGGTCGAAGCCATTTGCCTCATCCACGACGGGGTGTCCTGTTTCGGAGCCGTGGCTCGATGCCTCAAGACCGGGAAGCTTCGGGTGTACCTCGCCCGTGCCACGCTCATCGCTACGGGCGGATATGGCAGGCTTTATCGAGAGAGCACCAATGCCGTCATCTGCGATGGAGCGGGTCAGATCCTGGCCCTCAGGACGGGCATCGTTCCCATAGGCAATCCGGAGGCCGTGCAGTTTCATCCGACGGGCATTGTCCCCACCAACATTCTGGTGACCGAAGGCTGCCGCGGCGACGGGGGAACCCTTAAGGACGTGAACGGTGAACGGTTCATGCACATCTATGAGCCCGGCAAACAGGAACTGGCGTCGAGAGATGTGGTGTCCCGCTGGATGATGCACCACATTCGAGAGGGAAAGGGAGTTCCCAGCCCCTATGGAGATCACTTGTGGCTGGATATCCGTCATCTGGGAGAGCAGCACCTCAAGACGAAGCTTCGGGAAGTGGATGAAATCTGTCATGAATTCCTGGGAATCGATCCGGCCACCCAGATGATTCCGGTACGACCGGCCCAGCACTACAGCATGGGGGGAGCTCGGACCAACAAGGACGGCGCCGCCTATGGACTCAAGGGCCTGTTTGCAGCGGGTGAAGCCTCCTGCTGGGATATGCACGGCTTCAACCGCCTGGGTGGCAACTCGCTGGCCGAGACCATCGTGGCGGGCCGCATCGTGGGACAGAAGATCTCAGAATTTCTGGAAGGCTGCGATGTGGCCATCCGAACGGATCTGCCTCGCGGCTTCGTCAAGCAGGAAGAAGAAAGAATCGAGCGCATCATCCGGGGTAAGGACGGGAAAGAGAATGTGTATGCCGTTCGAAATGCCATGCAGGATGTTCTCATGGAAAAGGTGGGAATATTCCGCAATGGAGCAGACCTGCGAAAAGCCGTCGAGGATCTCCAGGAGATTCACGCACGGGCCGGGCGGGTCGGTCTGCGCTCGGGCAGTGTGGGTGCCCATCCTGAACTGGCTCTGGCCCTCCGCATGACAGGCATGGTCCGACTCGCGCTCTGCGTGGCCTATGCAGCCGAACAGCGCACAGAGAGCCGCGGGTGTCACGCCAGGGAGGATTTCGAGGCCCGAAACGACCGCGACTGGCTCAAACGGACCCTCGCCACCTGGATCGAGGGGGACGCCCTCCCGACTCTGAGTTATGAACCCAACTCGGCAGTCTGGGAGATTCCACCGGGAGAGCGGGGGTATGGCACATGCAAAATCATATGCACCGAAGACCCCGCAGTCTGTAGAATGGATCCAGAACCCATCGAAGACAACTGATCGAGGCGCCCCATGGGAAGAATGCTCAAGTTCAATGTTTTCCGTTTCAATCCCCAGGATCCTGCATCGGTTCCTCACATGGACGCCTACTATCTGGAGGAAACGGATGCCATGACGCTTTTCATTGCCCTGAACCGGATCCGGGAGGAGCTCGATCCGAGCCTCATGTTCGATTTCGTCTGCCGGGCCGGGATTTGCGGATCGTGCGCCATGATGATCAATGGGCGTCCTGACCTGGCATGCCACACCAAAACTCAATCCTTGCCGGATGAAATCACGCTCATGCCGCTGCCGGTTTTCAAGCTCATCGGCGACCTCTCGGTGGATACGGGAAGTTGGTTCAGAGCCATGCACGAGCGTGTGGAGTCCTGGGTTCACACCACAAAGGCCTTCGATACCGAGGCGGTTGAAGAACCGATGTCCAACCAGCTGGCGGAGGAAATCTACGAACTGGAGCGGTGCATCGAATGCGGCTGCTGTGTGGCGGCCTGCGGCAAGGCGAACATGCGGCCGGACTTCATGGGAGCCGTGGCCTTCAATCGTATCGCCCGTTTCATGATGGACCCGCGCGACGAGAGAAGAGGTCAGGAATACTTTGACGTGGTGGGCACCGAGGAAGGCATTTTCGGTTGTCTGGGGCTTCTCGGCTGTGAAGACGTCTGCCCGAAGGACATCCCTCTGCAGGATCAGCTGGGCATCCTGCGGCGCAAAATGGGCTGGCAATCCATCAGGCATCTGTTCAGCCGATGGCTGCCGGATTGAGGGGATGCCCGGTCAGACAGCTTTCATTTTCAACGCAATTTTCACCGCCAAGGCGCAAAGGACCCCAAGAAAGCTTCTTACCGAGTGCTTCGCGTTCATTGCGCCCTCGCGGTGAATGGTTTTGTTTTGTGGGAATCAAGGCTGCATCGCTCCATCATGAATCGGTCGGCGACGCACAGCGCTGAGACGGCGGAAACGCACTGTATCAGCTCAGGAACGGAAATGCGGTCGTTGAATCGTCCGAGATGAGGCCCCGTGAGCAAAGTGATGTCTTCAACGCCGCGCTGCAGGCTTGATGCTTCTTCCTCTGAAAGACCGCGACCCACCAGGAATTCGGTGAGCTCCTCATCGGACATCTGCCGCTGATCCACCGCTCGAAAAACCTCTTCCATGTACCGATCCATTCCCAGCTCATCCACGAGCCGCTCAGTGAGTCGGTCCAGATCTAGACTGGCCATGGCAGCGTGATCGGGGGAATGGCCGACAAATCCTGTGTAATACCTGCGGAAGACTGTTTCAATGAGCTCTCGGAAAATGCTCTGGATGAAGAGATCTCGTGCATCGACAGGAGTCCCGTCCGGATTTCTGTGGTACAGAGACAAGAGAGATGGGTGCAGATCTTTTGGAACAACGTCCCCAATGGGCTGCGAATCATGGACCCATGTGGATTTCCACGCGAGGAGCATCTGCTGGAATCCCATCGGGAGCGCGGTTTCATCATCCCGGAGGGATACAAGCCATTAGCCGGGGGGTAAGGCCG
>JBFYYO010000121.1:0-12007 GCA_041310025.1 Syntrophobacterales bacterium
CGGTTGCGTGTGTCATCCATATCAGTACACCTCCACAAAATTAAGGGCTCGAATTCGCAAACGTCATCCCGGCAGTCCTTTAGCCGGGATCCAGGTTTTTCCTGTGGATTCCGGCTTGAAAACTGCCGGAATGACGACTCAAATGTAGAGCACTTTATTGTGCTGCCCTGTACTTAGGGCCGCTCCAGAGGATGAAGCGGCCGCTCGCCAAGGCGCCGCACAACCAGAGAGAGACTCGAGACTTCTCGCAGCATTGAAGGGCACCCCGTGCGGCTCGGGCAGGGAAGCACTTTTGGACTGGACTTGAGCGGAACAATGGATAGTATGCCCCCGTAATTCGGCACATGTTGTGCCTGTGGGAGAGAGTTTCCCACACTGCCTGGATGACGTGCGATCAGGCCCGATGGACCGGTGGAGTGTGTGCATGACCCTTCGTAACCGTACACTGACCCTGTTGACATCGATAACGGTCATTTCCCTGAGCGTGATGGGCTTTCTTTACCTGCGTTTTCTGGAGATCTCCCTGAGGAATTCCATTGCTTCGGGGTTGGAAACCATAGCGGACACCACATCTGATGTCATCTCCCGATTCACAAGCCAGTCGCTGAGCACAGTCCAGTTGATGTCCACAACCCTGCGAGTGGAGGATATCCAGCAGCGTAACACGCCGGCCATTGAAAACCAGATGAAGAAGCTGATGGAGATGAATTCAGATTTCGCCAACGGCATGTTCATGCTGGACTCCAACGGCATTCTGTGGGTTGACTACCCTCCTCACCCGGGCATACGGGGGAACTCCTTCAACTTTCGGGAGTATTATCAGAGAACGATTGAGGGAAAGCGTGGAGTGGTGAGCATCCCTTATCGGTCTCGCAGGACAGGTGAGCCGGTGGTCACCATGACGTCCCCCATATTTGAATCGTCCGGCGACCTGATCGCCGTTTTGGGCTGTTCCATCAAGCTGCTGCAATCGAGCGCCCTGGGGGGGGTCCACAGGACGAAAATCGGGCGAACCGGGTTTGTTCAAGTCCACACCCAATCGAACCTGGTGATTCTTCATCCCGAAAGTGAGCGCATATTGCAAAGCGTCGAGGCGGCTGACACTCCGTTGGACAAGCAGACCGAGTCCATCATTTTCGCGGCGAAGCCCATTCCGGAAACAGACTGGATCGTCTCCGCTCAGCAATCCAGGGCGGAGGCGTTCGCACCCATCGAAACCGCCCGTCAACGCATCCTGTGGGGCATTCTCCTTTCGTTGGTGCTCGCCACTGGGATTGGCTCCATAGCGATCCGACGAATCACACGTCCCCTGACCCAGCTTCGCGATGCGGCCAAGCAGCTCACGGCGGGAATCGGAAGCGACATCGACTTCAAATTCAAGGTGGAGGCTGATCTCAGCGGGGAACTGGATCAGATCCCCAAAGGTGACGAGATTGGAGATTTAGCCAAGGCCTTTAAAGAGATGTATGGAAAGCTTGAAGACACACTGGCTTTCCTGGTGGGAGCCGCAAGAGCATGGGAGCGGACTTTCGACTCAGTCCCGGATGCCATATGCATTCTGGACCGCGACAATCGGATCCTGCGCCTGAACCGCTTTGCAGCAAGCCTGATGAACGTCGAAGGGGAATCGGTCATTGGACGGAGCTGCAGGGAATTCGATGAGTCGGGGCGTTCTTTTCCGTTTGTGTGCCCCGACCCTCTGAATGGTTGGGAAGAGAGGGGATCGACCAGAGAAATTGCCGACGGGATCACCGGCAAGGTGTTCGAAGCCACAGGGAGGCCACTGATGGATGAGGATGGCCGAATCATAGGCACCGTCATGGTCAGTCGCGACATCACCGAGCGGAACCTCTCTGAGCAGGCCTTGCGAGAGAGTGAGGAGAGATTTCGGGCCATCACCACAACCGCCGCCAACGCCATCATTCTGATGAACGACGGGGGAAGAATCTCCTATTGGAACCCCGCTGCAGAGAGGATGTTCGGCTATTCGAGCGCCGAGGTGATGGGGCAGGCGCTCCACAGCCTCATCGCTCCCTCTCACTATCACGAAGCCATTGACAAGGGGCTGGAGACGTTCAGGGCCACCGGCAAAGGACCTTTTGTGGAATCGACCATTGAGCTCACGGCGGTCAGGAAGGATGGCTCCCACTTTCCCGTAGAGCTCGCCACTTCGGTCATCGATCTCAAGAAGAAGTGGCATGCCATGGGCATCATTCGGGACATTTCCGAAAGGAAGCTTGCCGCCGCAGAGCACGAGCGCATGGAAGCCCAGCTGAGACAGGCACAGAAGATGGAGGCCATTGGCACTCTAGCTGGAGGCGTAGCCCACGATTTCAACAACATTCTTGCAGCCATCATCGGATACACGGAGCTGGCACTCCACGAGGTTGAAGAAGGCAGCAAGATGCACCGACAACTGAGCAAGGTCCTGCAGGCGGGCTTCAGAGCCAAGGACCTGGTGAACCAGATCCTCACCTTCAGTCGCAAGCGTGAGCAGGAGCGCAAGCATGTGCAGATCGGGCCCATTCTGAAGGAGACGCTGAAATTCCTGCGAGCCTCCCTCCCCACCACGGTGGACATCCGACACCAGATTCTCGACCCCCTGGCGATGATCCATGCAGACCCCATCCAGATCCACCAGGTGGTCATGAATCTATGCACCAATGCGGCCTATGCCATGCGCGAAATCGGCGGAGTCCTGGAGGTCGGCCTATCGAGAGTGCAAATGGATTCTGGGACGGCGGGAGGAGACCCGAATCTGAAACCCGGCCCCTACGTGCGACTCACGGTGAAAGACACCGGACACGGCATGACACCGGAAATCATGGAACGGGTGTTCGATCCATTCTTCACGACGAAGGGAAAGGGCGAAGGTACCGGATTGGGCCTCTCCGTGGTCTATGGAATCATCAAGAGTCTCGGAGGCTCCATCACGGCGTCGAGCAAACCTGGAGAAGGTACGACCTTCGAAATCCTTTTGCCGAGGGTGGAGTCAGAATTCGTGATCGAGACGGAAATCACCGAGCGAATCCCGACGGGCCATGAACGGATTCTGCTGGTCGATGACGAGGAGACTCTGGTCGAAATGGCGCAGGCTCTCCTGGAGAACCTCGGATATCAGGTCACCGGGGTGTCGGACAGTTTGAAGGCACTTGAGCTGTTTCGCCAGAACCCGGGGGCCTATGACCTCATCATCACTGACCAGACGATGCCTGCCATGACGGGCTGCGCGTTTGCCAGGGAGGTGAAAAGGGAAAGGGAGGATGTCCCCATCATTTTGTGCACAGGTCTCATGGAGGCCGTTGCCGAAGATCAGGCCCGCCAAACGGGGGTTCAAGAGTTTCTGATGAAGCCTTACGTGATCAGTGAGCTGTCGAGAACCGTCCGCAAAGTTCTGGATTCCCGCGCGGAACGGGGAAGCAGACAAGAATCCTGACCTCCTGGTCAGCTCCCTCTCCGCTCCATTTCCGCTTCGGTGGGCTCCCCCAAACGCTTCGCGGCGGCCTTGCACCATTCAGCCAGAAACAGCTCGCCCTCAACCCAAAACCACCTAATCTCCACCTATTCACCTTCCGATAAGTCAGGTGACGTGAAGAAGCGAGGGGCCTGCATGCGCGGGGCCTTGCTCCCACAGACTCTTTTTATCAATCGAACCGTAGCTGTCATCAAGACTGTTGGAATTCCGTGCGGTCTTTTGTTTAAGTAAGTTTTTATTCTTATCATTCGGGTCAGTTCGTAGCCATGTTGTCGGAAGAATCAACACCCAGCATTTTGATTGTCGATGATGAGCCTTCAAACCTCCAGCTCCTGAGAGCTCATCTTACTCCGGCGGGGTACTCCATCATGGCGGCCGGCTCGGGTCTGGAAGCTTTGGAGATGGCTGAGCTCGGACCGGATCTTATACTGCTGGACATCCTGATGCCGGAACTGGATGGCCTGGAAACCTGCAGCCTGCTGAAAGAGAACGAGGCAACTCGAGACATTCCCGTCATTTTCCTCTCAGCGCTGCAGGATTCCAAAACGAAAGTCACCGGCCTGTCTCTGGGTGCGGTGGATTTCATCAACAAACCATTCGACGGAGCGGAGCTCAAGATCCGTGTGAAAACACAGATCTGCCTGAGACGACAGGAGCGTCAGCTCAGTCAGTATGCGAAGCACCTTGAACTGATGGTGGAAGAACAAACCCGCCAGTTGATCCACGCCGATCGCCTGGCAACCATCGGAACCCTCTCGGCCGCTATCATGCACGAGATCAGCAGCCCGCTCACATTCGTCGGGGGCAACATCGAATTGTTCACGGCGTTCTGGGGAGTCGCCAAGCCCATCCTCGAGAAGCATTTCCAGGGGAATGGGCATGGCTCGCAGCACCTGGCATGGCTTTCCAAGTCCGAAGGATACCTTCGTGGAATACAGGAAGGAAGTCAGAGGATCTGGCAGATCATGGAGAGCCTTCGTGCGTATACCAGGCGTGACAACCCCGCGATGGAACCGTGCCCGCTGCTTCACCCCATTCAAGAATCCGTGAAGCTGCTCCACCACCGTCTGAAAAAAGACATAAGGGTGGAGATCGACGTCGATCCGGGCATCCAGGTTTCCTGCAATCCCCAGAAAATCTCACAGGTCTTCGTGAACCTGATCAACAACGCTATTGACGCCATGAATGAAGGGCCCGGCAAAATCTCGATCGAATCCATTGAGAAGGGCGAAACGGTGGAGGTGCGTGTGAGAGACGATGGGCCCGGGATTTCTGCTGAAGCGGCGTCATCCATTTTCGACCCCTTCTACACCACGAAACCAAGTGATGTGGGCACGGGTCTCGGGCTCTTCATATCGCGTACAATCCTGGAGGAGCACGAGGGCGGGCTTGCGTTGGCATCACCGGGAAGCGAGGGTGCGGAGTTCATCATTTCTCTGCCTTTAAGACCTGTGGTCCCGGAGCATGTCATGGAACCGTCGATTCTGCGGGGCGAGGACCTTGCCAGGCATCAACCTGTCTTGAGTCACCATCTTCAGATGGCTAACTGCCTGAACACCCTGACCACCAAGGGATCAATCCCGCCGCTCCACGATTGTTCCCTGAAGCCTTAGACGCTTGTGTTGGAGCGGATTGTCGTCGGAATCCGGTCCTCATTTCACCGCGATTTGACTCGAAAGGGATCACCTGTGAGTTTGCAGCGAAGAACAGCACGGCTTGTTGGCACTGCCATGATCACCCTCTGTGTGGCGCTGTTCATGGCTTCGCTGTACGTGGTCAGCGGCTCACCCGTCAACGGATCCGGTGGCAGTCTGGGTGTCTCCAGCGGAATGCTTCCTCTCGCCGGAACGTACGTGTTTTTGGGATTTCTGGTCACGGCCGGTACGCTTCTGCTTCTGAATAAGACCACCCTATCGCCTATTGGACAGCTCATCCAGGCGGTTGGCGAGACTCGCCGCGAGCAGGGTCGAGTGGATGTGTCAAAATGGATGCCAAAGAGGGAGTTCGCCGAGTTGGGGGATTTGCTCAGCGATCTGTTTGACATCCTGGGTCAATCCCAGCAGGCCCAACAGGCTTCTGTGCTGCGCTTTCAGTCCCTTCTTGAGAACACCCCGCTGCTGGCAATCCAGGGAGTCACGGAAGACGGCACCATCACGAGCTGGAATGGGGCTTCCACGAAGCTGTGGGGCTACGGTCCCACCGACGCACTTGGTTGTCGGCTTCCTGAGCTCCTGTCCGCTCCCGAGAGTGCCGAGAGACTGCGGCATGACCTCGAGGAGGTCTGGCGCTCAGGCAATCCGGTATCCCCGAGAGAGTGGCCCATCAGGACCAAAGGTGGCGACAAGCGATGGGTCTATTCCTCAATCTTTCCGGTTCTGAAGGGGAGGGATGTCTCCGAGGTCTTCTGCATGCAGGTGGACATAACCGACCGGAAGTCGGCCGAGGAGAAGATAGCCCTCGCCAACGAAGAGCTTCAAAACATGAACGAGCAGCTCGAGCTCACCATCAGGCATGCACAGCGGTTGGCCATGGAAGCCCAGATTGCCAATGTGGCCAAGAGCGAGTTTCTTGCACGGATGAGCCATGAAATCCGAACCCCCATGAACGGTATCATCGGATTCTCGGACATGCTGCTCATGTCATCCATGAACGAAGAACAAATCGAGTACGCCCAGATCATCAAGAGGAGCGGCGAGACTCTTTTGACACTGATCGACGAGATCCTCGACTTCTCCAAAATCGAGGCGGGCCAGATGGAGCTGGAATCCGTCGACTTCGATCCCGAAATAATTGCCTATGACGTGTGTGACCTGATAAGACCTCGTGTTCAGGACAAACCTATCGAGGTGCTGTGCAGGATATCCGACAACATTCCGACGAGCGTGCTGGGGGACCCGTCCCGTTTTCGTCAGGTGCTGCTCAACCTGATGGGAAATGCTGCGAAATTCACTGAGCAGGGAGAAATTGAGCTCGCCATGGGTATTGAAGAGGAGAGCGAGCAGCGAATCCTGATCCATGCCACGGTTCGGGATACCGGGATAGGGATTCCACGGGAAAAGCAGGGGACCATATTCGAGGCATTCCAGCAATCCGGACGCTTCATCACCAGAAAATACGGTGGAACCGGTCTGGGCCTGGCCATCTGCCGTCAGCTTTCGCATCTCATGGAAGGCAATGTCTGGGTCGAAAGCGTTCCAGGCGAAAAAACCGTCTTCCATTTCACGGCATGGCTCGGCAAGGGAATCGAGTCACCTTCCAGGGCGATCAGGCCCGTCTCCCTGAAGGGCAAGAGGGTCCTCGTGGTCGACGACAACAAGGCGAATCTCGATATCATGCACCACATGCTGACATCTTCCGGTGTTGAAATTCACAGTCTGGATGCAGCGGAACCCGTTTTGAGCACGCTGGAGAGGGCACTGGAAGTCTCAGCGCCCTTCGATCTCTGCATTCTTGACATTCAAATGCCGGACATGAGCGGATATGAAGTGGCTGAAGCGATTCGTCGTCAGCCGCCTCCCATTGGCCGCATTCCATTGCTGGCCTTCTCATCCTCCACGAATCAGAACGGCGACCTTTTCCGGAAAGTGGGCTTCACCGCCTTCCTGCCCAAACCCGTCAGACCCGGAAAGCTCATGGAGATGCTTTCACGGATTCTCGGGGAGAATGGCAAGGCCGTGGAAGGGGAAGTCGACAAGCTCCACACCATGCGCTCTCTGAAGGAGGAGGCCAAGAGATCGGTACGTATATTGCTAGCTGAAGATAATCCAGCCAACCAGAAGCTGGCCCAGCTGATTCTGACCAAAGCGGGCTATCAGGTGGAAGCAGCGAGCAACGGCCGAGAGGCGATCAACCGGTTTTTCGCATCGCCTGATCAGTATGACATGATTCTCATGGACGTCCAGATGCCTGAAATGGACGGACTGCGTGCAACGAGAGCCATCAGGAAGCGGGGATTCGGTGACGTCCCCATTGTGGCCATGACGGCCAATGCCATGAGGGGTGATCGAGAAAAATGCATTGAAGCCGGTATGAACGACTACATCGCCAAGCCGGTCCGCAGGGAGAATGTCTACGAAATGATCAGGAAGTGGGTCACTCGTGAAGTGGAGATTGTGGCATGAATTTCAGCGAAATGGCCGAAAGCGTCGGATTGACTGTGGACGAATTCGTGGAAATCGCCCACGGATTTGTCGAAGCAACCCATTCAGACCTCGAGAAGCTGCGAGCCGCCATCCAGGCCAGCCTGCCCCAGCAGATCAGAGCTACAGCGCATTCCATCAAAGGGGCCGCCCTGACCTTCGGGTTTGAAGAGATGCACGCGGCGGCTTTGACGGTTGAGAAGCACGCCAGGGAAAACGAGCTGGATGCTGTGCCGGAAGCCGTCGGCCGCATTGAAACGGAGCTGGGCATCATCGCCAGGGCGCTTCAGCAAACAAGCATAAGTTAGGGGCGATCCGGAATCGCCGATGCCGGACGCGGTTCGCACCATTCACATGGAAGAGGGCAACACCATGCAAAAGAAGATCCTGGTTGTCGACAACCATCCGCTGATCGTGAGCTTCATGGCCAACCTGCTGGCCGAAGCGGGACACCAAGTCGTTACGGCTGTGGATGGTCTCTCGGCCTTGGATGTTCTCAAGAGCTTCACACCGGATGTCATCTTCATCGACCTCATCATGCCCAACATCAGTGGTGACAAACTGTGCAGAATCATCCGGAAGACCCCGGAGCTCGATGACGTGCACATCATCATCCTCTCTGCCATCGCCGCTGACGAGAGGCTCGACTACCGGGAGATCGGAGCCGACGCGTGCATTGCCAAAGGCCCCATGAACCATCTGGCAGCCAACGTTCTCAAAGCGATGGAGCAAGTGGGCGTCTCCGGGTCTTCTCATTCCAAAGACCTCACCTACGGCCTGGATGCCGTGCATCCAAGGGAAATCACGAAGGAGCTCCTGGCCGTCAAGAAGCATTTCGAATTGGTGCTGGGAAGCATGGCCGAGGGAATCCTTGAGGTGACGTCAAAAGGCCGCATCGTCTACGCGAACCCGGTAGCCATCTCCCTTGTCGGGGTTTCTGAGGAAGCGCTGCTCGCCTCTTCTCTCGATGAGATCTTCGAAGGCAAAGACCGGGAGAGGGTCGAAGAGATCCTCAGGTCAAAGGAAGCCTTTTCCAACAACGGCCACCAAAGTCCCTCATTCATCGTCCAGGGGAGACAGGTGCTCCTCAAGGCGCTGCCGGTCTCGGGTGAAACGACCACATTCATCATCATCCTCACGGACATCACCGAGCAGAAGAAGATCGAGCTTCAGCTTCAGCGGGCTCAGAAGCTCGAGGCAGTCGGCAAGCTCGCAGGTGGCATCGCCCACGACTTCAACAACATTTTGACGGCGATCATGGGGAACATTTCCCTCGCCAAAATCTATGCATCGCCCGAGGATAAGGCGTTTTCAAAACTGGACGCCGCCGAACAGGCCGCAATCCGTGCCAAGACTCTCACCCAGCAGCTCTTGCCCTTTTCCAAGTGCGGGTCCCCAGTCAAGAGGACCATTCAGCTCCAGCCCATCCTCAAAGACACCTGCGGCTCCATTCTTCGTGGCAGTGAGGCTGGCCTCGAGCTCAGCATTCCCGAGGACATGTGGCCGGTGGATGCCGACAGCCAGCAGATCCGCATCGTCTTCCAGAACATGATGTCCAATGCGGACAAAGCGAACCGGCGCACTGGCAGGATCACCGTGAAGGCTTCGAACGTCCTCATTGACAGCAACCGGTTCTTCCCTTTCAGACCAGGGCGTTACGTGACCATCGCCATACAGGACCAGGGGGGAGGACTGCCCGAAGAGAGCATCCCCCAGATCTTCGATCCTTACTTCACCAGCAACGAGACTCAGAATGGGCTGGAGCTGGTCACGGCCTACTCCATTGTGAAGAAGCACGGGGGTGAAATCGTCGTTGAATCGGAAACCGGAGTAGGGACAACCTTCCAGATATACCTGCCCGCAGCAGATATGAAGCAGAAGCATGAGACGGTCAGGATCACCAGGTCCTCGGAGCCCAAGGGCAGAATTCTGGTGATGGACGATGAGGAGATCATCCGCGAGGTTGTCGGGGCATTGCTGAAGCACCTGGGCTATTCCGTCGATTACGCTCGAGATGGGCTGGAGACCATTCAGATCTACCAGCGGGCCAAGGATTCCGGCAAGCCGTTCGACACCGTTTTGATGGACTTGACCATCGTGGATGGGATGGGAGGCAGAGAAACCATCGAACGACTCCTGCAGATCGACCCCGAGGTGAAGGCGATCGTTTCAAGTGGCTACTCGACGGATCCGATCATGTCGCGCTTCAGAGACTATGGCTTTGCGGCTGCCTTGGACAAACCTTACAAACTCAATGAGCTCAATGCTGTTTTGGATGAAGTGCTGCAGGAACATGCGGTTCAATAGCCGTGTTGCGCAAATGGCTGTGGCCCTCCACCACTGAATCATGCTGGGGCAATTCCTGACCCGGAAGTGCGAGCAGCCTGCAGAGTCTCGACCCCGAAAGCCTTTCACCCAGATCAGCATCCTGCCATGTAAGACCACCGGAACACCTCGATGGGCTGCGACCGGCAACGCTGGACACGGGCCCGCGATCGTTTCGCTTTGCCTTCCTCCATACACTCATGGTAACTAGCGGCTCTGCGGTTGTGGCCACGTTTTGAGCCTGAAGCTGCGATGCCCCCCGCTGTTCTTCGGGAGTACTCCGGTGAAAGCGCTCATCTGCGGACAGCGATTCTCTGGATCGGCTCTGAAGAGATATTTTTTTGTTGCGGTTGTTGATGAGCTGTGTTAGGAGGTGATGCTTTCCTGAGCGGACAAGCATCAGGTGTTTTTTAGCCAAGTGGAGAGGTTCCCGAGCGGCCAAAGGGAGCAGACTGTAAATCTGCCGGCGAAGCCTTCGGAGGTTCGAATCCTCCCCTCTCCACCAGCCCTGAAACACTTTGTAGGAGATAGTGCCACTCTTGGAGCGGGTCATTATCGCTGGAACTACATGCAGGGATACAACGGCGTGGAGCTGGTTAAGACGTTATCCGCGGTTTCTGGAAACCGAGTTGAGTGTCCTGCATTACGCGATGAATCCTCTCCAAATTATACGGCCGCTTCTCTCATGCCCACGTAGCTCAGTAGGTAGAGCACTTCCTTGGTAAGGAAGAGGTTCACCGGTTCGATCCCGGTCGTGGGCTCCATTTTTCACTGAGATCGCGATACCTTGAGAAGGCTGGCACATTCGCCATATTCACCATGAGCATCTCTGACCATTATGCTGCACTTTTTCCCACTTTTCTCAGCTATTTGGGATATCCAGACTGGCCTTGGGTTCTGATCACCTTGATGTGAACCATGTTTTGGAGGAGGAAAGACGATGGGCAAGAAGAAGTTTGAGCGGACCAAGCCGCACGTGAACGTGGGGACGATCGGTCATATCGATCACGGCAAGACGACATTGACTTGACAAGGCCCCCGAAGAGCGCGAGCGCGGCATCACGATTGCGACGGCTCACGTGGAATACGAGACCGAGAAACGTCACTATGCTCATGTGGACTGCCCGGGCCACGCGGACTACATCAAGAACATGATCACGGGAGCGGCTCAGATGGACGGAGCCATCCTGGTGGTGGCGGCCGATGACGGCCCCATGCCCCAGACTCGCGAGCACATTCTGCTGGCCCGCCAGGTGGGTGTTCCCTATATCGTGGTGTTTCTGAACAAGGTGGACATGGTGGACGACCCCGAGCTGATCGAGCTGGTGGAGCTGGAGCTTCGTGAGCTGTTGAGCAAGTACGGGTTTCCGGGAGATGACGTTCCCATCGTGAAGGGATCGGCGCTCAAGGCGCTGGAGGCCGACGATGTGGCGAGCCCGGATGCGGCCTGTGTGTTCGATCTCATGGACGCGATCGACGGCTATATTCCCGAGCCGGTTCGTGAGATCGACAAGCCGTTTTTGATGCCGGTGGAAGACGTGTTTTCCATCAGCGGCCGGGGGACGGTGGTGACGGGGCGAGTGGAGCGCGGTCAGGTGAAGGTGGGCGAGGAAGTGGAGATCGTGGGATTCAAGCCGACCTTCAAGACCGTGTGCACGGGTGTGGAGATGTTCCGGAAGGTGCTGGATTCGGGCCAGGCGGGAGACAACGTCGGCCTGCTTTTGCGTGGGACCAAGCGCGACGAGGTGGAGCGCGGCCAGGTGGTGGCCAAGCCGGCCAGCATCACGCCGCACACGAAGTTCAAGGCCGAGGTCTACATCCTGAAGAAAGAGGAAGGCGGCCGCCATACGCCGTTTTTCCCCGGCTACCGGCCTCAGTTCTACTTCCGCACCACGGACGTCACGGGGATCGTGACGCTGCCCGAGGGAGTGGAGATGGTGATGCCGGGAGATAACGTCAGCATGGAAGTGGCGCTCATCACGCCGGTCGCTTTGGAGAAGGAGCTGCGCTTCGCCATCCGGGAAGGCGGCCGAACCGTCGGCGCCGGCGTGGTCACCGAAGTCATTGA
>JBFYYO010000122.1:0-10942 GCA_041310025.1 Syntrophobacterales bacterium
GTCCTTTAGCCGGGATCCAGGTTTTTCTGTGGATTCCGGCTTGAAAACTGCCGGAATGACGACTCAAATGTTGAGCACTTTATTGTGCTGCCCTGTACTAAGCGAAGCTTGCCCATGCGAGCTCATTCCGTCACGGGCAAGCTTCGCTTGGCCCGTGCCACCCCTTAATTCAACAGCATTGCTCCCTCCCGCCAGCATAATCATTGACGGAGCCCCACAAATACGATAGAGAGACGGGCGATGGGGCGACCCAGCTAAGATAATAATCAGTTCTTTGAAATCGAATAGGCTCAGGTACCTGTTCCATGGGATTTAAAAGGGAAGACGGTGAGAATCCGTCGCGGTCCCGCCGCTGTGATCGGGGACGAAAGCCACAGGATGCCACTGTCGCGCTCCAGGCGCGATGGGAAGGTGTGGCGAGTAGGTGGATCCGTGAGTCAGAAAACCTGCCTGATGCCATATGCGGTCCGTGTTGATGCTTTCGGTCGACCATTCGGGATAGGGGTGGCCGACCCGTCAATCATGTGGGGAACGAGGGTTTTCCTGACCCAAGACAAGGATCAAGTTAGACAGGGTGCAATCCTTGGTGCCTCGATTCATCGAGGCCCGAGGATTTTTTTTTGCCGTGACTGGCCCTCGCAAGGGGTTCAGGCGGCCGACGCGAGGAAGTCGAGATGATGCATGCATCCCCGTCCTCCAAGGATGACCGCCCCGGCCTGGTGATCGCCGGAAAAGAGATCGAGCGGGAGAGCTTTCGGCTCATAGACGCCGAGATGGCGGGTCACGGCTTCCCGCCGGACCAGTGGAACGTCGTGCGGCGGGTGATCCACACCACGGGGGATCTGGATTATGCCCAACGGGTGAGCTTCCACCCGTTGGCGGTAACTTCGGCCCTGGAAGCTCTGCAGGCTGGAGCGAGGATCTATACGGACACGCGCATGATCCAGGTGGGGCTCTCACCGTGGCGCCTCGACTGGTTTGGAAACCGGGTGGTCACACCGGTGCTCGAGCCCCAAAGTCAGCGTTGGGCGGAGGAACAGGGGACGACGCGCTCCGTTGCGGCCTTTCGGCATGTGGGGGCGGAGCTCGGCGGCCAGATCGTGGCGGTGGGCAACGCCCCGACTGCCCTCCTGGAAGTCATTCGACTCGCCGGGGAGGAGGGCGTTCGGCCGGCTCTCGTCATCGGTGTCCCGGTGGGCTTCGTGCAGGCGGCTGAGTCCAAGGAAGCGCTTCATCAGCTTCAAACGCTTCCGAACATCACCGTATTGGGAAGGAAAGGCGGCAGCACCGTGGCCGTGGCCATCCTGCACGCGCTCCTGGAATGGACCAGGACCGCCCAGGATCGATAATTCTGCAATGCATTTCAAGACGTTGCGAAAGGAACAAGCCATGCTGGGCATTCTCTATGGCATTGGAGTTGGACCCGGGGACCCGGATCTCCTCACCCTCAAGGCGGTCAAAGTGTTGAAGGAGGTCGCCCACGTTTTTGCGGCATCGTCCAGCAAGAATGACTACAGCCTGGCTCACGATATCGTGGGGGAGCACATCCCGGCGTCCACCCCCGTCGAGCAGCTGGCGTTTCCCATGACTTTCAGCTCCGACAGGCTCGAGGATGCCTGGGATTCCAACTGCGATCGGGTCGTGGAGGTTCTCCGGCAGGGGAAGGATGTCGCTTTCTTGACGCTTGGTGATCCTCTGACGTTCAGCACCTTCATCTACCTGATGCGGAAGGTCCGGAGCCGGGCTCCCGATGCCAGGGTTTGGGTGGTTCCCGGCATCACCTCCTTCCAGGCCGCGGCTGCATGCGCCGGGGAGCCCCTGGCGGAGGGAGAGGAGATCGTCTCCATCATTTCGGGGGCCAAGGGAGGCGAGCGGTTGAAGGAGGTCATCGCCACCTCGGACAGCGTGGTTCTCTTGAAGGCTTACAAGTATTTGCCCGAGATCCTGAACGAGGTGGACGAGGCGGGTCTCCGGGAATCCTGTTGCTTCATCAGCCGCTGCGGTCTGGATGGAGAGGTGATCGAGCGCGACTTCGAGACGCTGCGCCGGATGGATCGCCCCAACTATCTTTCCCTGATGATCATCAAGCGGCGCGGCCTGGAATCCCGACCTGGCTCGGCCGAGCACTTCGCCTGTCGGGAAGACCCTCCCGCCGGGATGCTCATGGATTCACCGCCGACAGCGAGCCCGACCAACGTGGTCGACCTGACCCGAACGATTCGCGCGGGCTTGAAGCCGGGCACCGCCAAGCCATTGGCAGGAGAAGCGGAATCTGGGTGCTGGGTGGCCAAATAGCCCCGTGAAGCAGGCCATGTCGAGAGCTTGTCCGCCAATGGGTGCCCTGGTGCTGTTTGTCTTCCCGGGGGAAGCCGGGGCCCAGCGAAGGGTCGCTTCCCTGGAGACCGGCGTTCGCAACCATCGCGCATACGTGGGGTTCTCGGAATGCCTGCCGGACAAGTCGTGAAAATGGAAAAGGGATTGGCCTATGGAGCCGCACTCGTCATCCTGATCCTGGGTGCAGCGTTCCTGACCTCAGGCATCGGTCCCTTTCACATCTCCTACGAGACCCTCGCCCGTTTGTGGCTCTCTCCATTCGAATCTTCACTTGCCCGGGGAATCGATGATTCCGTCCGGTATATCGCTCTCCACGTCCGATTGGCCAGGGTTCTCCTGGCGGTGATCGTCGGGGCCGGGCTCGCCCTGGCGGGGGGCGTCTACCAGGGTGTTCTCCTCAATCCACTGGCGGACCCGTTCACCCTCGGGGTCTCCACGGGTGCGGCCTTCGGGGCCTCCATCGCCATTCTTCTGGGTTGGGGAGGCCTGACCTGGATGGGGTTCAGTCTGTTGCCCGGAGCCGCTTTTGCGGGGGCCCTCGGCGCCCTGTACGGCGTCTACCTGCTCGGCCGGATGGACGGGCGGCTGCAGAGCACGACCCTCGTCCTTGCGGGAATCATCGTTTCGACGTTTCTCTCGGCCTGGATCAGTCTGCTGAAGAGCCTGAACGAGGAGTCGGTTTCCACCATCGTCTTCTGGATCATGGGGAGCTTTTCGGGGAGAACCTGGTCCCACGCCGGCCTGGTGCTCCCTTACCTGATCATTGGCGGAGGGGTCATCCTGTTTCATGCACGAGAGCTCGACCTGCTCAGTCTGGGGGACATCCAGGCGCAGCAGATGGGGGTTGACGTGGGGCGGGTGCGCTTCAGGCTTCTGCTGGCAGCCTCGCTCATCACCGGCGCCGCCGTGGCGGTGAGCGGCGTCATCGGCTTTGTGGGGCTGGTGGTGCCCCACCTCGTCAGGCTTTCCGTGGGTCCGATGCACCGCCGCCTGCTTCCCCTGGTGATGCTCACGGGAGGGTTGCTGGTCCTGGTGGCGGATACCCTGGCCCGGAGCATCCTCCCCCAGGGCGAGGAGCTTCCGGTGGGAGTTGTCACGGCTATTCTCGGAGGACCGTTCTTTTGCTTTCTGCTGCTGCATCGCAAGAGCCACATCCGGTTGTGATCCGGACCGCCGGTCTGTGCGCCGGCTATGGCGACCATCCCGTGCTGGAGAAGGTTTCCCTCCAGGTGCGGAAGGGGGACTTCGTCGGAATCCTGGGTCCCAATGGCTCCGGGAAGACGACGCTGGTCCGCGCACTGAGCGGGGTGATCCCGGTTCGGGGCGGGCGCGCCGAGATCCAGGGGGATTCGGTGAGCGTGCTCAAGCCCAAGGAGCTCGCCAGGCGGGTGGCCGTGGTGTCCCAGGACGGCGAGGTGCGCTTCCCCTTTCCCTGCATCGAGGTCGTCCGCATGGGCCGCTATCCGCACCAGCGCTCCTGGCAGATGGAGAATGCCGAAGACGAGGAGGTGGTGCAGGCGGCGATGCAGGCCACGGACACGTCCGAACTGGCTCAGCGGGCGATCACGGATGTGAGCGGCGGAGAGCGGCAGCGGGTGATGATGGCGCGGGCTCTCGCCCAGTCCACGCCCATCCTGCTCCTGGACGAGGCGACCTCGGCCATGGATGTGCACCGCAAGCTCCAGGTCTTCACGCTGCTTGAGCGCAAGAATCTTGAAGAGGGGCTGACCGTTGTGGCGGTCCTCCACGATGTGAACCTGGCTGCCTTCTTCTGCAGGAGGCTCGTTTTCTTGAAGGAGGGAGAGGTGGCGTGCCAGGGCGCAACGGACGAGGTGCTGACGCCCGAAACCCTGCAATCGGTCTACCGTACCGAAGCCATTGTGCAGGAAATACCGGGAACGGGACGGGTACAGGTAGCCTTTCTGCCGGCATGACGGGTGACGAAATGGACATCTTATTCAGTGGAACCGTACTCAGTACCCCCCCACCCGTCCCCCCCTCGATGGGGGGGGCCAGACGGCGGACAGGTCGATTTCGTCGCCTGGCATTGGGAACGTGGGTCCTGGCCGGGCTTTGGATCCTGTTTGGGCTCTCCAGCTCCTGGGCTCTCCAGGTCACAGACGATGCCGGTCAATCCATCGAATTGCGTCAACCGGCCCAGCGCGTGATTCCGCTTTACGGGGCGTTCGCCGAGATGCTCTACGCTGTCGGGGCGGGCTCCCGGGTGGCGGCCAGGACCCAGGCGGATCGTATTCCCGCCGAGATCGAGTCGCTGCCGTCCGTCGGAACCCACATGCGGCCCAACGTCGAGCTCATCATCGGTCTGAAGCCGGACCTGGTGGTCCAGAGCGGAAGCCGCCGGGAGGCGACTCCCGAGCTGGATCGCCTGCGCGAGGCCGGGATTCCCGTAGCCGTGTTCTCCCCTTCGAGCATCGAGGACGTCTTTTCGACCATGCTGCGGCTGGGCACGTTGACCGGGCATGGGGAGTCGGCCGAAAAGGTCGTGGTGCAGCTGCGTGGGAGACTGGAGCGAATTCGGAGCCGGGTGGGCGCAGTGGAAAGACCTCTCAGCGTTTTCTACGAAATTCGGGCCGAACCGCTGACCACGGCCGGAGCGGGATCCATCGTTCAGAGGATCATCGAGGCAGCCGGGGCGCGCAATGCCATTCCCAACGAGCGGGGAATCGTTCAGTACAATTTCGAGGCCCTGCTTCTGGCGGACCCGGATGTTTACGTCCTTCAAAAAGGACCCATGAACCGGAACCCGCTCGAGCCCGGGAAGCGGCCTCATTTCGAACGGCTCCGATCAGTGAGGGAGGGCAGGGTCGTCTTCGTGGACGAGCTCATGTTCTCCCGCCCCGGCCCCAGGTCGGTGGATGCCGTGGAGGAACTGGCCCGGGCGATCTATCCCGAGCTGTTCAGGTGATGCCTGGGTGTGGTTTCTAGTTTCTGGTTTCTAGTTTCTAGTTTCTAGTTTCTAGTTTTTGGTTTCTGGCTCCTCGCTTCTGGCTCTGAGTTTCGAGTTTGGCGAGGGCGCCGGCGAAGAGGGCAAGGTCTTTCTGGCGCAGTGATCTGCTGATGAGGCCCGGGGGTATTCATCCATGTCGAGCACAGCGCCATCCTCAAACCGTCGAAAAGGGGTCCTCCGGTGCGGGTTCAGCACCGGCACCGCCGCGGTGGCGGCTGCTCGGGCTGCTCTGCGCTGGTGGCTGGGCGGCGAATTGCCCTCGGTCGTCGGCGTGCGACTGGCTGCGGGGTACTTCTTGCCGGTGGTCATTGCCGACGGCGGCCTGGCGGAAGGGGAAACCTGGGTCAGCGTCATCAAGGATGGGGGCGACGATCCCGATGTGACCCACAAGGCCGAAATCCGGGTCCATCTGCGCTGCCTTTCCCGGGAGCCGGGCGGGATTGGGGATGGCAGGACTCCTGGCGGTGCGGATTCCTGCGAAGGCGCAGGATCCCACGTTCCCTATCCCGTTATCTGCATGATCGGAGGGCATGGCGTCGGCCTGGTGACCAAGCCCGGCCTGCCGGTTCAGCCCGGAGAGCCGGCGATCAACCCCGGGCCCCGCGGCATGATGGCCCGGAACCTTCGCGAAGAGATCGAGCGGTTCTCCTCGGAGGGGAGACTGGCGGGACTCCGTTTCCATTCAGCCTCGCCGTGGAAACCCCCTGCAGTGCCCCACATCCTCATCGGCTGCGACAATTCCCCCCTCGAGGGGGGAATTGTCGCTCGTCACGGCAGTGGATTGAAGCGTGGGGGATCTCTTTCGGCCCCTTCCAATATGGCGATACCAGGAGGTGCCCCCTGGCATCCCGTGCATGGAGACACCCGTCTCATCGGGTCCGACCGGCGAGGATGGGTCGTCGAGGTTGAAATCGAGGTTCCGGAAGGCGAGCGCCTGGCGCGGCACACCTTGAATCCGAGACTGGGCATTCTCGGGGGGATTTCGATTTTAGGGACCACTGGCCTAGTGCGGCCTTTTTCGCATGAGGCCTACGAGGAGACCATCCAGGCCGAGCTCTCGGTGGCGCGCTCCAATGGGTGTGAGACCGTCGTGCTCAGCACGGGCGGCAAGAGCGAGCATTATGCTCAGCAGCTGTTCGACACGTGGCCGGGGGAAGCCTTCGTGCAGATCGCCGATTTCTTCGCCTTTTCGGTTCGCGAGGCCCGCAGGATGGGCTGCACTACCGTCGTGCACAGCGTGTTTTTCGGGAAGGCGGTCAAAATGGCCCAGGGGCTCGAGTACACCCACGCACACAAGAATCGGATGGACCTGGGACCCCTGGCGGCCCTCTGCCGGGCGGCCGGCTGCCCCGGCCGGATGTGCCGGGAGATCGAGCACGCCAATACGGCGCGTCAGGCGCTCGACCTCCTCCTCGCGGAGAATGCCTCGGATCTTGTGCGGGCTGTGGCCGACGGGGCGGCGGACGCATCTTACCGCATCGCGGAGGAAAGCATGAGCATCCGGCTGCTTCTCTTCAACTATGACGGCCGGCTGCTGGCGGACGTGACGAGGCCCTGATGGAAGCGATTCCGAGACTATCCCGACCTGAAGACTGGTCTCCTCCAAGGATCGTGCTGGTGGGCATGGGCATGGGGCCGGCCGATCTGAGCGCCGGCGCCCTGCGATGGATTCAGAAGGCGGAGGTCCTTTTCGCGGGAAAGCGCCACCTGGAAAGCTTCCCGGATCACCCGGGAAGGAAGGTCCCTTTGGGGAAATCGCTGGATGAATCGATGGCGGAGCTGGATGCCGTGTCTCGCCGAAGCCGCGCGGCGGTCCTGGCTTCGGGGGATCCTCTTTTCTACGGCATCGGGCGGCGTCTTGTCCAGGCGCTGGGAAGAGAGCGAGTCAGCGTGATCCCCAACGTGACCGCGGTTCAGGCGCTTTTTGCCCGCATGGGGGTACCCTGGGAAGACATTCGGGTGTTCAGCCTCCACGGACGCGAGGCAGGGGAAGGCGAGCAGGATTGGCGGTCCGCCGTCCGGGAGGGGGCGACCGTGGCCCTCTTCACGGACCACCGCCACCATCCGGCATGGGTCGCCGAGAGACTCATCGACGAGGGGCTCACCGGTTGCGGGCTCATCGTCGGGGAGGACCTGGGGCGGGACACCGAAAGCGTCCGGCGGTTTTCACCGGCCGAGGCTCTGCAGTGCAGTTTCTCGCCGCTCAACCTCTGCGTGGTGGTTCCGGGTGAGGGGCGGGGGCAACCGGGCGGGGGATTCCGGGAGCAGGCGGCGGGGCAACCGCCCGTCTTCGGGATCGAGGAATCCGCCCTGGCTCATGAAGCCGGACTCATCACCAAGCTCGAAGTCCGTGCCGTGGCGCTCGCCCACCTGCAGCTTCGGGACGGCCTCATCCTGTGGGATATCGGCGCGGGGAGCGGCTCCGTTTCCATCGAAGCTTCGCGGATTGCGGCTCTGGGGCGCGTCATCTCCATCGAAAAAAACGTGGACCGATTCCGTCAATTGGTGGAGAATATCGGCAAGTTCCGCGGAAGTCCCATCGAACCGCTGTGCGGCAATGCTGCGGAGCTGCTGGCGGACCTGCCTGAGCCCCATCGCGTGTTCATCGGCGGGAGCGGCGGCGATCTCCGGGGGATTCTCGAACAAGTGGCCGCAAGGCTTCTCCCTGGTGGCAGGGTGGTGCACACCGCCGTGACCCTGGACACCTTTGAGGAGATGCGCACGTTCTGGCAGGGGCGCGGGTGGAGGCTCGACCTGCTGCAGCTCCAGGTCAATCGTTCAGTCCCCATTGGGCGCTCACTTCGTTTCGAAGCATTGAACCCCGTGTTTGTCGTGACGGCTGTTCAGCCCGGGGGCTCGCCCGTGGAACAGAGATGAGGAGTGAGATGAACTTTCCGGTGGCGTTCGTTGGAGCGGGCCCCGGCGATCCCGAGCTGATCACGGTGAAGGGGAGGAGGCTGATTCAGGAGGCCGACTGCATCGTTTTTGCGGGATCGCTCGTTCCCGAAGCCCTCCTGGACGACCGGAAGCCCGGTGCGGAGGTGCACAACAGCGCTTCCCTCAATCTCGAGGAGACGCACCGGCTGCTCCGCGAAGGGTACGAGAGGGGCGCGCGCGTCGTTCGCCTCCACACCGGGGATCCGAGCCTGTACGGGGCGATTCAGGAGCAGATGGCCCTGCTGGACCGCGACGGCGTTCCCTGCGAGGTGGTGCCGGGGGTTTCGGCCGTTTTTGCGGCGGCGGCGGCACTGAGGCGGGAGCTCACGCTGCCCGACATCTCCCAGACCCTGATCCTCACTCGAATGGCGGGCCGCACACCGGTTCCGGCCGGCGAATCACTGGAGTCGCTGGCTGGACACGGGGCCACCCTGGTGATTTATCTCAGCGTTCAGCGCATCGAGGAAGTGGTCTCCAGGGTCACTGTCGGGTACTTGCCCGAGACGCCCGTGGTGGTGGTGTATCGCGTGGGATGGCCGGACCAGGAGATTGTCCGGGGCACATTGGCGGATATCGCACGGAAGGTTCAAGCATCAGGCATCAAGCGGCAGGCGATCATCATGATCGGAGAGGTGTTTGGAGCCCGCAGCGGAGAGCAGATGACCCGCTCGAAGCTCTATGACGAGACCTTCAGCCATGGATTTCGCCGTGGGAGCTCAGATCCCTGAATCGTCCATCGCCATCGTTGCGCTGACGCGGAACGGCGCTGAGCTCGCCCTCCGGATTCATTCCAAGATACCGGGGAGCGTGTGCTATGTGCCTGAGCGTCATCAGTTCGCGCTGGCCATGGGCGCCAGGGGATTCGACCGTATCCGCTTCGTCATCCCCAAGCTTTGGGTGGAATACCGGGCTCTCATCTGCATCATGGCCACCGGCATCGTCGTTCGCCAGATCGGGCCGCTCATGCGCCTCAAGACGGTGGATCCGGCCGTGGTCGTTCTGGATGAGCGCGGCAACTTCTCCATCAGCCTCGTTTCGGGGCACCTGGGTGGGGCCAACAACCTGGCCCGCAAAGTGGCGGCCATCACCGGGGGGCAGGCCGTCATCACGACCGCCTCGGATGTTCTCGGGAAGCCGGCCCTGGACGTGATCGCCCAGCAGAAGGGGCTCGAGATCGAAAACATCACACAGCTCAAGACGGTCTCGCGCGCCATACTGGAGGATGAACCGCTTAACATCTATGATCCTCACGCCATCCTGAAACCGCTTCTGTCCAGGCTTCCGGGAGTCACCTGGATCCAGGATCCCGTCGCCACCCCGTCAGAGCCTCGAATCCCCGCTGTCTGGGTTTCCGAGAAGCTGGTCCCTCAGGGCTGGTCGTGCCTGGTCCTGAGGCCCAGGAATCTGATTGTGGGGATCGGGTGCAACCGGAACACGCCGGCCGAAGAGATCCTGGAGCTCATCAGCACGGTGTTCAGAGGGGAGAAGCTGGCGGTTCAGGCCATCCGGAATCTGGCCAGCCTGGATCTCAAGTCTGACGAAAGGGGTATCCTGGAGACGGCGGTGTACCTCAGACGCCCGGTCTATTTCTATCCGCGAAGCGAGGTGGAGCATGTGCCGGTACCCAACCCATCCGCTCGAGTCCTGAACCACGTGGGAGTCCGAAGTGTATGCGAAGCCACCGCGCTCCTGAGCGCTCAGAAGGGGGCGCTCATCGTCCCCAAGAAGAAAACACGCAACGTGACGCTGGCCGTCGTGCGGGCCGACTCTCCGTCGTGAGCATCGGGCCGGGCCATGAGCGTTACATGGCGCCGGCGGCACGTGAGGCACTGAGCCGTGCCGAGGTCGTGGTCGGCTATAAGGTTTACCTGGACCTGGTCGGGGACCTGATCGCCGGGAAGAAGCTGGTGTCGAGCGGCATGCGCAAGGAGATCGACCGATGCAGCGCCGCCATCGAAGATGCCCTGGCGGGCAAGGAAGTGGCCCTGGTTTCGAGCGGTGACGCCGGGATCTACGGAATGGCGGGCCTCGTGTTCGATCTGTGCCGCCGGAAGGGGCTCCGCATGGCCCATCCCGGCTCGTCCTCAATCGACGAGGGGGCTGACCTGATCGTGGAGGTGGTGCCGGGGATTCCCGCGTTCAATGCAGCCGCGTCCATTGTGGGCGCCCCGCTCATGCACGACTTCGCCGCCGTCAGTCTGAGCGACCACCTGACCCCTTGGGCAGTCATCGAGAAACGGCTGTCGGCGGCCGCCGAAGGCGATTTCGTCCTTGCCATCTACAACCCCCGCAGCAAGACCCGCCCGAACCTCCTGGAGGAGGCCCGCAAAGTCCTTCTCCGTCACCGCCCCGCCGAAACCCCCGTCGCCATCGTCCGGCGCGCCATGCGCGAGGGGCAGTGGAGCCATCTCACCACCCTCGGAGCCATCCCGCTGGAAGAGGTGGACATGCAGTCCATCCTCCTCGTCGGAAACAGCCGCACCTACGTCTGGGAAGGCCGCATGGTGACTCCGCGAGGCTATCTCGACAAGTACGCTGCAGACTGAGCTCCGCACAAGTACACACTGTGAGCGATCTCCAAACAGGTCGATGGGCTTAATACTGCAACGAGATTTCTTTGTAGGGTGGGCAAAAGCGGTAGCGTTGCCCACCGAAAAATGCGGTTTCACGACCACGGTGGGCAAGATAGAACCCTTGCCCACC
>JBFYYO010000123.1:0-10847 GCA_041310025.1 Syntrophobacterales bacterium
AAGCTCATTGACGAGATGGCCGAGACCATGTATTCGGCTCCGGGAATCGGTCTGGCGGCCAACCAGGTGGGAAAACGGCAGCGCTTGCTGGTTGTTGACCTTCAGCGACCGGAATATGATCAAGGGCTGGTGGTTCTGATCAACCCCAGGATTGTCGCGGCCAGCGGCGAGACGACCTACGAGGAGGGGTGCCTCAGCGTTCCCGAGTTCTTCTCCAATGTCAAACGCTACGATCAGGTCACGGTGCAGGCGCAGGACAAGGATGGGAAGCCGGTGGAAATTTCTGCCTCCGGCCTTCTGGCTGTGGTGCTGCAGCATGAAATCGACCACCTGGAGGGTCGTCTTTTCATCGATCACCTGGGGACCATCACCCGAGAGCTGTTCAAGAGGAAATGGAAGAAACGCTTGAAAGAGGATAAGGCGTGAGTCCGGACCTGCCGAGCCTCGTCTTCTTCGGAACCCCTGAATTCGCGGTGCCTTCCCTGCGTGCACTGCTCATTTGCGGTGCTTCAATGGGTCTGTTGGTGACCCAACCGGATCGACCCAAGGGACGGGGCAAGATCATGACTGCTCCCCCCGTCAAGCAGTTGGCGCTGGAACGAGGCATTCCTGTCTTCCAGCCGGTCAAAGTACGAGATCCCTCAGCCATCGAGCATATTGCCTCATTTGGGGCCGATCTTGCCGTAGTGGTGGCCTATGGACAACTGCTTCCCGCAGGCCTCCTGGAGGTCTTTCCGCTTGGAGTGATCAATGTCCATGCATCGCTCCTGCCCCGGTACCGCGGTGCGGCTCCGATCCAACGGTCCCTGCTTTCGGGGGACCTATCGACGGGGGTGAGCATCATGCTTCTGGACGAAGGTATGGATACAGGTCCCGTGCTATCCAGGCAGGAGACGGAGGTTGAGGAGACCCTGAATTTCGGGGCTTTGCATGACCGTTTGGCATCGCTCGGAGCCGAGCTTCTCTGCGGAACCCTTGCGGATTGGAAAGCGGGCCGGATTCGGCCGGAACCGCAGGATTCCTCCATGGCCACCTATGCGCCGCCGGTACGGAAGGAAGAGCTGAAGCTGGATTGGACCCTTCCAGCCCGAGCCCTGGTCAATACCATACGGGCTTTCGACCCGGTGCCCGGTGCGTATTTTCTGTTGCAGGGGCGCCGAGTCAAGTGCTTCGATGCCCGGGTGTTGCCCTGGGAAGGAAAGGGGCGGGCCGGCGAAGTGGTGGGACTTGCTGAATCGGGACTTGTGATCCAGGCCGGCGACGGAGTGTGTCTCTCCCTGGGGAGCATCCTGCTGGAAGGGCAGCGAAGGCTGCCGGCGGCGGACTTTTTGCGAGGGCGGGTGATTGAAGCAGGCACTCTTCTGGAATGAGCTTCGCTCAGCCCGGAATTGGCCGAGTGCTCGATGCTTAGCCCCCGATGCTGTGCCAGCCCAGCAGGGCTCCCGTGCGGGTCGTTCTTCGCGGGGTCTTTGAGTGGCAGCCCGCGTTTCCCCTCATCTTCCCGGAGTTTTATTTTGACGGATACGGATACTCAAAAATACATCACGGAAAAGAAGACCTTCGTTGTTCTGCTTTCGGTAACCGCTTTCCTGCTCCTGACTGCTCTGGTCCTCATCTATGTGGTTCCCTACTACGGTCTGGGAGCCATTCACGCCAATTTGCCCTGGATCATGGGCATCATTTTGGGCTTGCTGGGTGGTGGCATCCTTGCAGCGCTCTGCCTGCTGATTGTGGTGACACTGCTGGGGCATGATGTGCCCTTCTCGCAGAAGCTCCGGAGTTTTGCCGTCAAGTCGCTTTTGCCCGCCCTGGTTCTGGTGGGGCGCCTGATCGGTCTCAAGAAGGAACAGGTTCAGCACGCTTTTGTTGCGGTGAACAATGAGCTGGTGCTGGCGCAATGCAGGAACGGTCACCCCCCGCGCAGCGTCCTGCTGCTCATGCCCCATTGCCTCCAGGATTCGGAGTGTGATGTCAAGATCACCCACCGGGTGGAGAAGTGCAAGCGATGCGGCAAGTGTCCCATCAAGGGCCTGCTCGAGATCGCCGAGAAGTACCACGTGGACCTGGCGGTGGCGACGGGCGGCACCATTGCCCGGCGCATCGTGCTGGAGAAGCGGCCGGACCTCATCATCGCGGTCGCGTGTGAGCGTGACCTGACCAGCGGCATACAGGACACAACCCCTCTGCCCGTCTACGGCATTTTCAACGAACGTCCGTTCGGGCCCTGTTTCAATACGCGTGTCGCCCTGGACCGCGTCGAAAAGATCCTGCACGAAATCCGTTCGATGAACCGAGAGGCCTCATGATCACCGCCAGGCTCCTGGCCTACCAGATCCTGCTTCACCTCGAACAGAAGCCCTCACAACCCGACCGACTCATCCGATCCCTCATGGATCGCCACTCCGCACTGGAAGCACGGGACCGGGCTCTGCTGACGGAGCTGGTTTACGGTACTTTGCGATGGCAGGGGCGTCTGGATTGGCACATCGACCAGCTCAGCCGCGTCAAACCGGGAAAAATCGAACGGTCCATCCGCATCATCCTGCGCCTGGGGCTCTATCAAATCCTTTTTCTGGAGCGTGTTCCCGTCCATGCAGCCATCGACGAAGCCGTGAAGATTGCGAAGTCTTTGCATCCGGCCCACCTGGCCGGCTATGTGAACGGGGTGCTGAGGGAGGCCGCTCGACGCGAGAGTCACTGGGACTGGCCTTCGCCACAGGAAGACCCGGTCCAGCACCTTTCCATCACGACTTCACACCCACCCTGGCTCGTCCGCCGATTTCTGTCAGACCTCGGCTTCGATGAAGCGCTGCGGCTTTGTGAGGCCAACAACACTGTCGCTCCCTTGACGGTGCGCGTCAACCCCCTGAAAGTCGAGGCAGAGCTGGTGATCGATTGGCTCAAAGAGCATGGATTCCATGTGGAGCCCTCGCCCTATCTCGAGGACGCCCTGCGACTGCATGGAATCCGGTCTGACCTGTCCCGGCTCCCCATTTACGAGGAGGGATGGGTGCAGGTGCAGGACGAGGCGTCGCAGCTCGTCGGAAGGCTTCTTTCCCCCCGGGAAGGACATCGAGTTCTGGATCTCTGTGCCGGCTTCGGCGGAAAGACGACCCATATCGGCGCTCTCATGAGGAACACCGGAGAGATTGTGGCTGTCGATTCCTCGGCGTGGAAGCTGGAGGAGCTCAAGAGGAACGCTTCTCGGCAGGGTGTCGACCGGATCGACACGGTTTCCGGCGACCTGATGGATCTCTCCCCCGGCGAGCTCGGACAGTTCGACCGGGTGCTTCTGGATGCTCCCTGCACCGGTTTCGGCACCCTGCGGCGGAATCCGGACATCAAGTGGCGGCGGCATCCGAAGGACCCGTACCGCTTTTCTCAGATTCAGGCGCAGTATATCGAGAAGGCCTCCGAGCTCGTGCGCGAGGGTGGAGTGCTTGTTTACGCGACCTGCAGCCTGTTCGGCGAGGAAAACGAAGCTGTGGCCGACCGCTTCACGGAGACCCATCCCCACTGGACGCGGGAGCCCGCTGGGAGCATCCTCCCTGGGAGCTGCCAGACCATGACTCATGGGGATTACTACCGATCGTGGCCGCACCGGCACGGCATCGACGGATTTTTCGGGGCGAGATGGCGGAAGGCAGTTCAGCTGAACAGAGAAAAGTGATCACATTCCTCTTATGTCATCCCCGCATGCTCCCCGCCTGAATCCTGCGGGGACAAGCTTTAGCGGGGATCCAGTCATCTGAAAGCCTCTGGATTCCCGCCAGGGACATGCGGGAATGACGGTCAATGCGGTCGCTCAATTGCGTGGAGGTGCACTCAGCTGAGATCAACTGACCCGGCAGCCAGCCGCCACCGGCTGTTCGGTGGTGACGAGGCGCAGGGTATCCCCATCGCACACGGCCAGAACCATCCCATGGGATTCAATGCCCATGAGCTTTGCAGGCTGGAGGTTGGCCACAACGATGACCTGCTTGCCGATGATGTCCTCCGGTTTGTGAGTCTGCGCAATGCCGGCAACCACCTGGCGCTCCTCGCCGATATCCACGATGAGCCGCAGGAGCTTTTTGGATTTGGGGACGGCCTCAGCGTGTTTCACGATGCCGGCCCTCAGGTCCACACCCTGAAACTGCTCGAAGGTGATGGGCTCCTGGACGAGGGGCGCCACCTGGGTGGGCTGAGCGGGAGCCATTGAAGATGCCGTGGCACTCGGTTCCTTTGGTATCCGGGCCTTCAAGTCGATCCTCGGAAAGAGGGCGTCTCCCTTGACCACAGGAGCTCCTTCCTTCAGGGCTCCCCAACGGGTGTCTTCTTCAAAGCTCAGGTCCATGGCTTTCTTGGAGATCCCCAGCCGCTGGAGCATGGTTTCCGCCGTTTGGGGCATGAAGGGGGCAATCAGAGCTGCAGAAACCCGGTTCAGCTCCAGAAGGGTGCGGATCACGGTGAGCAGTCTCGGCCGCTGGTCCTTGTCCTTGGCCAGATTCCAGGGGCCGACGGAGTCGATGTACTTGTTGGCGGCGTTGAGGCTCTCCCAGATGGCCATCAATGCTTTGTGGAAACCGAGCTTCGGCACTTCTTCCTGAAACTGGCGCTTTGAGCTCTCCAACTGCTGAACGAGCTCTTTTTCCGGCACTTCCAGTTCAGAGGCGAATGGAGGGACTCGGCCGTCGGCGTATTTGGCCGTCATGGCAAGGGTTCGGCTGAAAAGGTTCCCCAGATCGTTGGCCAGGTCCGCATTGAGCCGCTGGACCAGCGCTTCCTCACTGAAGCCGGCGTCCAGGCCGAACACCATTTCTCGCAGGAGAAAATACCGGAAGGCGTCCAGCCCATAAGTTTCCACCAGCTCAAGGGGCCGAACGACGGTGCCCTTGCTCTTGCTCATCTTCCCTTCGTTGATCTTCCAGTAGCCGTGCACGTTGAGGTGCCGGTAGGGGGTGATACCCGCCGCCTTAAGCATGGTCGGCCAGTAGATGCCGTGCGGCTTCAGGATGTCTTTGGCGATCAGGTGCTGGACGCTGGGCCAGTAGCGCCTGAAGGGTTCGCCATCGGGGTAGCCCAGGGCCGAGACGTAGTTGATGAGAGCGTCGAACCAGACATAAGTGACATACCGATCGTCGAAGGGCAGGGGGATGCCCCAGCTGAGGCGCTCAACCGGCCGCGAGATGCACAGGTCTTCGAGGGGCTCGCGCAAAAAGGCGAGCACTTCATTCCGGTAGCGCTCCGGGCGGATGAATTCGGGATTTTTCTCGATGTGGTCCATGAGCCAGGACTGGTATCGGCTCATGCGGAAAAAGTAGTTGGCCTCCTCCCTTTCGATGGGCTCCTTGTCGTGGTCCGGGCACTTGCCGTCCACGAGCTCCCGCTCGGTGTAGAAGCGCTCGCAGCCCACGCAGTACAGTCCTTTGTAGGTGCTGAAGTAGATCTCGCCCGCGTCGTAGACTTTCTGGAGAATGTACTGCACCGTGCGGATATGGCCGGGATCGGTGGTGCGGATGAAGTGGTCGTGGCTGATGTTGAGCCTGGGCCATGTGTCGCGAAAAATCCCGCTGATTCGATCCACGTATTCCCGGGGGGCGACTCCGGCTCCGGTCGCGGCCTGAACGATCTTATCCCCGTGCTCGTCCGTTCCCGTGAGGAAGAAGGTCTCGCAGCCCATCAGGCGGTGGAAGCGGTTCAGGACATCGGCGACGATGGTGGTGTAGGCATGGCCGATGTGGGGCTCAGCATTCACGTAGTAGATGGGAGTCGTTATATAAAAAGTTTTTGTCATTTACTTTCCTTTACTGTCCTTTTGAAGGGGGGCGAGTGTTTTTTCGATTTCTCTTCCATCCTCGAGGAGAACAGTGTAGGTCCGCTCCAGGACGTTTTGGCGGGTGACTTTGCCCCGACCTTCGGGCACCTCGATCTTCTTGCCGATCTTGGGCATGTCCTTCTTCAGCTCCCGGTAGGTGTCGTACTCGTATTGCAGGCAGCACATGAGACGTCCGCAGGCGCCGGAGATCTTGGTGGGATTGAGGCTGAGGTTCTGTTCCTTGGCCATCTTGATGGAGACGGCGTGGAAGTTCTTGAGGAACGTCGCGCAGCACAGGGGGCGTCCGCAGCTGCCGAGACCGCCGACCATCTTGGCCTGGTTGCGGATGCCGATCTGCCGCAGCTCCACCCGCGCTCTCAACCGCCGGACCAGGTCCTTCAGGAGCTCGCGAAAGTCCACTCGACCTTCGGCGGTGAAATAGAAGATGATCTTACTGCCGTCGAAAAAGTACTCGACATCCACCAGGCTCATGGCCAGCTGGTGGGCCTCGATTCGCTCGAGGCAATAAGCGCGGGCATCCTGTTCGAATTCCCGGTTGGATTCGAGCTTCTGAATCTCCTCGGGCCTGGCCGGGCGTTCGATCTTCTTGATGTCGTGTCTTGCGCAGCAGCAGACTTGAGGGTAGCCGATTTCGACCACCTGCCCCAGCCCTGTTCCTTGTTCCGTCTTGACCAGAACGTAGCCGCCCTTTTTAACCGTGTGCTCTCCCGCGTCAAAGAAGTAAGTCTTACCCCCGGGTCGGAAGCGAATACCGATGACCTTCTCCATCAATGGTTTTCCTTATGGCCAGGCAAACGCCCTCAAGAACAAGCTGCTTGTTGGCGTTCACACGAAGCTGCTGATGAGCCTGTTCAACGAAGTCGAACAGACGAAAGAGTTGCTCAACCGATCCCTCCGCGGGTTGGACGGCTGCCCGACGATCTGCGCTCTCCAATGAAGTGAGGCGGGCAGTCGCCAGTTGATGGTGAATCACGTCCCGCAGCCAAAGTTTAATACATTCCAGATCCTCGTCCAAGCCTCGGCTTTCCTTGGCCCACCTGGCCGTGAGGGAGAAGAGGTCGATCATGCTGGCAGCATGAAGCTGCTGAATACGGGTTCTGATTTCCTCGTGGGCGGCAACGATCTCCACGTCGGCGAGCTGTCTGGCCCGATCGAGACTTCCCGACGCCAGCCGTGCCGCCTTGCGGGCCATGGCGGCATCCACGCCGTCCTCGTCTCTGAGGATCCGTTCGATGATGTCCTCATCGAGGGGTTGAAAGCGAATGTGGCAGCAGCGGGAGACAATGGTCGGGAGAATCATCCTCGGCTCGAGGGAGATGAGTATGAAAACGTTCTGCCGGGGCGGCTCCTCCAGTATCTTGAGAAAAGCGTTGGCTGCCTCCTCCTTGAGATCGTGTGCATCCTCGATCACCACCACCCGCCAGGGCGCCTCAAAGGGTCGGTACCTCAGCCGCTCCTTGATTTGTCGGACCTGGTCGATCTTGATGAATGCCCCTTCCTTTTTCACCCACAATAGATCCGGGGCCTGCCCGGAGTCGATCTTCCGACACCATGAGCACCGGTCACAGGAATCCTCTTCACGCATTTCGCCACAATGGAGTATTTTTGCGAAAGCCTGGGCAACCCGGGCCTTACCGATCCCGGCTTCACCGGTGAACAATAGCGCATGGGGGACGCGGGAGCTGGCGGCCATCTTCATGAGCAGCGTTTTGGCTCTGGTTTGGCCGGGAATGGCGGCCATGGACATGGGCTTCGCAATCCTTCCTAAGATGGGATGCTTTCGCTGGAATCAGGGGCGGAGTCCGCGGACTCGCTTTTTGGCCTCGGGCTCGTGGAAACCGGTTTGCCCACGGTATCCCTCCTCCAGAGGCTCAGCTGCTGGACTCCCATATCGACCGATCCATCTTCGGCGGCTCCCTCATCCAGCGGTTGCGGGGTGCCCCGAAAGATGAAACGCTGCAGAGCCGGTTGATAGGCGCTCCAGGTTGGTCCTGCATCCCCGGGTTGGTCGACGATTCGTTTGAGCGTGTTCATCTTGGCGTCCAAATCGTCCACGAAATGGAGCACGAAAGCCTCCCGAGTCATGGGGAGCTTCACAGCACCGAACTCGTGCTCGCCGTGGTGGCTCAAAATCAAATGTTTCAGGACAATCGCCTGATCGGATGGAAAGCTGCCGATGGCCCGGATTTTATCCTCGACGATCTGGAGGCCCAGGATCATGTGACCCAGAAGCCGGCCGGAATCGGAGTAGTCGATGGCCAGATCGTACGTGAATTCGTCGATCTTTCCGATGTCGTGTAGGATGGCTCCCACCATGAGCAGTTCGCGGTTCAATTCGACATAATGTTTGGCCATGAGGCCGGCCAGTGTCGCCACCGAGACGGTATGCTCCAGCAGCCCGCCGAGGTAGGCGTGGTGCATGGATTTTGCCGCCGGGGCACGCTTGAAGCGATCCATGAGCGGGCGATCATCGAGAATGGCCTGCATGAGCCGTCGCAGCGGGGGATTCCTGAGGGATGCGACCATGCGCTTCAGTTGCTGGAACAAAGCACCGAGATCCAGCGGACAGACGGGCAGGAAATCCGCGGGGTCCACCTCGTGGCGCTCCAATGATTGGATCTGCCGGATGTTCAGCTGGAGCTCACCCTTGTAGGTTTCGCAGCGGCCGGTGACCGAAGCGGCTTCTCCCACCGGGATCAACTGATCCCATTCGTCGGCTTTATCCCAGATGCGCCCGACCACCTCGCCGGTTTTGTCCACCAGGCGAAGGGTGATGAAGCTGGCTCCACCGCGCGTCACGCGGAGCTGTTTGTCGGCCACCACAAAAGACGACGAGACCTCCTGATTCGGTTTGAGCTCCGCGATGAAGATTTTGGCCACTGAGTTTCCTCTGCCTCCCTGGATGGTTTTTGGGGTGAACGCGCGAACACTCGTTCACCCCACCGGGTTTTCGGACACGATCGATTTCTATAGTATAGGATATAAGTTGGTGTCAAACTGTGGAGAAATCGGCCAGTGATGCTGGCACTTGCTTCGATGGCTCGCCCACAATAGAATGACAGGGAAAAATTCTACCAAAGCGGAGCTGTGACATGGAAATCATTGCCAAACTTGGAAGCCTGCTCGGTCTTTCTTTCATTTCAGGAATCAACCTGTACGCGACCGTGGCCGTGGTGGGCATATGCACGAAGTACGACCTGGTTCAGGGACTGCCGCCCGGGTTTGATGTCCTGGCGAACGACGCGGTGATTTTCGTGGCCATGCTGCTTTATGTGATAGAGTTCCTGGCGGACAAGGTGCCGGGGTTGGACACCCTTTGGGATTTCATCCACACGCTCATCCGCCCCCTCGGAGGAGCCATGCTGGCCCTCATGCAGGTGGGCGAGGCCACACCTGCCGTGGAGGTCATCGTCTTCATGCTGGGGGCGAGCCTGGCTTCGGCGGCCCACATCACCAAAGCCGGAACGCGTCTGATCATCAACACCAGCCCGGAGCCCGTTTCAAACTTCGTGGTCAGTCTCGCCGAGGATGTCGGCGCCTTTGGTCTGGCCTACGTGAGCCTGGCGTATCCGAAGGTCAGCTTTTTCATCACCGTGGCCCTGCTGATTCTCATTGGCCTGCTGCTGCCCCTGATCTTCCGCACCGTGAGGATGCTCTTCTCCGCCATCTGGCTGCGACTGAAATGTGCCTTGTGGAAAGAGGCGGCCTGGATGCAGACTCGATCGCCGTCCTATGCGCTGGATGCGTTCTTCGATCGCGTCAAAGAGGCGGAGGAAAAGCTCGTTTGGAGCGCACGGGCCTATGCACTGCGGATCCCAAAGGTCCCGCGATCGACCGCCCTGGAAGTCCTGGTCACTTCCAAAGCCATTCACCTCGTCTACTGGCGCAGGTTCCGCAGGCAATCCGTGAGGCTGCCAGTCGATGACATCGAGCTCCAGAAGATCTATCCGGGAATCCTCATGTCGCGATGGATGATTCGGACTTCCAGGGGGGATTGGCTTCTCAACATTTACAGGCCGCTCGCCCAGACCCTGCCTGTAGACCTGAAAGGGATGGTCTCACACGATGAAAGACTCCAACCCGTTCTCTGAAAGCGGAGACGATCAGACCCATTTCAAAAGCCCGGCTTTCTGGGATGAACTGCGTTCTCCAGGCTTGACTCCGGCCTTCAAGGAGATCCGCAGACTGGCTCATCGCCTGCCGATGAAGTGCGCCGTGGCATCCTACAAGCTCGCATCGCACCTGATATGGGTTCCGGTCATCGGCGGCACGGGGACAGGCAAGTCCACCGTTTTCAATGCTCTGTGCGGAAGGAGACTGAGCGCTACCGGGGTCGAGCGGCCCAAAACCTGCGGTCCCGTCCTCTTCGGGCATCGGGAGACGGATCTCGGGCCGCACTTCCCCTTTCAGGGTCTTCAGCTGAAACGGCGGAATGCGTCAACGGCAACTGCAGACCGGAATGCCGGTGCGCCAGGAGAACTGCTTTTTCTGGAGCATGATGACCCGGCCCTGAAAAATGTGATCCTGGTCGACACTCCTGATGTGGACAGTCTCGAGCTGAACAACCGGCAGATGGTGGAGGACCTTTACCTCCTGGCTGACCTGGTCATCTTCGTCGCGAGTCAGGAGAAATATGCCGACGACGTCCCTTTCCAGTTCCTCGACCGAATCCGCAGGGAGGGGAAGCCGTTTTTTCTCCTGGTCAACAAGACAGAGTCCCGTTTGACAGCTCAAGACATCCTGACCTCATTGGATGCGGGAGGTGCGAGTCTGCCGCCGGCGCGTGTCTGGATGCTTCCCTTCGCGCCGATGGATGCCGAGCAGCTCCTTCGGCGTGACGAGGCTTTCAAGGGTTTCTGCGCTGTCTTTACTGACGAAATCAGTGAGCGGAATCAAGCTGTTATAAGACAGCGGGAGCGGGGCAGGCTCGCCCGGGAGCTCAAGTCCCAGGTGGACCAGATCGTCGAGGCTTTGGCGACGGAAAGCCAGGCCGGACGGCAGTGGCTCGAACATCTGGATGTCTTCTTCG
>JBFYYO010000124.1:0-10798 GCA_041310025.1 Syntrophobacterales bacterium
CAAAAAGGCGGGTGCTCGCCTCACGATGCTCCTGCAGATCTCGTCACCGCCCATTCCCCCGTCACGGTAAGTGTAACGAACCTCTGGGGAGATCACAAATGGGGGATTGGATACGACGAGGTCGAAGAGCCGCCCCTCCGCCGGCTCGAAAAGGTCTCCCTCCGCCGTCTGAACATTCTGCAGGTTGTTGAGCTGAGCATTGAACGCGGTGAAGCGGACGGCTCTCGAGCTCAGGTCGACGGCCAGCAGTGTTTCACTGTGACTTGCCGCCAGGAGTCCCTGGATCCCGCAGCCGCAGCCAAGATCCAGGGTTGCCCGTGAGGGGCGTCGGACCGTGAGATTGGCCAGGGTGAGGGAGCTCCGTCCCAGCCCCATGACATAGTCCCGGTGCTCAGGAGTCTCCAGCCTGCGGGGAAGGTCGAAGGCAAAGAGCATGTCTCGAAAGGGGATGATCTTGACTCCGGGCAGGGCTTCACCGGCTCGAATCTGGATGATCCCCGATGCATGAAGCCTGTTCAAAGGGAGATGATGAAGAAGGGCATTTTCGAGGGATTCGGTTGGGACGGGAACCTCCACCAGGAAGAGGCGAACGAGGGTCTCGAGGGGACTTCCGCCCCGCGTTCGATAAAGCAGGAGCGAGAGGTCCTTCCCGCGAATGGATGGGAGAGCCTTCACTCCCAGAAGATCCAGAATCCGGGCGTCCCGGTAGCCTGCAAGGTCCAGGGCGGCGCGCAGCCCGAGGAAATCTTCAGGCTGTTCAAATCTCAGGAATCTCGGATCAAGGGCCTGCGAGCTCACCAGTCCCCGTGTCATTCCATCACCCCGTCTCCTCGTCGATTCTGTCCGCCGCCGCATGGGCCATGGCCTGGATGGATGCCTCCTCCGCGGCCTCCATTTGCCGGAGCCGGGGCAGGGCCGAGGCTGCTTGGGGTCCGTAATGGGCAAGGGCCATGACCGCCGCTTTACGGACCTCGGGTTCGGAGTCGTCCAGCCGCTCGCTGAGCAAGGGAACCACCTGTGCAGGATCCGCCTGAATCCGGGCCAGGGTGACGGCGGCCGTGGCTCGAACGGAGGCGACCGGGTCTGAAAGCCCTCCAAGGATGGCCTCAAGCTCCGGTGCAGCGGCTTCTCCCAGCTCCGCCATCTGCCGCAGGCAGTCTGCGCGGAGCTGGGGATCTTCAGAAGCGAGCAATGCAGCCAACGACTCCAGCAAAGCCGCAGGTTCCCCCGTGATCCGGGCCCGGGCCGCGCTGGAGGCCAGGCCAACCCCTGGCGCGGGAGCGGATTCCTCAAGGGCTTTCAGATCCTCCAGTGCTCCGGAGGCTTCGGGGCCGATGCTCGACAAGGCGTTCAGGGCTGCCAGCGCCACCTCCTGGCTGGGGTTATGAATCAAAGGCTGCAAAAAGGGGACTGCTCCCTCGCCCATTTTTCCCAAGGCACGTCCGGCGTGGAACCTGAGAACTTCATCGTCACTCTCCATGCAGGCGGCCAGAGGCCCGGCTGCTTCCACCGCCGGGAGACTCATGCGGCCCAGGGCCGAAGCGGCGGCAGCTCTGACCACCGTCGGCTGGTCGGCATGAAGGGCCGAAATAAGCGGCGCAACGCCGTCCTCGCCACATCGCAGAAGGGCCTCGATGGCCAGGATTCGGCTGCCCGGTTCCGGATCGAGGAGGCGTTCGGAAAGGGGCGAATGCTCTCCCTCTGCCAACCGCTCAATCCCCAGGCATTCCCCCAGGGCCTCCAGCCTGACACCGAGGTCTCCATCCCTCAGGCGTGAAATGAGGGGCGGTCGACCTGAAGCGTCGATCCGTCGCTGCTCATCCGTCATACAATGTTCCCGACACCCGGCGAATAAGACGGGGAAACGACACCCACCGATGCCACGAGGGTGGTGCACTGGACTATTCCCGCCACCTGCACGACGGGCGTGGCGAGCGAGATGCTTCCGGCCGACACGGTGACGCTGGGGGCGGTGATGGAGATGGGGCCCGCCGAGCTGACGGTGAGCCCGGAGGCTCCGATCGTGACCGTGGCCCCCTGCATCCAGTTGATGGTCACCGCCTGCATGACCGTCGTGTCCTGTTTTCCCTGAACGGTCTTCGTGGAATTGTTCATGATGGTGATGGTTCTGTCGTGATTCACCGTATGGTTTTCATCGTTTCCCACTTCGATGGTCTGGTCCTTTTCCGCATGGACGTAGATCTCTTCCTGCCCCTTCTTGTCCTCGAAGCGGATTTCGTTGAAGCCCCCGCCTCCGATGGTGGAGTCAGATTTCACCGTGGAGCGGGTCTTTTCGCCCGGAAGGTCCAGGGGAGGATGGTTGGACTGGTGGTACACGCAGCCGATGACCAGGGGGCGATCGGGATTGCCCTCCAGGAACGCCACGATGACCTCCTGGCCGATGCGCGGTATGAAGACGGCGCCCCATTGAGCACCGGCCCAAAGCTGGCCCACACGGATCCAGCAGGAGCTGTTTTCATCCTTCTTGCCCTTGCGGTCCCAGTGAAACTGAACCTTGATGCGGCCGAGCTCATCGGTGTAGATCTCCTCGCCGGACGGCCCCACCACGACGGCCGTCTGAGTCCCGTGGACCACGGGTTTTGTCGCACGGCTCTCGGGGCGAAAGGGCACATCGACGGGAATGCATCTGAACCGGTTCGAATAGGAAAATCCCCCCTCTCCCCGCGCCCCGGGGAAATTGCCCCCCTGGCTTCCCTCGTGCTCGATCTCCGTCAGCACATAGGCCCGATTGTTCCAATCGTTCCGGTAATGGTCCTTCAGGGTGAACCGGTAGCCGGTGGTGAACGCCCGGCAGTTGCTCGATCCTTCGATGGTCGTGATGCGAGCCTCTTCCTCCTCCATGCGAACGGTCGTCAACCGCTCGCCTCGCCCCTTGTTGGGATACAGTCCGGGGAAGTCATAGACCTCGCGCTCGCCCTGTCCCTGGACCTGGCGGCTCGAAACGCTGCTTCTAAGGTCGGTGTTGGGCATGCTGTAATTGTAGTCGTTGAGGGTCATCTTGGCCGGCTTGACCTCCTGGGCTTTCACCAAACCCTGGATGACGTCCTCCTCGAGGGGCATTCCGGCACTGATCTGGTAGCGGGCGGATTCCTGGTGCGGGCAGTTTTTGTGCTCCGACGGGGAATCCGCCAAAATGAGGGTGTGCTTGCCCCGCTCATGCTCGAAGTAGTAAAAAATGCCTTCCTCTTCCATGAGCCGGGACACGAAATTGAAGTGGGTCTCCCGAAACTGGACGCAGTAATCTCTTTTCTCGTAACTGCCGCTCAGCTTGATCCTGAAATCGTTGAAACCGCTTTCCCTGAAAATTTTTTCGATGATGTCCGGGGCATTGAGCTCCTGGAAGATGCGCACGTCCGCCATGTGCTGGAGGAGCCAGACCCAGGGAACCATGGTGGCCGCATAGTGGGAGAAGCGCGGGTCGCTGCCTTCCTCGCCGCCCCCGCGTCCCTGGCAGAAGCGCGACACGAGGCCGTTGAAAACCCGTTGCTGTCCATCGGCCAGGACCAGGGAGACGGTCACGTTCTTCCCGATGATGCTCTCGAAGCTGATGTCGTGGTTTTCAGAGATGAGGTTGAGCTCAAAGCTGAAGGGTGAGGAGATGGCCTCCGCTCCCCTGAACCCCGTGAGAAGCAGGACATCCCTGCCGAGCGGGGTGTCAATGGCCATCAATCTGTTGTCCTGGGTCAGAGGCATGGATCATCCTCTCCTGTTGGCAGTCGGCGCCCGGGTTTGTCGGCCGACATGCGGGTTCTGCACGGGACCTTTCTCCGTGGAGACGGAGGAAGCACCTGGATACTGAGCCCTGGAAGCTGGATGCTGGATGCTGGATAAGGCCACCAAAATGCGGACGGGGTGTTCTCTCGCGCATCGAGCATAGAGCATCTCCGTAATCCGGATGGCTTTCGCCGACGGCACCAAGGCCGTCAGAAGATGAAATAGAGAACTATCAGGATCAATGCCAGAAGCAGGGCTGCCCGGAGGGGAGTGAGCCTCCACCTGTTGCCTCCGGTGAGGATCCGCTCCGAGAAGGTCCTCAAGGCTTCTTCCCACCGCGGTCTGCCGGCGGCGACCGGCTTCGGGACGCTCTTCAGAGCCTGATGCTCGGGCAGAAGAAAGGTCATATCCGGGTCGAGGTCTCCGTCATCGGAATAAGAAGATGCATCAGACATCGGGGGTTGAAGCATGAAAACCAGTTGTGTCCTGCCCAGGAGGATCATGTCGCCACTTTGAAGGACAGATTTCTCAATGCACTCGCCGTTGAGCAGGATGGGATTGCGGCCGAGGTTCTCGATCCGCACGATCCCTTTGTCCATGACGATGAGGGCCTGGCGGCGTGATACGTAAGGGTCGTCCAGGCGAATATCGCAACTCTCGGATCGACCGACGACGGTTTCGGGTTGCTCAAGTTCATAGGAAATTTCTTGTTCTTGGCCATGGACCAGTCGCCCATAGGGATTCACCGATGAATATCCTCCATGGAGGTCAGTCTCAACACCGGTCCGGAGTCTTCATTCGACCGAACACGCAAGCTCGGCCTGAAGGCGCTCCGAACCACCGGGGGTTTCCACTGCCAATTCTAAGGAAGAGAGACAGCCTTACCACATCCATTGATGAAGCACATTATAACTTTGCGATGATTTTTTCACATATTTTGGGTGGTTCAGCGGGAGATCCCGCAGTTCCTTCTCTCTGTTGAATCCACTCCGCGTGGTTTGAGCCAATCACCCCTGGTCGGAGCCCTTCGGCATGCAGCAGAGCTTATACTTCTTGCCGCTGCCGCAAGGGCAGGGGCGGTTCTTGGGGAAGTCCGGGGAATCGATCTGGAATCTGACCTTTACCGGGGCCTCATCGGGATGGATCCCCAGAGATCGGGCGAATTCGCGCCGCTTTTCCCGGACGGCCTTTTTGAACTGCCGCGAGTCCTGGGCCAGGTAGATGCGGCCGTCGGGCAAGTCCTTGTAGCAGCGATCGATCCAGTCATACGCCTCCTCCAGCTTCCCCTCGGCATGATCCAGGCGCGCCAGGCCCGCCATGCCCTCCAGAGCGCGGGCGTCAAGGTCCAGAGCTTTCAGAAAGGCCGTTCGAGCCTTGGGAAACACCTTCACGTACTCGTAGAATTTTCCCAGGGCCAGGTGAGCCTTGGGCTGGGTCGAGTTGCGAAGCACCGCTTCCACATTCTCTTTTTCGAGGTCTACCAGCGACGGCGATTCACCCTTTTTGTCGCCTGTCTCGACATGCTTCACGGGATAGTACGGCGGAGGGGAGGCTTTGGATCGGTAGAGCGCCAGCAGCTTGAGCGACTCCGCGGCGATCTGCCCGATGGCTTCACGCGTTAAGGCGAAATCGTTGAGAGCGCTGCAGTTCTTGCATCTCAGATCATCGCAGATCACCACGCCATGCTGGTAAGGGGCTCCTTCCGGAGAATCCGGGTCCAGTTCGGATTTCCGGTGGGGATGCAGATGAACCTCCCGCACGGCGTAGGTGTACCTCCGGCCGCACTGCCTGCAGCTGAGATCCAGGTCGATCCGGTCCGGCCAGTCACGGAAGCCCCGGGTCAGAAGGGCCTCCTGCTGCCGGAGCAATCGTTCGTGGTCGGCCACCTCACGCTCGAGGTCCGCCATGAGCTCCGATTCGCACCCCATGATGCGGCCAAGTCGAAGCATGGCCTGGGCCATTCGCCATTCACCCGGCCGATATTCCTTCTCAAGGAGCGGTAGAAAGGCGTCGGCGCCCATCTCCTCCACCGCCTGGAGCAGCTGAGCCGATTCTTCGCTGAATAGCTTCGGGAAACGCTCGAGGATCGCGTCCACTGCTCGACGGGAGGGGTGCTCCGAGATGACCCTGAGGGCGAGGGCTCTTTCATGGCTGGCTGAGGCATCGAGCAGGGGAATGAGGGGTCCCGTGGATCTCCAACCGATTCGCTTGAAGGCCCTTTCGGCAACCTCGAGCAGCGCCGGGTCCTTCACGCGTTGGGCGACCCGGACCATGGCGTCGACACGTTCCGATGCACCCAGGAGCCCCAGCATCTCCATGGCCTGATACGTCTTCCAACTGACGGGGCTCGCCTCCAGGGACTCGGTCAGCTTTGCCATGAGCGCATCACGCGGTGCATCGCGAACGATGGATTCGAGCAGATGGAATTCGACAGGTTTCAGAAAATGGTCCGTGAGAACAAACTCCAAACGTTCATCCCACGGTGCATCAGAGGCAGGAGCGGGGACAGCGCGCTCGATGAGCCCGCTGAGGAATCCACACAACCCCAGGGCAGTCAGAGCGTAGGCCTCGTCGGAATTGGGCTTGCACCGTTTCTCGCCACCCAGGGCGCTGAGAGCCATGTGCCTGAGGAAAGGCTCTATCTCCTCGACAATCTCGAGAGCCTCCCGCAGATGCTCCCTGGCGATGGAAACATTCTCGGGGCGCAGTACCTCCAGGTAGGGGCGAAGCTCCTGCAGGATTTGCCTCTGGGCAGCGAAGTCGGTTCGCCCTCCAGCGGCTTGAAGCAGGAGGTCCAGGCGGGCCGTGAGGTGGTCCTGGATTCGCTCGATGTTCCCGAAAAGCAGATCCGAAGGGTTCAGCACCGGATCAGTCTTGTGAATCAGGATCTGCATGGCATTGCGGCGCAGGGGCTCGTCCTGCTCGAGATCCGCGTAGAGAGAAACGAGAGTGTCGATGTCTTCGCGCCTGCCGTGGGAAAGGAGGGCATCGTAATAAGACATCCAGAGCGAAGTCCGTTTCCCGGCCATGCTGGTTTCAGTGGCTTTGAGCAGCTCGTAGGCCGTTTCGCCGGGGGTGAGGCCAAGCGCCTCAACCATGGCGGTGATCTGGTCCGGGCTCAGGGGCTGATTCTGCAGGATCTTCTCCTGGATCCATGCCGCCGTATCCGGAACCTTCCAGTATCCCGCAACCCGGATGGCGAGGGATGACAACTCGGCGTCCCCTGAAATATAGAGATCCTTCAGCGATGGGAGCAGATCGCGGGCCGGGCTGGATGTGGAGAGGAGGTGGAGAAGCACCGCCCGGACAACAGCGGGTGTCGTGCTGCGAAGCCAATCCGAGATGCGGTCGGCACATGCGGACGGGCAGAGCCGGAGCAGGGTGGAAACCGCCCAGGACTGAACATCCGGGTAGGGGGAAGCCGTATGCCTCTCCAGAGCTTCTTCGGACCAAATGAGACCGTCATGCATGCTGAATTCTCTCTTCCTCTACTGGTGCTTCTTTCACCTAGTCTGAGCGGTTAGCCGTTAGCGATTAGCATTTAGCCAAAGACTTCAGTAAGTTGTGCCTCATAGATTCTCACTCACCAAGTTCGGATGAATGGTGGGATATCCTATGAAAATTGTTGAGCTAATATCTAACAGCTAAGAGCTAATCGCTCAATTTAGGTTTCAGTACTGCAACGAAAAATGAGCCCAGACGCTATCTCGGGACAAGGCATGATCTTCACCTTCCCGCTGTTGTGTTTGAGCCGGTGGTCTGGCTTTATGATTAAACCATCCGGGTGTCAAGGGCTACGATTGTTCACGGACAGGGCGGGCTCTCCCGTTCAAAAAAGAATGCAGGCCCGCCATGGGCCTGCCCACAACGTCTCATGCCGAGCATCTAGGCGGCTTTGTGAAGCTCGCCCTTCGGTTCATAGTAGATCGGTTCGCCCATTTCTTCGAAGTTGAAATTGGCGAGCACGCGATGTCCATTGTAATCGAGTACTCTCAGATCGTCCGTCTCGTGAAGAGCCGTCTTTGCATTTCATGATCCATGGAAGTGTCTGGTTGACTCGCGAAGCCCCCACGGATGCAGATCATCAGGGTGACAAGTGTTGACTTCTACAACAGGTAACATAATCATGCCTGTGGCAGAATGGATGATTTCCTCCATTCTCGCGCAGCACCCCGGCGCAGGTAAGGACTTTTCATTCTCAGCTCTTCTCTGCACCTCTGCATCTCTGCGCGAGTCCAGGAAAAGGGAGATTTCAGCCTGAACGGGAGAGCCTTGCACCAGGTAAGCGGACATTTGACCAGTGGAGGGAGACTCGAATGACCATTCGGAATCTCGATGCCTTACTGCAGCCGTCCTCGGTCGCGTGGATCGGTGCGGGAGAACCCCCATCACCGGTCGATGAAACCGTCGCCAGGAACCTCCTCGGCGCAGGGTTTGGAGATCGTCTCTTTTTCGTGCATCCATCCCTTGGGGCCTTGGGAGGCATGACATGTCATGCGAGCATCGGGCACCTGCCGGAGGCTCCGGATCTGGCTGTCATCTGCGCGCCGCTGGATTCCGTTCCGCCGATGATCACTGAGCTGGGTGAGCGGGGTACACGAGCCGCCGTCGTCCTGGCTGCATCTGGAGGCAAGGGGGGTGCCATGACTGCGGCCGATGGCGAGCTTCGCAAGAAGATCCTGGAAGCTGCCAGGCCCTATCTTCTGCGCATCCTGGGGCCCGGTGGCCTGGGGATCATGACCCCTGCGGTTCGCCTCAACGCCAGTGCCGCCCATGCGCAGGCCTTGCCGGGTCAACTGGCTCTGGTCACCCAGTCCGATGCAGTCGGATCGGCGGTTCTCGACCGGGCATGTTCCACAAGCATCGGGTTTTCTCACCTGGTCTCGCTCGGTGAGATGCTGGACGTGGATCTCGGGGACATGCTGGACTATCTGGCCAACGACCCGCGAACGCGCGCGATCATTGTCTACCTGGAGAGGATCGCGCATTCCCGAAAATTCATGTCGGCTGCACGGGCCGCTGCCCGCATGAAACCGGTGATCGTCCTGAAAGGCAACCGGCGCCGGGAGGAGCCCCTCGGTGCCCTTTCGGATGCGGCGGTCATGGCCTGCTCGGATGACGTCTATGGCGCCGCCTTCCGGCGCGCGGGGATGCTCAGAGTCCATGATCTATTGGAGCTCTTTGACGCTGTGGGGACTCTCGGCATCGCAAGCCCTTCGATGGGGGACCGGTTGACCATCGTGGCCAACGGGCGGGGAGCCGGCCTCCTGGCGGCCGACGCTCTGCTCGATGAAGGGGGGCACCGGGCCGAGTTGTCCGGCGAAACCGTGTCTCGCTTGAGCTCCGTCCTTTCCACAGGCTGGTCGGAAGGCAATCCGATAGACCTCCCCCATGACGCCTCCCCTGAGCGATATGCCGAAGTTCTCAAGACACTCCTGGAGGATCGGCAAGGTCCGCTCCTCTTCCTGCATTCTCCTTCCGCGAATGTTGCCGCAGCCGACGTCGCGCGAGCCTTGATCGCCGTGCTGAGGCCACCTTCTCAGAAGCTTAAGGCCCATGCGGTCCTCACGTGCTGGCTCGGTGGAAAGGCCGTGGCCGAGGCCAGGGCTCTCTGCGGTGAAAACCAGATTCCGGCGTATGAGACGCCAACCAGCGCCATCCGGGGATACATGCAGCTGATCCGCTATCAGCGCAATCAGGGCCTGCTGATGCAAACGCCGCCGAGCATCCCCGCCGGCTTCTCCGCGGAAGTCGAAAAAGTGCGTGAGATCATCGAGCGGGCCCTGGCCGAGGATCGACATTGGCTCACCGAGGTGGAAGCCAAGAAGGTCCTTGCCGCCTATGCAATTCCGGTGGTTCCGACCTATGAGGTGAGCACCCCCGAGGAGGCCTCCAAGGCAGCCGCCGAGATCCATGGTCCCGTGGCCCTCAAGATTCTCTCGCCCGACATCACCCACAAATGTGTCGTGGGCGGTGTGAGCCTGGATCTGGAAACCCCCGATGAAGTCCTGCACACTGCCGAGGCGATGCTCAGCTGCGTACGGAAGTCATGTCCTGATGCACGCATTCTCGGCCTCACAGTGCAACCGGTGATCCGCCGTTTGCTGGGGCATGAGCTCATTCTCGGCATGGTTGAGGACCCGCAGTTCGGGCCGGCCATTCTTTTCGGCCATGGAGGGACGGCGGTGGAGGCGATCAGGGACACTTCCCTGGGACTGCCGCCGCTCAACATGCACCTGGCCCGGGAGGTGATGACCCGCACCCGGGTCTTTCGTCTGCTGGAGGGTGAGGGTGGAGCCGCATCCGCGGACTTGGAATGCATAGCACTGACGCTGGTGAAGCTGTCTCAGTTGATCTGCGACGTGGCCGAGATCGCCGAAGTCGAAATCAATCCGCTCCTGGCCCATTCGGAAGGTGTCGTGGTCCTGGATGCCCGGATGAGGGTGAGGCGCACAACGGCCCCCGCCGTTGAACGGCTGGCCATTCGCCCCTACCCGAAAGAGCTCGAGAGGATCGTTCAGCTGCCTGACGGGGGCAGCTATCTCCTGCGTCCGATTCGGCCGGAGGATGAGCCCGGTCTGCAGAAGCTCTTTGCCGCGCTCTCCCCGGACGAAATCCGGATGCGGTTCCTGCACCACATGCGCACGCTTCCCCGTGAGCTGGCCGCACGTCTGACGCAGATCGACTATGACCGCGAGATGGCGCTGGTGCTCGTGCCCGCTGCTCCAGCCGGCGGCGAGGAGCTCCTGGGCAGCGTGCGGATCACGGCCGATCCCGACAATCAGCAGGCGGAATTCGCCATCCTGCTGCGCGGTGACATGACCGGAATGGGGCTGGGGCCCATGCTGATGCGGCGCATCATCGATCTTGGGCGGGAGCGATCCATTCGGGAGCTTTATGGAGAGGTTCTGAGCGAAAACCAGCCCATGCTCCGCTTGTGCAGTGCTTTCGGGTTCACGAGAAGGCGGGATCCCGATGACCCGTCGGTGGTTTCAGTTTCTCTGATTCTTTGATTCGCTGAGCAGTTGTGGCGGGTGAGGCTTCCGTTTTGCGCAAGACCGCC
>JBFYYO010000125.1:0-10642 GCA_041310025.1 Syntrophobacterales bacterium
GTCCCTTGGCGGGGACAACTCGGTCAACGACGTCTTCAGCAGCCTTACGGTCGGGGCGGGGCAGAACGGGACCGGCTACGATTTCGGCGAGCGTGGCGTCGGCCTCTCGGGAACGGTTTACGTCGACTCCAACAACAATGGATCGAGAGATTCGACGGAGACCGGAATCGCCGGGGTTCTGATCACCCTGACGGGAACCGACAGCGCCGGCAATGCCGTGACGCGCACCGCAACCACGGTTGCCGACGGGTCTTACTCCTTCGTGAATCTTCCAGCCAGCAACGGTTCCGGCTACACCATCACCGAGACGCAGCCCGCCGCCTGGGCTGACGGTCAGGACCGGGCCGGAACGGCCGGGGGCAACGCCGGCAACGACGTTATCAGCGGCGTGGTCCTGGGCGGCACCACGGCAGCCTCGGGCTACGACTTTGGCGAGCGCGGAGGCGGGCTTTCGGGGTTTGTCTATGTGGACTCCAACTACAACGGTCTGAAGGAATCCGGCGAGGCCCCCATCCAGGGGGTCACCATCACCCTGACCGGAACCGACACAGGGGGAACCGCGGTTTCGCGGACCACCTCTACCGCTGCTGATGGCTCATACTCCTTTGCCGATCTGCCGCTTCCGGGTGCCGGCGGCTACACACTGGCGGAAGTTCAGCCGCAGAACTTCGGGGACGGCCTTGAAACCGTGGGCTCTCTCGGCGGCACCGTCTCCAACGACCGGTTTTCAGCCATCCCCATAACCTCCGCCAACCTGACCGGGACGAGCTACAATTTCGGCGAGCGGCTGATGACTCCCGCGCAGGTCTCCGGCCGAGTGTGGTTCGACGCCAATCATGACCGAATCGACAATGACGGCCAAGGGGTGGGAAGGGCCGGCTGGACCGTTGAGCTGATTCGCAGGCCGGATCCCTTCTCCACGACGTTCACCATGGTCGCTCAAGCAACGACGGACGCCCAGGGTGGCTACTCTTTCGCCAATGTCACGCCGAACTTCCCGCCGGATCCGACGGATCGCTACGAGATAAGGTTCCGCCACCCGCAAAACGGGATCGTCATGGGAATGCCCGTTTCGGTCCACCCGGGCGCTGTGCTGACCTACGGTACCATCCGGGATCTTTCCCTGAATCCCGGGGACAACGTCATCAACCAGGACCTGCCGCTCGATCCGGGAGGCGTTGTCTATGATTCCGTCACGCGGAACCCGGTTGCAGGAGCGACGGTGGAGCTTTCCGGGCCGAGCGGTTTCAATCCTGCCGTTCACCTGGTGGGTGGACTCGCAAACCGGAGTCAGGTGACGACGACGGATGGGGTATACCAGTTTCTGCTGCTGAGGGGCGCTCCCGCAGGGGAATACGCCATAACGGTCACACCGCCCACGGGTTACCTGCCGTTCCCGTCGAACACCATCGCGCCCTGCACCGCGACCCTCGCCGTGGGGAGCTCCCCCAACCCCCTGCTGATCCAGACGAGCGGTACGGCGCCGGGGGCTTCGGCTCCTTTCCACGACCCGGACGCGTGCTCCCCTTCTTCGGCGGGAGTGTCGGCCGGTGCGGCGTCCACTCAGTACTATCTCCGGTTCTCCCTGGTGCCCGGCCAGTCAGTCAACACCTTGAACAACCACATTCCCATCGATCCTTTTCTGGCCAGTGGTGCCATCAAGGTTACCAAGACCACGCCCATGGTCAACGTTCGCCGGGGTGAGCTGGTTCCGTATACCATCACGGCCACCAACACGCTCAAGTATGCCCTGACCAACATCACGCTCCACGACCGCATGCCGCCGGGGTTCAAGTACCGCCAGGGAAGCGGCACCCTGAACGGCAAGAAGGTCGAGCCCGTGGTGGAGGGGCGGGAGCTCCTCTGGAAGAATCTGACCTTTGCCGCAGGTGAGAAGAAGACCATCACGTTCGTCCTGGTGGTGGGGACGGGTGTCGGAGAGGGCGAGTACACCAACCTCGCCTGGGCCTTCAGCCAGCTGACCAACAACAATGTCTCGAACATCGCCTCGGCCAAGGTCCGCATCGTTCCCGACGCGGTGTTCGACTGTCCTGATGTCATTGGCAAGGTTTTCGACGACAAGAACTCCAACGGCTACCCGGACGAGGGGGAGCCGGGTCTGGCCAATGTGCGGCTTTCGACGGTGCGAGGGCTCCTCATCAACACCGACTCGGAAGGCCGGTTCCACGTGCCGTGTCCCGAGCTTCCCGATGCGGACCGCGGCGCCAACTTCGTGCTCAAGCTCGATGAGCGGACGCTGCCCACCGGGTATCGAGTCACCACGGAGAATCCCCTGGTGGCACGGATCACTCGCGGCAAGCTGATCAAGATGAACTTTGGGGCATCGGTTCTCCGGGTGGTGCGCATCGAAGTGCATGACGGCGCTTTCACACCGGGAGGGACCGAGCTGCGGGAACAATGGAAAAAGCAGCTTGAAGGGCTTCAGGCTCAGCTGCGTGATCAGCCCGCGGTGGTTCGCATCGCCTACCGCACGGGCGGTGAGCCCCGAAGCCTGGTCGACAAGCGGTTGGACTCCCTGCGACAGCTGATCTCCTCGCATTGGCGAACGGAGAAGAATCGCTACACGCTGGTTTTTGAAGAGGAGATCGTGACGGGCAGATGAGTGACTTCACAGTTCGATCCTTGTGCATAGCAGCGCACCTGCTGATCCTCGTTGCGGCTTCAACCGCCCATGCCGACCTGACAGGCGAGGTCAGGGGGAAGATGGTGGACCGGAGTCTGACAGCCGGGCGTCACGTGCCGCCCAGCGCTGAAAGGGACATGGAATCCCTTTGCGAAGCCTCGGGCCTCGATCCCAGTGAAGTGGAGATCATCTGTGAGGGGGCCGGCACGCTCCCCAAGACGTCTCCCCGGCTCACGCGCGTGATCCGCGACGAGCCGCAGGCCGCCCTCTTCGAGTCGGGAAGTGCCGAGCTCACCCCCCTGGCGCGGGCACAGCTCGATGAGATTCTTTCGGAGGTTCGGAACAAGCAGAATCTCAGGATTGCAGTTACGGGGCACACGGACAATCAGCATATCCGGCGTGAGCTCAAGAGCTTCTTCCGCGACAACCGGGCGCTTTCCCTCGCTCGCGCCCTGGCAGTTGCCAAATACATCAAGGACTCCGCGGTCGTGGGCGCCGACCGGTTGGCTGCCGAAGGAAAAGGCGAGCGCAGACCCTTGGCGAGCAATGGCACGGAGGCCGGGCGAGCCGCCAACCGCCGGGTTGAGATTCGGATCTGGTTTGACGAGGCGGTGAGCGGGAACGGAGTGCCCTCTGAAGAAGGGCAGGCTCAGCCCGAGACCGGATCCGAGGCCGGAACCGTTCAGGATATGCCCTTTCGCATCAGCATCGACGGGGTGGTCATGGGTGAGGAAGGCAGGCCTTCGGAGGCCGATCGCGAGCGCCGCGTCGATGTGGCGCTGGAAAAGGCTGACATCCGGGTTCGCTACGACCCCCTTGCCATTGCTCCTGCACTGAACGTCTGGACCACCCCCAACGGGACGCTGGCAACCGAGCCCGTCACTTTCTACAGCCACTGCAATTATGCGCTCTGGGTCCACAAAGCTGAAGTACGGATCTTCCTCAGAGGCCAGTCCATCCAGAAACAGCCCTTTGCCGTTCTCCCTCTCGCGGTGAACGATTCCGCCGTGTGGACCGTACCCGCCAACGCACCGGAAAACGTCTATTTCCTGCTCCGTGTTTACGACGAAAAGGGCAGATTCGACGAAACCGCGTTAAAGGAGCTGGCGTTTGTCAAGGAGCGGCCTCTGCTGAGCGACCGGGAGAGCCCCGAGCGGGAGCGGCTCATCGGCTACGGGGAAAACAGCCGCACTCTCGCCAACATCCCCGTTCGCGGAGGCTTCGTCACGGTTGACGGCGACAGGGTCAAGGCCGGCAGTACGGTGACGGCATTTGGGATCCGCGTGCCGGTGGACGGGGAGGGAAAGTTCGCTTCGCGACAGATCATGCCGGCGGGGCCGCACACCGTGGAAGTGTCCGTCGCGGATGAAAGCGGCTGCGGGATGATCTTCAGGCGCAATGTGTCCATCCCCAAGAACGACTGGTTTTATGTGGCGCTGGCTGATATCACTTTTGGCGGCAGCCACACCACGGGCCCGGCCAAGCTGCTCACGCGCGACACCACCGCCAAGTACGAGAAGGACATCTACATCGACGGGCGCGGGGCGTTCTATCTCAAGGGGCTGATCAAGGGCGAGTATCTGCTCACAGCCAGTGCCGACACACGCGAGCGCCCGCTCAAAGACCTCTTCAGCAATTTCGACTCCAAAGACCCCATGTACCTGCTCCGTCGAATCGACCCGGATTTGTTCTATCCCGTGTACGGCGACGATTCGACCATCGTCGATGACGCCCCGACTCAGGGGAAATTCTACGTGAGAGTGGATCGGGGCGATTCCCACGTCATGTGGGGGAATTTTCAGACGGAGTGGACAGGAACGGAGCTGACCCAGTACAGCCGGGGCCTGTACGGGGCCAATCTCGTGATCGCCCCTCAGGGCAGCACATCCTACGGTGAGCGGAAGACGCGGGTGAACGCGTTCGTTGCCGAGCCGGGAACCCTGGCGGCGCGAGACGAATTCCGGGGTACGGGAGGGTCCCTCTACTATTTGCGTCACATGGACATCACCGAAGGGTCCGAGCGGGTTTGGGTCGAGATCCGCGACAAGGATTCGCTTTTCACCATCGAGAGGTACCAACTGGCTCCCGCCCTGGATTATGATGTCAACTACCTGCAGGGACGAATCATCCTGAGAGCACCGCTCCCCTCGGTCGCCGACGGCAGCACCCTGATCCAGACTTCGACCCTGAGCGGCAATCCCGTCTATCTCGTGGCAACCTACGAGTACGTGCCGGGACTCACGGCCACCAGTGATCTGGCCGGGGGCTTCCGGGCCAGCCAGTGGCTGGGCGATCACGTGCGGCTGGGTGTTACGGGTTACCGGCAGGGGGAGGACGACTCCAAACAGTGGCTCGGCGGTGCAGACGTTTTTCTCCGTTACAAGCCGGGGACCTATCTCAAAGGCGAGTTTGCACGGTCCGATGGCCCGGGGACCAGCACGCTTTCGTCCATCACCGGGGGATTCGATTTCAATGAGCAGACGGGAACCGACGACATCGCCGATGCATGGCGGCTCGAAGGCGCCCTGGATCTCAGCGAGGTGTGGGAAGGGGCCAGGGGTCGGTTTGCCGGATACTGGCAGAACCGGGAGGGGGGGTTTTCTGCGCCTGGGCAGATCGCCCTCGACAACGAGCGCATGGAGCAAATGGGGTTTGCGGCGAGGGTCCCCGTCGGCGAGCGCAGCGGGCTCTATTTCAAGGGAGACGCGCGGGATAGCGACAGCCAGACCTTCATGGCTGCGGAGGGCGGCGTGCGCCACAAGCTGAACGATGAATTCACGGTATCGGGGGGAATACGGGCCGACGACCGGGATGTCAGCACCACCAATGTCAGCGAGACCCTCTCGGAGGAGGGCGAGCGCGCGGACGCCATCGTCAGGGTGGATTACCGGCGGCTTGCGGAGAAGAGCTCGAAGAGGGGGGCAAAGGCTTCGCCAGGGGCAGCTCCCATGGCCCCGGACGGAAGCGCTCAACCCGCGCCCGCCGATCCGGAGCCTGCGTCGCCGCTGGGAGGATATCAGACCGACGGCCATTGGATTCTCAGTGGGGAAACCAGACCCGAAGCGGATGCTTTGAAGCTTTACGAGCCCTGGGGGCTCTACGGATTTGCCCAAGCCACCCTGTGGGCCACCGGGTCGCGATCGGACAACAATCGATTCGGGCTTGGCGGCGACTGGCAGATGACGTCCCGGTTCAAGATCGGTGGCGAGGTTTCGGAGGGAGATGGCGGCCTGGGAGGGAAGCTCTTGGGGGATTACCGCATTGATGACCGCAGCAATGTCTACATGGCATTCACCAACGAGAGCGAGCGGCCGGAGAGCGTTTACCGTGGCCAGTACTCGACCCTGGTTTTCGGCAGCAGTTATCGGTTCTCCGATCAGGCGCGGGTCTTCAACGAATCCCGCTGGGGTGACGGGGCCGGGCCGGACAGCCTGGTGCATGCATACGGAATGGATCTCACCCCCAACGACCGCTGGACCGTCGGCCTCAAGGCTGAGCAAGGGACCATCAGCGACGAGGCCTCGGGGGACCTGGACCGGGTCGCCGTGGGGGTGTCCGCGGCGTACAAGTACGAAAGGACGAAGCTCGCCACCGCTCTCGAATACCGCGACGAGTCGGGGACCAGCGGTGACCGGGACGTGTGGCTGATGAAGAGCTCGGCCGGCTACCAGGTCGACCCGTCCTGGCGGCTCCTCGGCAAGTTCAACTTCTCCGTGAGTGAGTCGTCGGGCGGAGAGTTCTTCGACGCCGACTTCACAGAGGCGGTCGTGGGGGCTGCCTTCAGGCCGGTCAAGCACGATCGCTTGAACGCCTTGTTCAAATATACCTACTTCTACACCCTTCCCTCGCCCGGACAGCGAACTGCGAGCGACCTCGTTCCCGACTACGCTCAGAACAGCCACGTACTCTCCATCGACGGAATCTACGACCTCTGGCCCTGGCTGTCAGTCGGGGCCAAGTACGGGATGCGTTTCAGTGAGCTCAAGCAGACCAAGACCACGGGCGACTGGTTCTCCAGCACGGCGGATCTCGTGATCCTGCGGGCTGATCTCCACCTGGTCCGCGAATGGGATGGGCTCGTGGAGTGGCGCCGACTGCGAGCCACCGAAGCGGAGGATGTCAAGATGGGATTCCTGGTGGGTCTCTACCGCCACCTCACAGATCATGTCAAAGTGGGCGTGGGGTACAATTTCACGGACTTCTCCGACGACATGACGGACCTCTCCTACGAGAACCGAGGCTGGTTCGTCAATGTGGTCAGCGCCTTCTGACCGCGTCCTTCGGCTGCGGCCCTCCGCACCCGCCTCGAGTGAGTGGGAAGGCCCTTCCGCGGCGTTGAGGTCTGCAGGTGCTTAAAGTTTCGAGATTTCAGCATGAACGACCTGTCTGACGCTCCCGCTTACTCGACTTTGGCCCGTGAAGGGCAGCCGGACAAAAAACGGGGACAAGATAGAAGGTAGTCATTCCAGCTTGTTCGAACCTTGCCCCGGGAACAGCAGGGCACGTCAAGACACGCCCAGGATCAGCCTCACCACATCGGGGTTTTCATCGGGCGATTCCTGGCCGAATTCCATCCCCACAGTGCTGTTGACTTAAGCTCACGGGGCACTGATCATTAGATGCCATGGGCTGAGGGAAGCTTGCGCATGCGGGATTCCTCGATCCCGGACAAGCTTCGCTCAGCCCTTGCACCCCTTAAATCAACGACATTGTCCCCTTCACATCCCGGAGAAAAGCCCTTAGAATCTAGTCCAGCTGAAATCGGGATCGTTTCGGGCATTGCATCGATGGAGGATATAACCCGTTCCCTTGTGATTCACTGCACGCGGAGCTGCCCAGTTCAGCGGCTTGTTCGAATAATCGCCCAATCAGGAGGCCATACATGGGACTGGAATACGGATTCGAGCTGTGGCGAGAGCAGGAGATCCCTGAGCTGAAGACCCTGGCGCGGCTTTACCGGCATGCGGCGACGGGGGCCGAGCTGCTCTCGTTGATCAACGACGACGAGAACAAGGTCTTCGGCATTGTTTTCCGCACGCCGCCCAAAGACTCCACCGGCGTGGCCCACATCCTCGAGCACTCGGTGCTCTGCGGGTCGCGAAAGTACCCGGTGAAGGAACCCTTTGTGGAGCTCCTCAAGGGCTCCCTCAAGACCTTCCTCAATGCCTTCACTTACCCGGACAAGACCTGCTACCCGGTGGCCAGTCAGAATTTGCAGGACTTCTACAACCTCATCGACGTCTACCTGGATGCCGTCTTCCACCCCCACATCACGCCGCGGATCTTCGAGCAGGAAGGCTGGCACTACGACATTGAAGATACCCGGTCACCCCTGAGCTTCAAGGGCGTCGTTTACAACGAGATGAAGGGAGCCTACTCCTCCCCCGACACGCTGCTCTCCGAATACTCGCAGCAGTCGCTCTTCCCGGACATCACCTACGGCCTCGATTCCGGCGGGGATCCCCAGGTTATACCGTCCCTGACCTATGAGCAGTTCAAGTCCTTCCACGAGCAGTTCTATCATCCGTCCAACTCGCGGATCTTTTTCTGCGGCGACGACGACCCGCAGGAGCGCCTTCGCCTGATGAACGAGGCTTTGAAGGACTTCACCCGACGGGAGGCCGATTCGGCCATTCCCATTCAGCCGCCGTTCGACTCGCCTCGCGAGCTGACCCGGTTCTTCGCCGTCACCGGAGAGGGGGAGGAGGGAGCCTCCGATGCCCCCAAGGCCATGGTCACGGTCAACTGGCTTCTCGGCGACACCCTGGATCCCGATATGAACCTCACCCTCAACATCCTCAATCACTGCCTGCTGGGCATGCCCGGGGCCCCTCTCCGGAAAGCGCTCATCGAATCGGGCCTGGGCGATGACCTCGCAGGTCACGGCCTGGAGGACGAGCTGCGCCAGATGTTCTTCTCGGTTGGGCTCAAGGGCATCCAGCCTGAAGACGGCGGCAGGGTGGAAAAGCTGATCCTGGATACCCTGGCTCAACTCGCCCGCGACGGCATCGACGCAGGCACCGTTGAGGCCTCCGTCAACACTCTGGAGTTCCGGCTCCGGGAGAACAACACGGGCATGTACCCCCGTGGGCTCGTGCTCATGCTTCGTGCCCTGACGACCTGGCTCTACGACGGCGATCCCCTGGCCCTCCTCGCCTTCGAAAAGCCCCTCGCCGACATCAAAGCCCGCATCGCTGCCGATCGCAAGTTCCTGCCGAAGCTGATCGAGTCCATGATACTTCGGAATCCCCATCGCACCACCGTGCTGCTCAAACCCGACCCGCGGCTCGGCGAACGGCAGGAAGCGCTGGCGAAAGAGAAGCTCGATGGGTTCAAGCAAGAGCTGAGCGATTCGGAAATCCGGAAGCTCGTCCAGGACACCCTGGAGCTGCGCGAGCTGCAGGCGAAGCCCGACTCCCCCGAAGCGCTGGCCACGATCCCCATGCTCAGGATCGAGGATCTCGAGCGCTCGAACAAGATCCTCCCCATCGCCGTAGACAAGGAGCATCGCACCACGCTCCTCACGCACGACATCTTCACCAACGGGATTTTGTACCTGGATCTCGGGCTCGACCTCCACGTCCTGCCCCAGGAGCTGCTGCCCTATATTTCCCTCATCGGACGGACGTTCACGGAGATGGGAACGGAGAAGGAGGACTACGTTCTCCTCAGCCAGCGCATCGGCCGCAAGACGGGTGGCATCTTCCCCGAGCTTTTCGCATCGACGAAGGTCGGTGCGAGGGATGCCTCAACCTGGCTTTTCCTGAGAGGAAAGGCCATGACCCACCAGGCTTCCGAGCTCCTGGACATTCTGCGAGACCTTCTGCTCTCCGTGCGCATGGACAATCCCGACCGCTTTCGCCAGATGCTCCTCGAGGAAAAGGCGCGCGTGGAGCAACGGCTGGTGCCCAACGGCCACCAGTTTGTCAGCCTCCGCATCAAGTCCCACTTCAGCGAGTCGGACTGGTTTGGCGAACAGGTCAGCGGCATCCGTTATCTGTTCTTCCTGAGGGATCTGGTGCGCAAGGTGGACGAGGACTGGCCGGCCGTGCTGAGAGACCTGGAGTCGGTTCGCAGCCTTTTGATCGACGGCGGCAATATGATTGTCAATGTGACCTGTGATGCGGGGGACTGGGGAAGGGTGGAGGGCCAGCTGAGAGATTTCGTCCGGGAGCTGCCTCAAAACCCCAGGGGTGCACTCCAGCCGGTCTCCTGGCAGAGGCAGGCATCGCCGCTTTTCGAAGGAATGTCCATCCCCAGCCAGGTGAACTATGTGGGCAAAGGCATGAACATCTTCGACCTGGGCCACGGCTCTCGCGGATCGGCCCTGGTGGCCACGGGCTACCTGCGCACCACCTGGCTCTGGGAGCGGGTGCGGGTGCAGGGGGGAGCCTACGGTGCCTTTTCCCAGCTGGACCGACATTCGGGCACCCTCGTCTTTGTCTCCTATCGGGACCCCAACCTTCAGAGTACTCTGGATATTTTTGACCGCTCAGGGGAATTCCTCCGCGGAGATTCCCTCAACGACGACGAGATCTCCAAGGCCATCGTCGGGACCATCGGGCAGCTCGACGCCCACCTGCTTCCCGATGCCAAGGGCTACAAGTCCATGCTGCGCTTTCTCAAGGGGGAGACGGAAGAAGACCGCCAGAGACTTCGCGAGGAGGTGCTCGCCACAACGTCCGCGGATTTCGAGGCCTTCGCCGATGTGCTGGACGATCTCAAGGAGCGCGGCATTGTCAAGGTCCTGGGCTCCGACCGGGCCATCCAGGCCTCCATGGCCGACAAACCGGGGTGGCTGAAGACTCTCAAAGTCCTTTGAGAGTGTGTCGAAAAAGAGCTTGACCGCGCGAGCCTGTCATCCCCGAGAAGGCGGGAATCCAGGATCAGTGAGGGTCCTGGCCCCCCGCCTTCGCAGGGGTGACGATACGAATCGCCCTTACAGGACACCCACTGAGAGTCCGTAGAAGCTCACTGGGGGCTTTTGACAATGCGCAC
>JBFYYO010000126.1:0-10602 GCA_041310025.1 Syntrophobacterales bacterium
AGAACACCTGAAATCTCAGCAGGAGAGCTTTCTAACTACAGGCACACACATTAAGGTGTTCATTGTGCATGTATGTCATTCCCGCGAACGCGGGAATCCGGAGCTTTTTTCTGGAACGCTGGATCCCCGCTTTCGCGGGGATGACGAACAAGGCTTTCGGACACTTTCTTGTGTCGCGCTGCACTCAGTACACGTCCACGCAATTAAGGGCTCGAACTCGCAAACGTCATCCCGGCAATCTCCCGGCTTAGAGCCTGCCGGGACAAGCTTTAGCCGGGATCCAGGTTTTTTTTGATCAGTCTGGATTCCGGCTTGAAAACCGCCGGAATGACGTGCTGCGGAGTCCCACAGTCGCTATTGGACACTCTGATGTGCGCGCGTATACTAAGGATTTAAGAACGTATTCACGATATTGGAAAGCATATCGGCCGGATCATCGATGTTGACCATCAGGCGGAGCACCTTCCGTCCGCGGGAAAGAGAAATCTAAAATAATGAAGAGGAGCGGCGAAACCGTCCTTGGAGCTTTGCGTCATTGGAGAGCGTACATCAGCGGAAGCGGCGCGGCGCGGAAGTACAGCGGCGACGAGCTGCCGCTTCGATCGGAGCTGTTCAGCAGCGACCAGATGAAGCAGCATGGCGAGCACCTGGCCAATTCGCACGAGTTGAGTGCTGAGTACACACCGGACCAGCTGCTGTCTCGACTGGGAGAGAATGAAGCGATTCTGATGGAAGCGTGCGGTCTGCTGACGGAAGCGGTCAAAGCAAGCCGGCGCATTGCACCGGCCGGGGAATGGCTGCTCGACAACTTCTACTTGATCGAAGAACAAATTCGGACGGCCAGGCGGCACTTGCCCAAGGGCTACAGCCGGGAGCTGCCGCGATTGAGCAGGGGGCCATCGGCCGGGCTTCCGCGGGTGTATGACATCGCACTGGAAACGATCTCCCACGGCGATGGACGGGTGGACCCGGAAAGCCTCACCGGCTTCGTGATCGCCTACCAAAGAGTGACCGTCCTGAAGCTGGGCGAGCTGTGGGCCATTCCCATCATGCTCCGCCTGGCGCTGATCGAGAACCTCCGGCGCGTGGGAGCCCGGATCGCCGTGGACAGGATCGACCGCAATCACGCCGACCACTGGGCGGACCAGATGACGGAGATCGCCGAGAAAGACCCGAAGAGCCTGATTCTGGTGATTGCGGACATGGCGCGGTCCAACCCACCGATGGTGAGCTCGTTTGTTGCCGAATTTGCGCGCCGGCTGCAGGGACAGAGCTACGCCCTGGCCTTGCCGCTCACCTGGATCGAGCAGCGGCTTTCCGAGTCCGGCCAGACCATCGAGCAGCTGGTGCAGTCCGAAAACCAGCAACAGGCAGCGGATCAGGTTTCCATCAGCAACAGCATCGGCAGCCTGCGATCTCTCGGGGCCATGGACTGGCGCGCATTCGTCGAGACCATGAGCGTGGTCGAGCAGACCCTGCGTCGAGACAGCGGGGGGGTATACGGGAAGATGGAGTTTTCCACCCGTGATCGATACCGCCACGCCGTGGAGAAGACAGCGAAGAAGAGCCCGCTCTCCGAAAATGAGGTGGCGCAGATAGCTCTTCAACTGTCACAGGAGGGCGCAGCCGCCAAAGGAGTGGACGACCGGACGGCTCACGTCGGCTTCTACCTGATCGACAAGGGACTGGTGCGGCTTGAAAAGATGGCGGCGGTGCGCTTGTCCGCCTCCGAGGTTTTCAGGAGAGCGGCCCGGCGGTTTCCCCTGACCCTCTATCTTGGGACGATCCTGCTCGTGATGGCGGCCATCACGGCCGGTTTCCTGGCGAAAGCCCAGGCCGGAGGCGTGCAGGGCTGGATGCTCGCCCTGGTCGGGGTGGTCTCGGTGCTTTGCGCCAGCCATCTGGCGGTCGCCCTCGTGAACTGGCTGGCGACCTTGCTCGCCAAACCCCGCCCGCTGCCGCGCATGGACTTCTCACAGGGCATTCCGCCCGAATCGCGCACCCTGGCCGTCATCCCGACCATGCTCACGAGCGAGAAGAACATCGAGGATCTCCTCGAGGCGATCGAAGTCCGGTTCCTGGCCAATCGGGACGAGAACCTGACCTTCGGCCTGCTCACGGACTTCCTGGACGCCATGGAGGAGACGCTGCCGGAGGATGAGTCGCTGCTGCAGACGGCCGGAAAGAGGATCGGGGAGCTCAACGAAAAGTATGCCGGTGCCAATGGGGATGTCTTCTTCCTCTTTCACCGCCCCCGCCGATGGAACCCCCATGAGCGGGTTTGGATGGGTTACGAGCGGAAGCGAGGCAAGCTCGAAGAGTTGAATTCCCTGTTGCGCGGCGGCTCGAAGCATCGATTCGCGCTCATCGTCGGTGAAACCGAGGTCCTCTCAGGTGTGAAGTACGTGATCACCCTCGACACCGACACGCAGCTCCCGCGGGAATCGGCGCGGCAGTTCGTGGCAGCCATGGCTCACCCCCTGAACCGTGCGCAGTTCGACGAGGACAGGCAGCGCGTCCGCGAGGGCTACGGCATCCTTCAGCCGCGGGTGGGGGTGAGCCTTCCGGGCACGAACCGGTCGCGCTATGCGAAGCTCTGGGGAAGTGACCCGGGCATCGACCCCTACACGCGCGCGGTCTCGGACGTCTACCAGGACCTCTTCGGGGAGGGTTCCTACATCGGCAAGGGAATCTACGACGTGGACGTGTTCGAGCAGGTCATGGGCGGACGTTTCCCCGAGAACCGAATCCTCAGCCACGATCTCGTGGAGGGTTGCTACGCGCGGGCCGGGCTGTTGAGCGATGTGCTGCTCTACGAAGAGTACCCCTCTCGCTACAGCGCGGACGTGAACCGCCGATACCGCTGGATTCGGGGCGACTGGCAGATTGCCCAGTGGACGATGCCGGGCGTTCCCGGCCCCGACGGGCGCTTGGAGAAGAACCCGCTTTCGATGCTCTCCCGATGGAAGATCCTCGACAACCTTCGGCGCAGTCTCACGCCCGCGGCGTTGACCCTGCTGCTGCTGCTGGGCTGGACGGTGCTGCCGGCACCCTGGTTCTGGACCCTGGCGGTGGCCGGGGTCTTCCTGATCCCATCGCTGGTCACCTCCCTCCTGAACGTCGTTCACAAGCCCGACGACGTGACTTTGGGGCAGCACCTCTCCGCGGCCATCCACTCCACGACCACCCACCTGGCGCAGACGGCATTCACGTTTGCCTGCCTGCCTTACGAAGCATTTTTCAGCCTGGACGCGATTGTGCGAACGGTCGCACGCATGCTGATCACGCACAGGCGGCTCCTGGAATGGAAACCGTCGACCGGTCCGGATCAGAAGAACCGCCCGAACCTCGTCGCCTCCTTTCGGTCCATGTGGAGTGCTCCCGTCATCGCCTCCGCCGCGGGGATCGCCCTCGCACTCTGGAGGCCCGCCGCCCTCGTGGTGGCCGGGCCCATTTTAGGCCTCTGGCTTGCCTCCCCCGCCATCGCATGGTGGGTCAGCCGCCCGCTGGAGCGCGGCGAAGTCGTGCTGAAGCCCGAGCAGACCCTCTTTCTCCGCAAAATCGCGCGGAAGACCTGGGCCTTCTTCGAGACCTTCGTCGGTCCGGAAGATCACTGGCTGCCGCCCGACAACTACCAGGAGCATCCCGTTGCCGGGGTTGCGCACCGCACCTCGCCCACCAACATGGGGCTTTCGCTGCTTGCGAACCTGGCAGCGTATGATTTCGGCACCATTTCGGCGGGAGTGCTCATCGAGCGCACGGCCAATGCCTTGGCCACCATGGAGAGCCTGGAACGCTACCGGGGCCACTTCTACAACTGGTACGACACCGAATCCCTGAAGCCCCTGCGGCCCAATTACATTTCGTCGGTCGACAGCGGAAACCTTGCGGGCCATCTGCTCACCCTGCGACCCGGGCTCCTCGCCCTTCCCGATCAGAAGATCCTGGGGCCGCGATGGTTTGACGGCCTCAGCGACACGCTGAACATTCTCGCCGACACGGCGGGAGAGGACGCTCCGCCCCCGCTCATCCAGCTGCAGAAGGAGCTGAGCCCCGCGGTCCATTCCCCACCCGCCACGCTCACCGCCGCGCGGCTTTGCCTGGAGCGGCTGGCGGCCTCCTCGGCGGAAGTCGTCGGCGCCGTCCGGTCCGGTCCCCAGAGCCCATTGAAGTGGTGGGCGGAAGCACTCGCCCGGCAGTGCCGGGACGGACTCGATGAACTGATGCTTCTCGCACCATGGGCATCGCTCCTGCCCATTCAAAGCAGGCTCGGGGATTTCCACGATCTGGACGATATCCCCACGTTGCGCGGGTTGGCCAACCTGGTGGAGCTCCTTCCCGTAATCGAGCACCAACCCCCGTTGGACGCATCGGCCGAGGAGAGAGCACAACTCCATGAGCTTCAGACACTCATCATCCAGGCAAATCGTCGGGCCGCGACAAGGATTGCGACCATTGAACGGACTGCCGCGCTGGCCGGTGAGCTCTCCCGGATGGAGTACGGCTTTCTGTACGACAAGGCGCGTCATCTCCTGGCTATCGGCTACAATGTTGACGAGCGGCGGCAGGATTCCAGTTACTACGATCTCCTGGCTTCGGAAGCCAGGTTTTCGAGCTTCGTGGCCATCGCGCAAGGGGAGCTCCCCCAGGAGAGCTGGTTTTCCCTGGGGCGTCTCCTCACGACCGCCGGTGGAGACCCGATTCTCCTGTCGTGGAGCGGCTCGATGTTCGAATATCTCATGCCGCTCCTGGTCATGCCGAGCTACGAGAGCACACTGCTCGACCAGACCTGCAGGGCGGCTGTGGCCAGGCAGATCGAGTATGGCAGGAAGCGCGAGGTGCCGTGGGGAATCTCGGAATCCGGGTACAACGCCATCGATGTGCATCTCAGCTATCAATACCGCGCGTTCGGCGTGCCCGGCCTGGGGCTCAAGCGCGGCCTGGCGGACGATCTGGTGATCGCACCGTATGCCTCGCTGCTGGCGCTCATGGTGGCCCCCCGGGAGGCCTGCCTGAATCTCGAGCGACTGTCCGCCGAAGGTTTTGAGGGAAGATTCGGCTTTTATGAGGCGATCGACTACACTCCCTCGCGCCTGCCCCGCGGACAATCAAACGCCGTGGTCCGCTCCTTCATGGCTCACCACCTTGGGATGAGCCTGCTGTCTCTCGCCCACCTGGTCCTGGACCGCCCGATGCAGAAGCGGTTCGAATCGGACCCGCTGTTTCAGGCCACCACGCTGCTGCTCCAGGAGCGGATTCCGAAGGCGACGGCGTTCTATTCGCACATCGCCGCCGAGGCCACGGACGCTCACGCCGCCAAAGAAGGCTTCGAGGTCTCCGTGCGCGTATTCGAGAGCCCCGGTACAGTCATCCCCGAAATTCAGCTGCTCTCCAACGGCAGGTACCATGTGATGGTTACGAACGCGGGGGGCGGCTACAGCCGCTGGAAAGACCTTGCGGTCACCCGGTGGCGTGAGGACACGACCCGCGACAACTGGGGGACGTTCTGTTACCTCCGCGATGTGACGAGCGGCGAGCTCTGGTCGACGGCCCATCAGCCGACCCTCAGACGACCTGACAATTATGAGGCGATTTTCTCCGAAGGGCGGGCCGAGCTCCGCCGCCGGGACCACGACTGGGTCACCCACACGGAGATCACGGTCTCGCCCGAGGACGACATCGAGCTGCGGCGGATCACCATCACCAATCGCGGTCGGGCGCGCAGAGCAATCGAGGTGACGAGCTACGCGGAAGTGGTCCTGGCGCCGCCGGCCGCCGATGCGCTGCATCCGGCGTTCAGCAATCTCTTCGTTCAAACCGAGATCCTCCGCGAGAGGCAGGCCATCCTCTGCACCCGCCGCCCCCGCTCCGAAGAAGAGCAGCCGCCGTGGATGCTTCACCTGATGGCCGTCCACGGTGCCGAGTCGGAAGAGGTCTCCTACGAGACCGACCGCGGGCGGTTCATCGGCCGCGGAAGGACCGTAGCCGACCCACTGGCCATGAGCTTTCCATCCGGTCCGTCATCTCCGCTCTCGGACAGCCAGGGCTCGGTGCTGGACCCGATCGTTGCCATCCGGCACCGGATCACGCTCGATCCGGGCAAATCGGCAAAGGTTAATCTGGTCACCGGGATCGGTGAAACCCGTGAAGGCGCCCTGGTCCTGGTGGAAAAATACCAGGATCGGAGGCTCGCCGACCGGGTCTTCGATCTGGCCTGGACTCACAGCCAGGTGCTCTTGCGGCAGATCAATGCGACGGAGGCCGACGCGCAGCTCTACTGCCGCATGGCGAGCTCGCTCCTCTACGCCAATGCAACGCTTCGTGCGGACCCGAGCGTCCTCGCCAAGAATCGACGCGGGCAATCGGGGCTCTGGGGCTATTCCATTTCCGGCGACCTCCCCATCGTGCTCCTTCAGATCGCCGACGCCGCCAACATCGAGCTGGTGCGCCAGCTCGTCCAGGCCCACGCCTACTGGCGCCTGAAAGGACTGGCGGTGGACCTGGTGATCTGGAACGAAGATCACGCCGGCTACCGGCAGCTCCTGCACGACCAGATCATGGGGCTCATCGCCGCGGGCATCGAAGCCCATGTGACCGACCGACCGGGCGGCATCTTCGTGAGACCCGCAGACCAGATATCGGAGGAGGACCGCATCCTCTTCCTGACGGTGGCCCGTGCCGTTGTGTCCGACAGCAAAGGGGAGCTGGAGGATCAGATCGATCGTCGAGGTCCCGTGGAAGGAGTCGCTCCGCCCCTCAGGCCCATCCGAGCCCACCGAGCGGAATCCTCGAGCACGACCGCGCCGCCCCGAAGCGACCTCCTGTTCTACAACGGCCTGGGAGGATTCACACCCGACGGACGCGAGTACATCGTCACGACCACCCGCGAGCAGACGACTCCATCCCCCTGGGTGAATGTGCTGGCCAATCCCCGCTTCGGGACGGTCGTCTCGGAAAGCGGGAGCGCCTACACCTGGTGCGAGAATGCCCATGAGCTGCGCCTCACTCCATGGGGGAACGATCCCGTGAGCGACTCGAGCGGCGAAGCTTTTTACATCCGCGACGAGGAGAGCGGCCATTTCTGGTCCCCCATGCCGCTGCCCTGCCGCGGGGCCATGCCTTATGTCAGCCGCCACGGCTGGGGCTACAGTGTTTTCGAGCATGAGGAAGACGGGATCCACTCGGAGGTCTGGGTGTACGTGGCCCTGGATGCACCGATCAAGTTCACCGTGCTCAAGGTGCGCAACACTTCGGACCGGGCGCGCCGGCTCACCGCCACCGGGTATGTCGAATGGGTCATGGGGGACCTCAGGCCCAAATCGATCATGCATCTCGTGACCGAAGTGGACCCCAGGAGCGGTGCGCTCTTCGTGCGCAACCCCTACAGCATGGAGCTCCCCGGCAGGGTCGGCTTCTTCAACGTGGACGCCGCAACGCGCACCGTGAGCGGCGACCGGACAGAGTTTTTGGGACGCAACGGCACCCCGGAGCATCCCGCCGCCATGGACCGATCCAGACTTTCAGGCAGGGTGGGTGCCGCTCTCGACCCCTGTGCCGCGATTCAGGCTCCCTTCGATCTCTCCGAAGGGGAGGAGCGCCAGATCGTGTTCACACTCGGCATGGGGCAGGACGCGACGGATGCCGGCGCTCTCGTGAGTCGTTTCCAGGGACCGGCAGCTGCCCGAGGCGCCCTCGAAACCGTATGGCACCACTGGAATCATACGCTGGGGGCCGTGCAGGTGGAAACCCCCGACCCGTCCCTCAACGTCCTCGCAAACGGCTGGCTCCTGTACCAGACTCTGGCGTGCCGCCTGTGGGCGAGGAGCGGATTCTACCAGTCCGGGGGCGCCTTCGGTTTCCGCGACCAGCTCCAGGACGTGATGGCGCTCGTCCACGCCCAGCCGCACCTGGTGCGCGAGCACCTGCTCCGATGCGCGGCCCGCCAGTTCGAGGAAGGAGACGTCCAGCACTGGTGGCATCCCCCCCTGGGGAGGGGCGTGAGAACCCACTGCTCCGACGATTATCTCTGGCTGCCCCTCGCAACGTGCCGCTATATCTCCTGTACCGGAGATACCGGCGTGCTGGACGAATCCGTCCCCTTCATCACGGGCCGTCCCATGAACGAGGGGGAGGACTCCTATTACGACCTGCCCGGCCGATCCGGGGAAACGGGCAGTCTCTACGAGCACTGCGTGCGGGCCATATTGAACGGCCTCGCGTTCGGCGACCACGGCCTGCCGCTCATGGGCTCCGGGGACTGGAACGACGGCATGAACCGGGTGGGCATCCAGGGCAAAGGGGAAAGCGTCTGGCTGGGGTTCTTCCTGCATGAAGTGCTCATGCGGTTCACTGAGCTGGCAAACGCACGAGGCGACATATCCTTTGTCGAACGCTGCCAGGGGGAGGCGGCTCACCTGAGCCGGAATCTCGCGGAGCACGGCTGGGACGGCGAGTGGTATCGCCGCGCCTACTTCGACGACGGCACGCCCCTGGGCTCGGCGCAGAACATGGAGTGTCGCATCGACTCCATTGCTCAGAGCTGGTCGGTCCTGTCCGGGGCGGGAGCCTCCGAGCGCTCGCGCGCCGCCATGGAAGCGGTGGACCGGCGCCTCGTTCGGCGGGAGCACGGCCTCATCCAGCTCCTGGACCCCCCGTTTGACAAGTCGGAGCTGAATCCCGGCTATATCAAGGGATACGTCCCCGGAGTCCGGGAAAACGGCGGGCAGTACACCCACGCGGCCATCTGGGCGGCCATGGCCTTCGCCCGCCTGGGGGGCAATTGGCGCGCGTGGGAGCTCTTCACCATGATCAACCCGGTGAACCATGCAAGATCACCCGAGGAGATGCAGACCTACAAAGTGGAGCCCTACGTCGTTGCCGCCGACGTCTACGCAGTCCCGCCGCACACCGGCCGGGGCGGCTGGACCTGGTACACCGGCTCCGCCGCCTGGATGGTTCGGCTCATCCTGGAATCCCTCCTGGGCCTGAGCCTCGAGGTGGATAAACTGCGCTTCACACCATGCCTCCCCGCGGACTGGAAGGGGTTCAAGATGCACTACCGCTACCGGGAGACGGTCTACCACATCGACATCCTGCAAACCCGTGCCGGAAACGGCGAAACGCGCGTGAGCGTGGACGGCGTCGATCAACCCGACAAGACGATCCCGCTGGTTGACGACCATCGGGAGCACTGGGCCGAAGTGAGGATATCGCTCACAGGCAGTTGAAGGCCCGCCTGCACGACCACTCCAAAAGGGGTGCCGCCCATCAGCGTCCCCAGGTATTCCAGGTGGTCACGGCCAGGAACAGGGCACCCCTCTCATGCGGCTAGGTCCGCGTGGATTTCATCGCCCGGAAGAACGCTGAAGAGATGCCGACGAACATCATGAACACGCCACGGGGCACGCTGCGTCTCGCCAGTCCCGAGACGACAGCATTTGACCTGGTCGGCTACCCCCAGCATGCCGGCGGCCTGGACAACGTGGCGACGATCCTTGCCGAATTGGCAGAAAAGCTTGATCCTGCTGAGCTGGCCAGGATTGCAGCGCTTTCTCCGGTCACCTGGGCGCAGCGGCTGGGATATCTGCTGGACCTTATCGAAATATCTGAGAAAACTGAGGCCCTGGCCACATATGTCGTCACGAAGCGTCTGGTGGCGACGCCACCGGTTCCCTCCCAGCCTGTTGACGGTGTTGAAAAGAATCAGCGCTGGCAGCTGCTCGTGAATGCCGAAGTCGAGGTCGAGCTGTGATACCCCGCGACTACATCACGGCATGGCTACAGCACGCACCATGGGCCCAGGATGCCCAAGTCGAACAAGATCTCATCATCAGCCGAGCACTGATAGAGATCTTCTCTCGACCGATCCTAAGGGAGAACCTCGCGTTTCGCGGTGGCACGGCTCTCTACAAGCTGCATCTCAAGCCGGCCCGCTACTCTGAAGACATTGACCTGGTCCAGGCTGAGGCTGGAGCCATCGGGCCGAGTATGAAGAGAACTTGATCAAGAAACTGAGCCAGCCGTTGTTTACTCAGGACATCGGGCCGCTCATCACAGCAGACTGTGATTGGAGCTTTCAGGATGCAGCCGATTTTGCCATGCATGAACTGGTGGCCCGCTTGCCGGGTGAACCATGGCAAGGAATTCGGGACATGTCGGCAGGTCGTGACAATTGACGCGCAATGAGTAAAAAGCTCTACAGTTTCAAACAGATTCGCGACGCCGGACATGACGCCTGAAGCCAAAGCACGGCTACAGATCGACCAGAAGCTCGAACAAGCCGGCTGGATCGTCCAGGATTTTAAGCAGATCAATCTTGGCGCCGGTTTGGGTGTTGCCGTGCGTGGGTGTTGCCGTGCGTGGGTGTTGCCGTGCGTGGGTGTTGCCGTGCGTGAGTGTTGCCGTGCGTGAATACCCCACCGATACAGGGCCGGCAGATTACGTTCTATTCGTAGACCGTGAGCCGGCTGGGGTAATGAGGCCAAAGCGGACAATGTGATCCTAACCTTCTTTGAAGAGCAAACCGTGCGGTATTTCCACTGTTCAGATCATTCCATCGGTCACGGCACTCCACTGTGTTCAGATCACTCCACCGGACACCCT
>JBFYYO010000127.1:0-10569 GCA_041310025.1 Syntrophobacterales bacterium
GGTCGGACAGCAAACACCCTCTCGGCCATGGGTTGATCATTGATGCAGCAGAGCTTGCTGATCCCCGACAGGGTCAACCCGACAAGCAATCCCCTGACAGCACGTTGCACAGGACACCGTGTCCTCCGGCAGTGACACGCAGGAATTGAGTCATGCTTTCCCGGGATGAAAGAGACAGATGCACTTGCTGAGCCGGCTCAATTTTCAGACCAAAATCATCCTGATCACCCTCGCCATGGTGACCCTTGTCGTCATAACGGGCGCCGTCGCTATCGACCGGGTCATCCTCCCGGCCATCGAGGCGGACGTTCACGACAGGACCTGGAAAGTTGCCCAGGGAGTGCTCGCTCAAATTCGCGAAATTCGGGACGGGGACCGGGATGCTCAATTGAGGACGAGGCTCGGCCCCCTCTTTTCCGTGCTGCCCAAGCTTCTTTACATCGAAGTGCTGGATCGGGACGACCGGCCGTCATTCTGGATGGGGGAGGATCGATGCCGGGAGGAAGCTGGAGTTGCGGGCTTTGACATCGGTACACAGTCGGGCCCTCTGCTGGTGAAGCGTCCCTCATCCGACTATCCCATTTACGAGGTTCTGCTGCGCGACCCGGGCGAATCACCTCCTCAGACCGCCCTGGCGGTACACATCGGATTCTGCGCCAAGTCCCTGGAGCAGATCAGCAACCAGCTTTTCCGCGTGCTCTTCATCGTAACCCTCATCGTTCTCGCCATCAGCTTCTTCATAACGAGGGGGTTCACGCGCATGATCACACGCCCCGTCGACCGCCTCATGCGGATGACCTACATGCTGGCGAGGGGTGAGCTGGAGGATGTGGTCAGGGAGGTCGAGCAGGAGCTGCCCTGCTGGCAGAAGCTCAAGGACGATTTCTTGCTGCGGGGCGACAGCGAGGCACCGGGCTTCTGCCCTATGCTCATCGCCGGGAAGGGAAAGGGCGCTGCACCGGGGAGGGAGCCACCCTACCCTTTCTGCAGCCGATGCGAAGCCTTCAGGTATTCCACGGGCGACGAGCTTTCGAGCCTCACCCTCGGGTTCAAGTACATGGCGGCCAAGCTCGGGGCCTACGAGAGGCAGCTCCGACAGCATTACGAGTTTGAAGAGCGTCTGCTGGACGCCTGCCCGGACGGCATCATGGCCAATGACCGGCATGGCCGCGTGATCCTTTACAACAAAGGGGCCGAACGTCTCCTGGGCTACACACCGGCCGAGGTGCTCCACAAGCTGCCCGTGCAGGATTTCTACCCGGAGGGAGAGGCGCAGGCCATCAAGAAGGCCCTCCTCAGCGACGAGCACGGAGCGCCCGGAACGCTGCTGGGCTACAACACGCGGATCATCTCCAAGGATGGGCGGACGATCCCCATCCGCCTTTCAGCCGCCCGCCTTTCCAAGGACGACCATGAAATAGCGGTCGTGGGATACTTCCAGGATCTCACGGAGCTGCGCAGGCACATGAGCAAGCTCGTTGAAGCCAATATTCGCCTTCGGGAAGCCAACGAGCACGTCTCCCGCCTGAACCGTCGCTACCTCGAGATGCTGAGCTTCGTCACCCATGAGCTCAAATCCCCCATCGCCAACAGCTACATGAGCGCCAATGCACTGCGACAGGAGATTTTCGGCGAGCTGGCCCGCGAACAGAGTCTCATGGTGGATGCCATATGCCGCAACCTGGAGCAGTCCATGGAAATGATCAAACATTACCTGGACCTCTCCAGGATCGAAAAGGACGAGCTGCCCGTGCAGCCCCGCCCCACGCGCCTCATGAAAGAGATCGTCCAGCCGGTGATCGATGCCCTGGGGGGTACCATGCTCGAGCGGCGGGGTTCGATCTGCATCGATGTTCCTCCCGAGCTCGAATGGAACCTGGATGCCGAGCTGTTTCGTAGTGTTTTCGGCAATCTGGTGAATAATGCCATGAAGTATGGAGACGAGTCGGGAAGGATCCGCATCACCATCAGGGAGATGGGTGACCAATGTCGTATGGAGGTTTGGAACTCCGGCCCCGGTATCCGCGAGGAGGACCTGGGCAAGGTGTTCCGGAAGTTCGAGCGGCTGCAGGCCTCCCGGCATCATTCGACGCGGGGAACGGGCCTCGGTCTTTTCATCACCAAGGCCATCGTCGAGCGCCACCAGGGGAAAATATGGGTGGAGAGCCGGGAGGGCGAATGGACGGCATTCATCATTGAGCTGCCGAAAGGTTAGGGCATATCCACCGAACAAGTGAGCGTGCTCCGTGTACGTCATCCCCGCATGCTTTTGGCGGGGATCCAGGCATCTGAGAACCTCTAAATGCCCGCCAGGGACACGCGGGAATGACGATGCAATCGCTCACTCGATGGTGTGGATGTGTACTGGGGGAATCGAGCTCCACTTACACCGTAAACAGAGCCAGGGAGGTGTGATGCATGAAAAAGCACAAGATCATGATTGTGGATGACGATCCGAGTTTTCTCGAGATCACTGCCGCCATTCTGAGACGCTTCGGGTACGACGTGACCACGGCCAACAGCACCGTCGGCGTCCTCCAGAGCATCGATTCCGAAAAACCAGACCTTCTCATTCTGGACATCATGATGGCCACCATGGACGAGGGGCTCGAATTCGCGGTGAAGCTGAGACAGAAAAAAGGGCTGGAACGCTTCCCTATCATCATCGTCTCGGCTCAGCCGGATACCGAGAAGGGCTACAGCCGATCCGTGGAAGAGGACATGGACTGGATCGCTGCGGACATCTTCATGGAAAAGCCGGTGGATCCGCAGGCTCTGAACCACAACATCCAGCTCCTCCTCGAAAGGGGAGCTTCTTGATCCATTTCCGCCAGCACCCGATTTTGACCAGCCTTTGAACTGGTGGACACACTCTGGAGGGTCTCATGGACGATAAAGTCAGGATTCGTATGGACGGCAGAGTGGTAGAGGTTCCTGCCGGGAGCACCATTCTCGATGCGGCAAATCAGGTGGGCATCCACATTCCCACCCTATGTCACAGTCCCTTTCTGCACCCGCTCGAAAACTGCCGCCTTTGTGTCGTGCGCGTCGCGGGTGAGCAGAAGTTCAAAGCGGCCTGCAGCACCCGCGTCGTGGAAGGCATGGACATCACGACGGTGGACGACGATCTGCGGAGAACCCGCAGGCTTCTTCTCGATCTCCTCCTGGACACCCACTACGGGGACTGCGTTGCTCCATGCTCGACCACATGCCCGGCCGGCGTTGACATTCAGGGATATCTGGCCCTGATCCAGCGCAGGGAGTACCGGGCGGCCATGCGTCTCATCAAGGAAAAGATTCCCATGCCGGCGACCATCGGGCGGGTGTGTCCCCACCCCTGCGAGACGGCATGCCGGCGCCAGTTGGTGGAGGAGTCGGTGGCCATCAACTGGTGCAAGCGCTTCCTGGCGGACTGGGAGATGCAGTCGGGAGAGCGCGTGCTCCCGACCGCCCCGCCTCTCACCGGCCGCCGGGTGGCCATCATCGGCGGAGGTCCCGCCGGGCTCAGTGCCGCCTACTACCTCCGCAGCATGGGGCACGGCGCGACGATTTTCGAAGCGAGAGAGGCGCTGGGCGGGATGCTCAGGTATGGAATTCCTTCCTACCGCCTCCCGCGGGAGGTCCTGGACTGGGAAATCGAGGGCATCCTGAGCCTGGGAGTGGCGGTGAAGACGGGAGTCCAGTGGGGCCGGGATTTCACCCTCGGGGAGCTCGAGCGCGATGGCTTCGATGCGGTTTTCGTGGCCATCGGCGCCTGGGCCACCCGAAAACTGGGCATAGAAGGGGAAGCTTTGAAGGGGGTCGAGTGCGGGATCGATTTCCTGGAGCAGATGGCACACCCCGGACGGCTGAAGATCAAGGTGGGTAAAAAGGTGGCCGTCATCGGAGGCGGCAACGTGGCCATCGATGCCGCCCGCACCGCGCTCCGACTCGGCGCCGAAAGCGTGACGATCCTCTATCGGCGCTCCCGCACCGAAATGCCCGCGAGCCCCGAGGAGGTCGAAGCCGTCCAGCATGAAGGCGTGGACATCCAGTTCCTGGTGGCTCCCACGCAGCTCGTCGGGAGAAAGGGAGCCCTGCGCCGCATCGAGTTCGTCCGCATGGAGCTTGGGGCCCCCGATGCCAGCGGGAGACGGCGCCCCGTCCCCATCGAAGGATCCGAAATGACCATGGAGGTCGACCAGGTCATCAGCGCTATCGGTCAGTACCCGGACATCCCCCTGCATGATGCGACGGGAGGGAATGGAGACGGCCTTCCCATCACCCGGTGGAACACCATCGGCGGAGATCCCGCCAGCATGTATACGGGCAATGGGATGATTTTCGTGGGAGGGGATGTGTTCCGAGGACCCGCGACGGTCGTGGCTGCCCTCGCCGACGGTCGAAAGGCCGCCTGGTCTCTCGATCGGTATTTCCGCACGGGCCAGGTACTGTCGGAGCCCCTCGAATTCAACATCAGCAAGGGGGACCTGGCCACCATAGACCGTGAGCCCTTCAGCGTTCTCCGCACCATCTCGCGGGAAGCGATGCCCCATCTCGAATCGTCGAAGCGGATAGAAAATTTCGAGGAGGTGGAGCTCGGATTCAGCCCCGAGCAGGCCGAGAGGGAGGCGGTTCGATGCCTGTCGTGCGGCTGCTCCGCCGCCTTCGACTGCAGGCTCCGCGAAGTCATGAACGAATTCCAGGTGGACTGGAGAAACCAGCCGGGCAACAAAGTCCATCACCAGCGCGTGGCCGTTGTGGACACGCACCCTCTCATCGTGCTCGATCCCAACAAATGCATCCGCTGCGAACGATGCAACACGGCGTGTGCCGCCTTTCAAGTCTCTGACGCCATCATTCTCAAGGAATTCCCTCGATTCAATGAGCGCTGCGTCGACTGCGGCCTCTGCGTGGATCTGTGCCCGACGGGAGCCCTCATGGAGAGGCTGGACGGCAAACCCGTCGATCGGCTCGACTGGCGAACCGGCACAACCCACTGCGTCCACTGCGGACTCGGATGCGAGCTCCAGCTGAAGCTCAAGGGAGAAAGGCTGGTCTGGATTTCAGACGGCGCCAACCACCCCCCCAACTGGGCGTCCACATGTCGGCGGGGACGATTCCGCGTCTTCGACCGCGTGTGGCTCGGAGAGCGACTTCTCAAACCCATGGTGCGCCGCAACGGGTCGCTCCGGGAAACATCCTGGGACGAAGCGATCGAAGCCGTCATCTCCGGTTTTCGCGCGATCCACGAGAAGCGGGGTGGAGCCGCTCTCGGGGCCCTGGCGTCCCCGCGCTCCACCAATGAATCCCTTTATCTCCTCCAGAAGTGGCTGCGTGCCGGATGGCAAAGTCACAGCCTCGATTTCCCCGGCCGGGCGTCGTGGGAGAAGCTTCATTCGCTGATCGCCCAGCACGTCAACCTGGCCGCCATGAAACAGGACCTGGCCGGCCTGTATCGGGCTCAAGCCTTCTTCTTGTGCGGGGACAACCTGGAGAGCCTCTCCCCCGTGGTGGCCACGGTAATCCGGAGGTCCGTCAGGAGCCGGAATGTTCCGGTCGTGCAGATCAACTCGCACCCGGATGAGCTGACGCCTTTTGCGTCCATTGCCCTGCACGCGGAGCCGCAGAAGTGGAGCGGGATGCTGGCGGAGCTTCTGGATGCCGCCGTCAAGTCCCGAGGCTCATCGGAAAGCCCATCGAAGAAAGCCCATGCCGCATCGAGCCTCTCCCGCGAGATGGCATTGGTCCACGACTGCCGCCGCGGCGAGGTTCCCAAGGAATCCTGGGAAGCCTTGAAAAAGGGGATTGCTGCCACCCCTTCCGTCGCTTTCCTGCTCCCGGACACCCTGGCCGGCTCCGAGGCGACCCTCCCCGCACTGGAGACCCTGATTCGGCTGGCGGCCGCGAAGGCAGCACCGCGCAAGGCCGGGGGCTCCATGATCTATCCCCTCACCGCGGATATCAACACGTTCGGTGCTCTCCTTATGGGAGCATCGCCCCGATATCTCCCCGGTTTCATGGATGTCACGGACAAGAACGGCTCCAAAAAGATCGCCAAGGCCTGGAAGGCCAAGGAGCTTCCCCTGGAGCACTATGGTCCCATAGACGAACTTCTGGAGGCCGGCCAGGTCAAGGGGCTTTTCGTGCAGCAGGCCGACTCACTGTGGGAAAAGGACTCCAGGAGGTGCAAGGACCTGCTGAGCCGGGTGGAGCTGCTGGTCATCGCAGACAGCTCACCGAGCCCCGCCATGGACCTGGCGCAGGTCGTCCTGCCGCTCGCCTGCTTTGGCGAGCAGCCTGGAACAGTCATGAACCAGGAAGGGACGGTCCTGCACCTGGGCCGAGTCCTCGACCCCCAGGGAGACTCTCTTCCCGACTGGGAGATCCTGCTCCGGATCCTTGCCGCCCAGGGTCTTCACACTCCGGCTGGCCTCGAAGCTGTTCAGAAGGAGATGAATAAACTGCTGCCCCAGCTGGCCAGCTTCACCAAAAGAAAGTGAAACGAATCGGATGGGCGCATTGAAGCGCCTGTTCGGCGCCACCACGCTCCATCATCGCCGGTTGCGCTGAACATCATCCGAAGATGACCACTTGACCAGTATGCATCAAAATACCATGTTCATGCATACACGATGATGAGGTGGCATCATGCGAACGACAATAAATATCGAAGACGACTTGATCGACCAGGCATCGAGGATGACGGGTATTAAGGAAAAAACCACTCTGGTGAGACTCGGCCTGGAAGCACTCATCGCAAGAGAAAGCGGAAAGAGGCTTGCCAGGCTGGGAGGCACAGAAAAAGAGCTCAAGCAAGCGCCGAGAAGGCGGAGTCCATAGATGGTTCTTGTTGATACATGGGGTCGAACTGACGTCCGAAACGCCGCCCAAATCGCACGGAGCGGTCCCCTGTTTCGCCCCCGCCATCCTCAATGAATGACTTAAAATGGGCGCGAATCCACGCGGAGCACATTCGGAGGCTCTGGCGCCCGTGCAGTCGAGGGCGAAGTGGAGAGCCTTCAAATCAGAAGGGTAGATCTTCAGGTCCTTGAGAATATGGTCCAGGGCTCTACGGTAATCCCCGCTCCTGAAAGCCTCCACAGCCAGGGATCGGTAGTGCATGGATTTTTCACGGCGCTGGAGCCTCTGCCCCTCCTCGTGCCGCTCCCGGATCTTCTGGTCCCGTTTGGCCTTTCGCTTACGGTCTTTGTCGGAAGACATACGTTCCCTGGAGCCCCATCAACCCGAAGGCAGCCTCGGGCAGGCCCACCGGGCGTCGGAGCAGGACCGGCCTCAGCCGCCCCTTACAGAGCCCCCTCTATACCACATTCCGGGTTATCGTGCGTCGGTTTGCTGAAAAGCAGCGCCATTCATATGCCGCGGCGGTAGCCCACGAAGCTGTAGACGTCGCTCATGACGCTTTCGTAATCTTTCTTGATGCGCTCATACATGCGGGCATTTTCGATGGCGATGGCCCCCATTTCCGCCAGGGCGTCGGCGAAGTCCAGCTCGTCCTCGTCGAAGTCATGGGGCGTGGCCGTGTAAAGCCGCATGACCCCGATGACCTTGCCCTTGATGGCCAGCGGCACCGAAAGCATGCTGGCGATGCCCTCGTTCAGCGCGTTTTCAGGGTATTGGGCCCTCGCGTCTTCAGCCACGTTGCGAATGCTGACGATCTTGCCTTCCATGGCTTCGGCAATGCTCCGGTCGGCATCCACCGGTCCTTTTTGGATGTAGGCATCACTCAATCCGTGGGACGCCACCAGCTCCAGGGTCCGTTTCTTGGGGTGCAGGAGACGAATGGCGCAAGCCTTCAAGTGCATCACGCGGGTCACATGGCTCACCATCATGTCCAGGACTTCCTGGACATCCAGACTGGAGCTGATGGCCTTGGCAACCGTCCTGAAGGATTTGAAGTAGGTCCTGTCCTTGTCGCTCATCTCAGCCTCCGTGGTGAAACCAGTTTCGAGTTCCGGTTTTTTGGTTTCTGGTTCCTGGTTTACGCGGCCCGAAATCTGACTTCTGGGTAATTTGGTACCATGGTACAAACCAAACTTTAGCATAATCCTGTTCATAGATTGAGAATACATTAAAGGCTGCCACCTGGCCACCCGGTTTACTGCCACTCCACTGGGAATCGGCATCGGTCACTGCCACCTTCCCCTCAATCCCCAGTCAGAAGCCAGAAACTAGGAACCAGAAACTAGAGACTGAAGCCCCCCCCCACAACCCGGAGTCGCCCCGCCTCTTCCCCGGGGACTTCAACCGTCACTTCCCAGCGTCCAACCTCGTGGGGCTCCAGTTGAAGCAGTTCCAGAAAGCGATCGCCCTGGCGGGCATGCAGGGGGCGGTACTGATCGAGCCGCTCGATCTCCTGCACCAGGTGCTTGAGCAGGTGCCGCTTCAGGGTCAGGCTGTATCCGACGGTCTGTCGCCGGCGCCCAACGATTCTTTCCACCGGCTCGCGGGTGAGCAGGCGCAGTGCCTCCAGCCCTCTGAAGAGCTCGACCCGGTCGGTCCTGGGGTTGGTCAGCAGGTAATGCAGGAAGGCATGCGGAAAAAACCGCAGCGCACTCGTCACGGGATTGGATGCTGTCATTCCGAGTCCGCACTGGCTTCCCGCCTTGATGGTATCGCTTTTGGCCCAGAGGGCATGGATGTGCTCACTCAAGGCCTCACCGTTCAGGACGGCGTCCAGAGTCCTCCCCAGGGAAGCCGTGCCCTGGAGGCAGGGCGGACACTGGCCGCAGGATTCCTCGGCCAGCCAGTCGGTGAAGTGCCGGGCGAGCCTCACCACGTCGTCATCCTCAGCCAGAAATACGAGGCCACCGGACCCCAGCATGGCTCCGACCCGGTCGAAGGTGTCGAAATCCAACGGTGTCTGGAGCAGGTAGGACCGCACGCCGGTGAGCGAGAGAATGGCTCCGGATGGTCCTCCGATCTGAACACCGGCCAGGGTTTTTCCCTGCTGGATGCCGCCGCAGATGGAAATGATATCCCGGAGGGTTCGGCCGAAGCGAACCTCCACCAGTCCGGTCTGATTCACGATGCCGGCCACCGAGAAGATCTTGCTCCCGCCGCTCCGCTCGGTGCCCTGGGCGGCGAACCAATCCCCGCCCTTCTGAAGGATGAGGGGGACATTGGCGAATGTCTCGACATTGTTGAGGAGGGTGGGCTTGCCCCACAATCCCCGCAAGGTGTTGGAAATGGCGTTGAGGGTCGGCTCGGCGGGCTCCCCTTCGATGGCGCGCATGATGGCGCGCTTCTCTCCGGCCACAAAGGCCCCGGCCCCCAGCCGGATATCCAGGTCGAAATGGAGACCGGGAGCCCCGAAGATGTCCCTTCCCAGAAAGCCCTTCCGCCGGGCCTGGAACAGTGCATGCTCCAGCCGGCGCACGGCATCCTCGTACTCCTTCCGGACGTAAATCACTCCGTAGCGGGCCCCGACGGCAATGGCCGAAAGGATCATCCCCTCGATCACCTGGTGGGGTCGCTCCTGGATCAAGGTGCGATCCATGAAAGCTCCCGGGTCCCCCTCGTCCCCGTTGGCCACCACCAGCTTGATGGGATCCTGGTTTTCGTCCTTTTCCTGGACCAGGCAGCGGGCCAGCCGCACGCCATCCCATTTGCGGTCCGTTGGAAAACCGGCACCGCCGCGACCGCGAAGCCGCGCCCGGTTGAGCTCCGCGATGATGTCACGACCCTCCCAGGCCGGCTCTCCGCGTTGTCCCAACACGCGGAAAACGGCTTCGTAACCACCCCGCGCCATATAGGAGGTGATTTCATCCGGATCCACATCGGCGGCAAATCCGAGCACCAACCGATCCTGAAACCGAAGGAAATCGGACCGCTCCGATCCTTCGACCCCGACCGCCCCCGCAGCGATTCCGCGCTCCTTTTCCGGCAAGGCCTGGTTCGGCGGCCCGCTCAGACGAACCAGGCGCAGCCTCCCACTATCGGCCCTGACCAGGATGGCGTTGGCCGTGAAGCTGCCGAGACGCACCGATCCCTCCTCCCGCTCCAGCCAGACTTCGCCGTTCTCCACGGTGGCGCGAGGTTTCACCGTCGTCGCAAGGTCGTCTCGAAGGATGGGAAGATGACACCCCAGGATCGCACGCACCTGCCCCACCTCATCCAGAATGACTCCGCCCCAGTCCTGCCCGCCACGGGGAGAGGGACAGCTGTAAGGCAGAGCGTCCGTCAGCAGGCGCCCGAGCGCGTGCTGCACTCCGTTGTTGCACGCGAAGACTTCACCGCGCGCATCGATGAGCAGACTCCCCCGGCATGACAGGCTTTGGAAGGATTTCCCGGAGGGCCCATCGTCTTCAGCCATTGTTTGCAGCCCGGTATCCTCGATGACGTCAAGGATCTGCAGATCCTCAAGCCGCTCGCTCTCCCAGCCGGGCGCCAGCATCCGCCGGATCCTGTCCAAAAACATGGCCCGGTTTTCGTAAGACGGACCTTTCAGGAGCTGCTCCAGCAGAACGTGAATGTCGTCCGGCATCCGCTTCCCGAGGAAGGTGTCGCGGGCTTTCACCACAGGCGCCAGGTGGCAGACCCCGAAACAGTCCATCTCGATGAACTGGA
>JBFYYO010000128.1:0-11821 GCA_041310025.1 Syntrophobacterales bacterium
GTCGGGGGTCGGGGGTCGACGATGACTGTGGGTTCCATGATTCCTGGCCCTATGGCTCTGACCGCAGCCCGTCCGGAATACCATGGGCGTTCTGCGGCATCTCGTGCTCGTACGCGTAATCGTCATCGAAAAGGCCCGCTGCCCGGAAGTCCCCAAATGCCGTTGACTTAAGGGGTGGCACGGGCTATGCGGAGCTTGCCCGTGGTGGAGAATTCATGCATGAGCAAGCTTCGCTTAGCCCATGGCACCCTCCAGGCATGAACAAAGAGCTGAAACCTGAAACCCGAAGCTCACCCCCCGGCTCGATCATTCCAGAAACCCGCTTCGAGCTCTTCCAGCTCGAGGGCGGCCTGCTCCCAGTCTTCGGTGATCTGCATTACCCTGGCATGGCACTCGTGGTAGTCCTGATTCAACTGCCGAACGTCGGTGCCGTCTTGATACGTTAAAGGATCTGCCAGCCGGGCCTTGAAGGCATCGAGTCGTGCCTGTTCCGCTTCAAGGTCGGCTTCGAGCCGGTCCAGCCTCTTCTGCAGCGGAGCCTTGAGGCGGTAAAGCTCGTTGCGTCTTTGGGCTTGCAGCCGTTTCTGCTCCTGTCCCTTCCGGGTTACCGACTGGCCGGGGCCGGGCTTGTCGCCTCCTCGATCTCCCGACGGGGCCGCTTCAGAAGCTGATTCCGCCTCCATCCGGTGCTTCCAGATATTCAGGTAATCCTCGTAGTTGCCCGGAAAGAGCTGGATGCGTCCCTTCTCGACGAGCAGCACCTTGTTGGCGATGGCGTTGATGAAGTGCCGATCGTGGCTGATGAAGCAGAGGGTTCCTGAAAAATCCCTGAGCGATTCCTCCAGCACGTTGCGCGACTCGATATCCAGGTGGTTGGTGGGCTCATCCAGAAAGAGTGCGTTGGGGCGCTGCAGGAGCAGCTTGCAGAGCGTGAGGCGCGCCTTCTCCCCGCCACTGAGGACCGAGATCCGTTTCTGGACATCCTCATCCTGAAAGAGGAAGGCACCGAGCATCCCGCGCAGCTGGGTCTGGCTCAAATCCCCCGAGACGCTCATGGCTTCCTGGAGCACCGTCCACTGGAGGTGGAGCTGCTCCCACTGGACCTGCGCATAATAGCCCAGGGAGACGAGGTGTCCCACACGCCGCTCACCGGCGTCCGTCTCCGTCACGCCGGCCAGTATTTTAAGCAGGGTGCTCTTGCCGGCGCCATTGTGCCCCAGGAAGGCGATGCGGTCTCCGCGCTCCACCAGCAGGTCGATGCCCCCATAAACCGCATGCTCGCCGTAGGACTTGTGGATGTTTTCGAGCTCGATCACCCGCTTTCCGCAGCGCGGAGGCTCAGGGAAGCTGAAACGGATCGTGCTCTCTTCGGCGGGCACTTCGATCCGCTCGATCCTGTCGAGGGCCTTGATGCGGCTCTGGACCTGCCGTGCCCTGTCCTTGCGATAGCGATTGCGGTCGATGAAGCGCTCGATCTGGCGCAGCCGCTCCTGCTGGTTCTTGTGCGAGGCCAGGAGGATCTCCTGTCTTCGGGCCTTCTCCACCAGGTAAAAATCGTAGTTGCCGGAGTATTCCTGGAACCGCCCCAACTCCAGTTCGAAGACCCTCTGAACGATGCGGTTCAGAAAGGCGCGGTCGTGGGCGACGATGAGAACGGCGGAGCGGGTGCTGAGCAGGTAGTCCTCAAGCCACATGAGGGCGTCGAGGTCCAGGTGGTTGGTGGGTTCGTCCAGGAGCATCAAATCGGGCTCGGAAAGGAGCAGCCGTCCCAGCTCCAGTCGCATGACCCAGCCGCCGCTCAGGCTGGAGACGGTCTGCTGAAGCCGATCCGTGCTGAACCCAAGCCCGGTCAGGACCTTGCTCGCCCGCGCTTCCAGGTCGTAGCCCCCCAGTGTCTCCATCTTCTCGAGAAGGTGCGCCTGCAGCAGGACGTCCTCCTGGAAGTCGGGATTCCCGGCTGTGGACCGGAGGCGTTCCTCCACGGCCCGCAGCTCCCGGCGGACGGCCTGGACGGTGTGGTCGATATCGATGGCGTAAGAAAGGATCGTCTTTCCCTGGATGGGAGTCCACTGCTGGGGGAGGTATCCCAAGCGCAGGTGCCTGGACCGTGAGACGGCGCCTGAATCGGGCTCCACCTCGCCCATGAGGATGTGCATGAGGGTGGACTTTCCCGCTCCATTGGAGCCGATGAGCCCAATTCGGTCGCCGAGGCTGATGTGGAAGGATACGTCGCGGAAAAGCTCTTTCCTGGCGAGAAACTTGCTGATTCCCTGTGCAGCGATCACGATGGCTCGACTCCCGACTGAATCCTCCCGCACCGCATGCTGCGGGCTTTCGTCCGATGAGCTACTCATTGAGCTTGCGATTCTAACGCGATTCAGCGGGCTTTTCCAGACTGCTTGCGGGGGATCCGGCTGTTCGGGTGCGTTTCGGCCTGACTGCCACATGGGCGGGTGTCGATAGAAACACTTGGAGACACCTTTGGATTCGTGCTAGATTTTGCCCGGTTCCTCAGGTTGGATGGCTGTTGGGAGCCTGTTTTCCCTAAACTCAAATTGTGCGAGGCTGGAATTGTCTGATCACTGCCTGCTGAAAGCCGTCATCTTCGATTGTGATGGTATTCTGGTCGATACGGAGCCCCTCCACTATGCAGCGTTTCAGGAGGTCCTGCAGCCACTCGGTCTGGGGTTCGATTACGAGCACTATTTGAAGCACTACATCGGCTTCGATGACCGGGACGCTTTTCGGGAGGCTTTCCGGGAGGGCGCGAGGCCCATGAACGGCGGCCAGTTGTCGGAATTCATGGGGGCCAAGGAGGAGGCTCTTCAGCGCATCATCGCCCGAGGCGTTCCGACGTTTCCTGGTGTGGTCGAGCTGGTCCGGGAGCTGTCCGGAGGGGGAATCCCTCTCGCAGTGGCCTCCGGGGCCTTGCGGCATGAGGTGGAAACCTTCGTCCTGGGTCTGGGGCTTCAGGAGGCTTTTCCGGTCATAGTGGCCGCCGACGAGGTGGAGCGCAGCAAGCCGGACCCCGAGACCTATCTCCAGGCCCTCTCGAAGGTTCGGGAGCATTTTGGCCTTGTTGGCTTGACGGCGCGGGAGTGCGTGGCCATCGAGGACACCCCGACGGGCATACAGTCGGCCAGGCAGGCCGGGATGTTCGTGGTGGGAGTGGCCCACTCCTACTCTGTCGAGCGGCTGAAGAGTGAAGCCGACTATGTGGTCAAGGGGCTCCCGGAGCTGAACCTCCCTCTCCTGACTCGACTGGTTGCCCGCTCTTGAATGGGTGTGAGGGATCATGGCACTTATGAAAAGAAGCTCGGCGATTCTGACCCTTGCGGCCTGGCTGGTTTTCGCGGCATCGGCCGTTCGGGCTCAAAGTGCTCCAAAGCCATTGCCGATACAGCCCCTCACGGTCGAGCATGCCGTGGAGTACGGGCTGCAGCACAACCGTCTCCTCAAGGCCGCGGGGCAGGACCTGGCCGCAGCGGGGCAGCAGGTGAGACAGACCAGGGCGGATTTTCTGCCCAAACTGGATGGTGGGTACCGGTATCAGCACCTCAAGGACGATCCCATTGCGTCTCTGGGCGGCGAAGGCGTGGGAGCCCAGCCGGGCGGGGGCGCAACTTTCCAGACGGGCTACAGCAGCCAGAACCGCTGGGAGCTCGAGCTGTCCCAGCCCCTTTTCACGGGGTTTGGGCTCACGGCTCAGCACAACATTTCCAAGATGGATCGCCGCATTGCGGAATACCGGCAGGATGGGACGCGCCTGGACGTCCAGAGGGACATCCAGCGGGCTTTTTTTCAGGTGCTCCTCGGGGAGAAGCTGGTGCAGGTCGCCCGGGACAACCTCAAGAGCCTGGAAGTCCAGAAGAGGAATGCTGAAGCCAGTTTTCAGCAGGGCCTGACCGCCTTGAACGATGTGCTGAAAGCCGACGTGGCCGTTGCCCAGGCACTCCAGAGGGAACGTGCGGCCAGGAAAGACGTGACGATCCTGAGATCCCGACTCAACCAGATCCTCGACCTTCCTGCGGTGACGAAGCTGGAGTTGGCCGAGGAGGAAATCGTTCTGCACCGGACTCAGGACCTTGAGCATCACTACGTCCTGGCTGAAAAGCAGAGGCCGGAGATTCTGGAGTCGGATGAAGCCATACGCCAGACCCAGGAAGGTGTGGTGGCGGCCAGGAGCCGCTATTATCCGCAAGTCTCGGCGTTCGCCCAATACTACCGGGACGGGAACGACTTTTTCGCCAACAACAATGAATTCACCAACGAGCACAATGCAGCGGTGGGAGTCCGCATGAACTGGAACCTGTTCGAGGGCGGCAGGACGGATGCCTCCATCAAGGAGCTCATGCACCGCCAGATGGCGCTTGAGGAACGGCAGAGGGACCTGGTGCAGCAGGTTCATCTTCAGGTGGAAGATGCCTATGAGCAGCTGCAGGTGGCCAAAGCCAACATCGAAACGGCTCGGGCAGCCCTCAAGCAGGCCGAAGAAAACGAGCGCATGACGACGCTCCAGTATAAGGAGCAACTGGTCATCTTCCTTGAGGTTCTGAACGCGCAGGTTTTTCTGGCTCAGACTCAGGCCGACTATTATCAGGCTCTGTACGGCTATCGCATCGCATGGGCAGATCTGGAGCGGGCCGTTGGGGGTCCTCTCTCGGGCGGCGACCTGAAGCCGTTGAAGGACTAGTACAGGCCCATCGTGCCCACCAAAACCGGTCGAGAACTTCCTCCCACGCATAAGGGTGGCCATGGTCGACTCCTTCCTCAATGAGATCCGACGTCCACGACCCGATCCCGGAGGCGGTGCCGCCGCAGCACACGGGGCTCTGCTCGGCATCGCGCTCGCGGAGAAGATCATCCAGTTGGAGTCGAACCGCGCTACAGACAACAACTCCAGAGCCGAGCTGTGGGAGGGCCATCACCGGGAAGCAGGCCGGCTGACCGCGTCGTTCACCCGGCTGCGCAGTGGAGATGTTGAAGCCTATCAGAATCTTGCTGAAGCCCTCAGGAGCGGGGAGGGCGGGAACCGACTGCACGATGCCCTGGTTGCCGCCATACGATGCCCCGTGGAGATCATGCGGGAGGCGCGAGGGGCGCTTGACCTGATCGAGGATGTCGGGAGCGGATGTCGGCGGTTTCTCGTGGCAGACGTCCTGGTGGCCTGTGAATTCCTCGGGGTTGCGCTCCACTCCGCCTGCCACATCGCCAAGGCCAACCTCCCCCTGATGGAGGATCTCCCATCGCGCGGGATGTGGCTTGCTGAGCTGACTCGCGAGCGCGACCGCGGGAGTCGGCGGCTGGGTGCGGTGAGAGCTGTCCTGGAGGAGCGCAATGCGGCTGGCGGCAGATAATCTGCATGCTCTGAATCCCGTCGTGGCCGATGCGTTGCGGAATCTCGATCCGTGGCCGCTGCAGGAGCTGGCCAGGCGGTGCGAGCTTCCCGGCTGCCTTCCAGACCATTCGACCCTACACCGATTGAATGAATGAGATTTCTGAGTACTGCCGGAGGGGATGTTTCAGAGGTTGAATCTTTGGATCTTCTTGATGAGGCCGAATCGGCTCAAGCCGAGCTCCTTGGCCGCCAGGGACTTGTTGCCCGAGTGCCTCAGGAGGGCATCCTTCAAGGCTTTGACTTCAATGGATTCCAGCCGCTGTTTCAGTGTGGCGCGCGCAGGCTCGAAACCGCCGATGCAGGCCGCATCGGAACGGAGCTTCTCGGAGAGGTGCTGCAGCTCGATCACTCCTTTGGCTTCCACCATTGCGACGGCCCGCTCGATTTCGTTCTCCAGTTCGCGAACATTGCCCGGGAAAGAATAAGTGCAGAGGCAGTCCATCGTCATCCGGCTGATGCCTCGCACGATCTTTTGGCTCTTTTCCGCATGCTTTCTCGTGAAGTGTCGGACCAGAATGGGAATGTCTCCCACGCGCTCACGCAGCGGGGGGAGTGGAATGGGGAAGACGTTCAACCGGTAGTAGAGGTCCTCACGAAACAGGCCTCTCCTGACATCGGCAGCCAGATCGCAGTTGGTAGCGGAGATCACCCTCACGTCCACCTTTCTGGACTGGGTGGCTCCCACAGGGCGTATTTCCCCTTCCTGCAGCACCCGCAGGAGCGACACCTGCATGGCGATAGGCATATCGCCCACTTCGTCCAGAAAAATGGTTCCCCCGTCTGCCTCTTCGAAAAGCCCCCTTTTATCGGTGACGGCTCCAGTGAAGGCGCCCCGGCGATAACCAAAGAGCTCGCTGGCGAGAAGTGTTTCGGGGATTCCACCGCAGTTCTGCGATACGAAGGGCTTGCGTCGACGCGAGCTGTTGTCATGAATGGAGCGCGCCACCAGCTCCTTGCCCGTTCCCGTCTCACCAAGGATCAAGACGCTGATGTCCGATTCAATGGCCTTTTCGCAAAGCTGAAAAACCTTGAGGACCTGCGAGCTGTTCCCCTTGATGCGGCAGAAACGGTACCGGGCTTCAATCTCCCTCCTCAGGCGGAAATTCTCCTGCTGGGAGTGCTCGATGAGCAGGTCCTTCTCGCGGTCCACATGCTGCAAGTCCTTGTAGGCGCTCTGCAGCTCCTCGTACATCCTGGCGTTGTCCAGAGCCATGCCGATGGTTCCCGCGATGATGCTCAAGAAATTCAGGTCGGTCTGCGTGAAGGCGTCGGCGAGCTGACGGCAACCCTCGATGACGCCGGTGATTTTTCCCCTCACGTGAATGGGCGCGATGATCATCGAGCGCGTCACGAATCCGGTCTGCTGGTCCACCTGTTTGAGATGCTGACGGTCGTGGGAGACATCCTGGATCAACTCCGGTCTTCCACTGGCGAGCACTCTTCCAGCGATGCCCTGATTTGCTGGGAACCGCATTTCCATCAGTCTTTCGGATTCCCCCGATTCGTTCCCCACTTCCAATCGAAAGAAGAGCTCATCGGCCGAGGGATCATGGAGAAGAATCGAGACGGTCTCGGCATTGACGAGACCCTTGGTCCTGTCGATGATCCTTCTCAGCAGCTCGTCCATGTCGAGCGAGCTATGAAGCGACTGACTCACCTCCAACAAGGCTTTCAGCCGCTCACGGTCGGTCGTCAACTGAACGATATCGGTCATTTGTTTCAGCATCGCGTTGGACATACCACTCCACCCAGCTGTCCAGACTGATCCCAGCAAGAAATGTTTCAGAGTTAGGCCCAGAATGAATCTAACTCATAACGCCAGGAATCCAAACCACAAATGAGTTTTACTTCTGGATTTTCGATCCGGATCGAGAAAGCTGGCCGGTGCGACTCAGATGTGAATGTTCGGCTCATCGGGGGTGCGACGTGGCTGGTGTGGAAGGAATAGACCAGGCGCCATGTGCTGGTCAGGTGGGTACTCTCGGACTGGGTCTTGATGGAATGGGGATATCGCGGTAAATACCAGGACAAAAAAGCCCCCCGCGGGGGGGCCTGGAACCCCGCGGAGGGCAAAGCAAAAAGTAGAAGTGTGAGAGAAGTGGCATACGCCCTGACCTGATACATGAGCAATGCCTGTGCCATGTTCTAATACGTTGGGCGGTTCCGGGCTACCACGTACGTAGATTGTGCCATCATGCGCTTTCCCGGAGAGAGAAGAGCTGCTTCTCCACTTTCCGGGGTGCGTCATAGAGTTCACAAAGTATCAACCTTGTTGACGTCTTCCTCCATTAATATCCTAATAAACAATATAAACCCAATTAGTTAAATGGAGTGTCAATGAAGTTGATAGCTGTCAACTCTGTTGCTATTCTGGAGCACACGCAGGGATCTGTTGAGGGGTTTTTCAGGCTGAACGAGATGAGCGGCCGCCGAGACCTTTCGTTGAAACGACCGAAAATTGTCCAAAGGTGACGATATGCTTCGACCGGGGACCTGCAGCACCATTTGCATCCTGACTGCGGCGCTGGGGGTTGTGCTGAGTCTCTCGCCGATCGGTGTCGAGCTCGAAGAAAGCTATGGCCTTGGGCTTTTTTTTCGCGTTCGGGGACAGGTGGCTCCTCCTCCCGATGTGGTTGTGGTGGCTTTGGACAGTGCGTCGGCCAGAGCTCTGGATCTGCCGGATCAACCCTGGAAGTGGCCCAGGTCGCTTCACGCGCGTCTGGTGGACCGATTGGTCGCCGGAGGCGCCTCGGCCATTGGCTTCGACCTGGTGTTCGAGGACCCTCGCCCTGATGATCAGGATGAATTGTTTGCGCAGGCCATGGAAAATGCCCGCAACGTGGTCCTTTGCGAGTTCATGAAGAAGGAGACGATTCCGCTGCAGGACGCGGGCGGAATTGAGCTGGGTGAGGCCAGCGTCGAGAGGCTTGTGGGAACGACGCAGGCCCTTGCCAGCGCTGCGGTGGCCCGCGCCTCGTTTCCTCTACCCAAGGTGCCCTTTCGCGTCAGTCAGTTCTGGACTTTCAAGACGAGTGCAGCCGACAGGCCTGCGCTGCCTGTCGTCATGTTTCAGGTGTATGGCCTCCAGGTCTATGAGCAATGGATGGGGCTGCTCAGCAAAGTGGCTCCCCACTGGATGCCGGCCCTCCCCGCGTCCCTCGGGGATGCGGTTGGTGCGAGAAGCCTGGAGAATCTGGTCGTCAGAATGCGGTCCCTCTTCCTGCAAAATCCTGAGGTGGCCGATCGGCTCATGGCTGAGGTCCGGAGCGCTCGAGGCCAGGAATCGCACGACTTCCAGTCCCGGATCCTGGAATCGCTCCTCCGAATGTACACCATTAACGGCAACAGTCTCTTCCTGAACTACTACGGGCCGCCGGGAACCATCCAAACCATTTCCTATCACCGCGTGGTACAAGAAGAGGTTGCGGGGGGAGGGACTGGTTCTCCGTTGGATTTCAAGGGAAGAGCGGTTTTTGTGGGGCTTTCGGAGCTGAGCCACCCGCAGCAGATGGATGCCTTTCACACCGTTTTTTCTCAATCCAATGGCATCGACATCTGTGGCGTGGAGATTGCCGCAACGGCTTTCGGCAACCTGCTCGACGGCAAGTGGTTGAGGCCTGTGGGCCCTTTGATGAAGGTTCTCCTCCTGGTAATCTGGGGGGGGCTTGCAGGTGCCCTCTGCTGGAAGCTTTCCACTCCCGCTGCTCCGTTGGCTGCCATGAGCCTTGGGCTTCTGTATGGCTCAGCGGCATTATGGACTTTCACCCATTATGCAAGGTGGCTTCCCCTGATGATTCCGGTCTTCGTTCAGCTGCCTCTTGCCCTCCTGGCCTCCATCCTCTGGAAATATCGCGAGTCCATCCTCGAGCGCCGCAATGTGGAACGGGCTCTGGGGCACTACCTGCCACCTCATATTGTTGAGATGCTGGGGAAAAACCTGGATCTGAACAAGGGAAGCCGGGCTGTGTACGGAGTTTGTCTCTTCTCCGATATCAGTCGTTTTACGGCCCTTTCAGAAGGTTTCGATCCATCCGAGCTCCGCGAGTTTCTGAACCGTTATTACCACGAGGTTTTCGAGCCTGTGGGACGCCATCGTGGGATTGTGTCGGATCTGGTGGGAGATTCCATGCTGGCGCTCTGGGTGGACTCAGCCCCCGGTCCCCAGATGAAAAAGAATGCCTGCCGGGCCGCTCTGGACATTCTTCGAGCCGTGGAGGTATTCAACAGGGATTCGGCGCCTCTGAGTTTACCCCTTCGGCTGGGAATTCATGCCGGAGACATGGTTCTGGGGACGCTGGGCGCCAGGGGGCATTACGAGTACCGGCCGGTGGGGGATGTGGTCAACACGGCTTCGCGGATCGAGGGTCTCAACAAGCATCTGGGGACGACTGTTCTGGCCACCGCCGATGTTTTGCGGGAGGTTGAAGGGCTTGTGACCCGGGAGCTCGGTCAGTTTGTGCTGGTCGGGAAGACGAAGCCGGTGAACGTTTTCGAATTGGCGGGAATCGCCGGGACTGGGGAAGCCTTGCCTGAGGGCCTGGTTGAAACGTTCTCCGAAGGGCTCTCCCATTTCAGGGCAGGGTCCTGGATGAAGGCCCTGGTGAAGTTTCAGGAATGCGAGGCCATTCATCCAGGAGACGGCCCGTCGCGCTTCTATGCCGAAGTCTGTCGGGATTTCATGATTCAAGAGCCTGAGGAACCCTGGATGGGGTGGATCGTCATCACCAGGAAGTGAAGACAAGGAGGCGGGCCAGAGAGGGTGATTCAGCCTTGAAGTCCAGCCTTCACGAGGTTATTTGGAGCCGTGATGCTGTTTTGACAATGCTTTCTCACTTTTTCCAGTCTCGAGGAAATAGGATCCCATGGAACGCGAAGGTGATTTTCAGTCTTTTCTGGCACCCACATCCATCATCGACAGTGACCATCCCGACGTAGCGGCTTTCGCCCGGATGTCTGTCGGACACTCGGTCGATCCCGTCGAACGGGCCGTGAAGCTCTACCTGGCAGTCCGGGATTCCATTCGGTACGATCCTTACACGCCCTTTCACCTGCCGGAGCACTACCGCGCCAGCAGGGTGCTGAAAAGAGGGCGCGGCTTCTGCATCCCCAAGGCCTCCCTGCTTTGCGCCTGTGCGAGGAGCATGGGGATACCGTCACGGCCTTTCGTTGAGTTGCACTTGGATGGGAAATGGGTCAAAGCCACCCCTGCTTTCAACCGGGAGCTCTGTGAGAGGCACCGCGTGCCGCCCCTGGAGTTCGATGGCCACGAGGATTCGGTGTTTCAACCCTACAACCTTGAAAACCAGAAGTATATGGAATATGAGGGTTTTCTCGGCAGCTATGCGGATGTTCCCGTGGCGGAAATCGTGTCTGCATGGGAGTCGACCTACGGGAAAGAACGGGTTTCCGGCTGGATCCGACAGTTTTCGGAAACGGACGGAAGAGCCGGCGCCAGCTTTGAAAAGGAAGAAGTTCTCCAGACTTAGCGGGCCTGTGGGAAAAGCCTCCCCTGCCAGGCTGATCCGGGGTGGCTGGGCCCATTTGGGGTGAAACCTCATGTCGTCGGGCATCCCATGAGTGGCAGGGACTTCAAGGATAGCTGAAAGGGTTGGACGATTTGGCTGGAGTCGAAAGGGCGGATGAACCGGTTCTGGATCGAATCCATCGGGCGAAAAATCTCTACCGAACCTATGCAGAACGTCTGATGCGCGATGATGCCATTCGGGCTCTGCTGGATCGCTATCGAGCGCGTATCGAGCAGACCGGCGCCGCCATGATGGGGGAAGGGATCGGGGCGGCCTGTTCGGCGTGCGCCCGGCAGAATTCGTCCGGCTGCTGTTTTTCCGGAATTGAAGAAGGATACGACGAGATTCACCTTCTGCTGAACCTGCTGCTTGGCTGCCCCCTGCCGGAATCGCGCGAGCAGCAGGGGAGCTGCTTTTTCGTGGGTGAATTGGGGTGCCGTCTCACAGCGCGCTACTATTTCTGCCTGCACTATTTCTGTCCTGCGCTGGAGAGGTCGCTGGGGGGCGGGCGTATCGGGGCTCTTCAGCTGCAGGTGGGCCGTGAGCTTCAATCAGGATGTAAGGCGGAGGAGGCAGTCCGAAAGTGGCTGAAGGCTCATCCGTGAGTGGCGGGACGGGGCGAATCGCTGTGACTGCGTCAGATGATGTCATGAAAGTCGATCTGGTTCGTGACCGGCTCGCCAGGGCTCAAAGGGTAGTGGTTCTGACGGGGGCCGGGATCTCGGCCGAATCGGGGGTTCCCACCTTCAGGGGAGAGGGGGGACTCTGGCGGCAGCACCGCGCCTTGGATCTTGCAACTCCCCAGGCCTTCGCTCGCGACCCCCGGCTGGTCTGGGAATTTTACAACTGGCGAAGGGAAGTCCTTGGGCCGCTTGAACCCAACCCGGGCCACAACGCT
>JBFYYO010000129.1:0-10437 GCA_041310025.1 Syntrophobacterales bacterium
TCGCCCATCTTCTTCTACTCGGTGAGCGCCCACACCAAGAGCATGATCGACCGCTGCCAGTCCCTCTGGGTCAAGAAATACTGGATCGACCAATCCAAAATGGTCCTGAGGGAGCCGCGGCGCCGCGGTCTGTTCATCTCGGTGGGTGCGACCAAAGGCCCCAGGCTCTTTGACGGCACGCTTCTCACGCTCCGCTACTTCTTTGATGTGCTCGACATGGAGCTCTGGAAGAGTCTACTCTATCGGGGACTGGACTTCGAAGGGGATGTCCAGCAGCACCCCGACTACCTTGAGGAGGCCTGCCAGGCCGGCCGGGAGCTGGCTCGAGCCATCCGGCAGTCCATGCAGGAAGCGGCACCGTCGCGGTGATCTGCGCTTCTGAGGATGCATACGGGGCATATGCGCCCCTCAGGCTGTACAGGACCGAGCACCATTGCCGGGGTCTTCAACTTGAAACCTGAAACTCGAAACCCGAAACCTGTTCATTCAGAACCCCATTCAAGTCCCTGGCAGTCGCTCAGTCTCATTCGCCCTTACTTCAGGGAATATGCGGGCCGCATCGTGCTGGGGCTCCTGTCCCTCGTCGTGGTGGACCTGATGCAGCTCTACATCCCGAGGGTCATCAAGGCAGTGGTCGATGACCTGGAGCGGCATCAGGCCTCAGATGGGGGCCTCCTCAAGTATGCCGGCGTCATCGTGCTCCTGGCCGTCCTGATCGCCCTGCTCCGCTACATCTGGCGCCTGCTCCTCCTGGGGTTTTCGCGCCTTCTCGAGACCGACCTCAGGAACCGCTTCTTCTCGCACCTTCTGTCCCTGGACCGCCCTTTTTTCCAGCGGAGAACCACCGGCGAGCTCATGGCTCTGGCCACCAACGATCTCTCGTCCGTGCAGCTGGCCGGCGGCATGGGCGTTGTGGCCGCAGCCGACGCCATTTTCATGGGCATCGCCGCCTTCGCTTTCATGGCCTACATCGATCCGCTGCTCACCGTCATCGCCATCTCCCCCATGCCGATCCTCGCGCTCCTCACACGTTTCCTCTCCTCGAGGCTTCATCAGCGTTTCAACAGGGTGCAGGAGCAGTTTTCACACATCACGGAATTCGTCCGCTCCACTTTCTCCACCATCCGGATCATCCAGGCCTACAACCAGGAGCGGCCTCAATCGGTGCGCTTCGATGCCATGGGACGGACCTATGTGCGTGACAACCTCCGGCTGGCCGCAGTCTACGGCACGCTCTTCCCCATATCCGGGTTCATCGGCAACCTCGGCCTGCTCTTCGTCCTGGCCCTCGGCGGGCGGATGGTCGTCCAAGGCAACATCACCACCGGGGATTTCGTGGCCTTCATCAACTACCTCTATCTCATGACCTGGCCCATGATGGCTCTCGGTTGGGTGGCCGACCTTTTCCAGCGCGGGATCACCTCCCTCAACCGGATCCACACCCTGCTGAAAGAGACGCCGACCCTGGCAGACACGGCCGATCAGGCTCACTCACCCATTCAGCGAGGCCACATCCAAATCCGGAACCTCAGCTTCTCCTATCCCCGACAGGACCGCCCGACCCTGCACCAGATCGAGCTGGATATCCCGGAGGGTGTCTTTGTGGGAGTGGTCGGGAGGACCGGCGCCGGGAAGACGACGCTCTGCCACCTCCTGGCCCGGTTCTACCCCGTCGAGGACGGGACCATCCTGATGGACGGCCTGGACGTCAACCGCCTCTCCCTGGCCGATGTGCGCGGTGCCATGGCCTACGTGCCCCAGGATGTGATCCTCTTTTCGGAGAGCGTTGCGACCAACATCGCCATGGGCAGAGCGGACGCCGGCATGGAAGAGATCGAGAGGGTGGCGAGGGCTGCGGCCATCCATGACGAAATCGTGGGGATGAAGGACGGCTACAACACCCGAATCGGGGAAAAAGGCGTGAAGCTCTCGGGAGGGCAGCGCCAGCGGGTGGCCATCGCCCGGGCGCTGCTCCTCGACCGCCCGATCATCATCATCGACGACGGCCTCTCGGCCGTGGACATGGAGACGGAGCACGCCATCCTGCGCTCCATTGCCGAGTACCTGAAGGGGAAGACCTGCATCGTGGTCTCCCATCGCGTGGCCCCTCTGGCGGACGCCCACACCCTCGTCGTCATGGATCGGGGGAGGATCGTCGCCCGCGGTTCCCACGAGGAGCTCCTGCAGCAAAGCAGCTACTACCGGACCATTTACGAACAGCAGACTCGGACGGGCTGATGCACAACGATTACGGATACTTCGAAGACGAGCAGTTGGGGCAGATCAACGACCTGCGGCTCTGGCGCCGCGTCGCCCAATTCGTGCGTCCGCAGTGGAGGTGGGTGCTTCTTTCCGTCCTGCTCTCCTCCATCATCACCGTCACGAGCCTCGCTCTGCCACGGATCGTCCAGCTGGCCATGGATCGCCATATCCTGAGCACGCAAACGGACATCGAAGAGCGGCTGGCTGGCATCACCGCCCTGGCCGGCGCCTTCCTCATCGCCATTCTCATTGGGTTCATCGCGAACTTCCTCCAGGTGCTCGCCCTGGAATGGGCCGGCCAGAACGCCATGCACGACATGCGGCAGAGCCTGTTCTCCCACGTGGTGGAGCTCGATCTCGGCTTCTTTCACGCCCGCCCCGTCGGACGCCTCGTCACCCGGCTGACCAACGACATCCAGAACATGCACGAGATGTTCACGTCGGTCATCGTGACCCTTTTCAACGACGGGGTGCGCGTGGTCGGTATCCTGGGAATCCTGTTCTGGATGAACTGGAGCCTGGCCCTGATCCTTTCAGCCACCTTCCCCGTTATGGTGGTGATCACCCTGTGGTTCGGCCGCCTGAGCCGGGATGCCTTTCGGGAGATTCGCTCGAGGCTGGCCGGGATCAACGCCTACATCCAGGAGGCCATCACGGGAATCTCCATCATCCAGCTCTTCCTGAGGGCAGGTGACACCCTCGCCCGATTCCGGGAGCTCAACGACCGCTACTTCAAGGCGACATTCACCCAGATCCGCATCTTCGCGGTCTTCATCCCGCTCATCGAAGTGATGAACGCCCTCGCGCTGGCCCTGATCGTCTGGTACGGCGGCGGACAGATTCTGCGGGACCGGATGACCCTCGGGGAGCTGACGGCCTTCATCGCTTACATGCGGCTCTTCTTTCAGCCCCTGCGCGAGCTCTCCCAGAAATACTCCATCGTGCAGTCCGCCATGGCCTCAGCCGAGCGGATCTTTCAGATCCTCGAAACGCAGAGGACCCTCGCCCTGCCCGAGGCTCCCTCCCGGCCCGGGGAAGTTCGCGGGGAGATCGCGTTCGAGGGCATCACCTTTGAGTACGAGCCCGCCCGCCCCGTGCTCAAAGAGCTCTCCTTTCACGTCCACCCCGGGGAGACCCTGGCCATTGTCGGAGCGACAGGATCGGGCAAAACCACCATCATCAACCTTCTGGAGCGGTTCTACGATCCGGGGCAGGGCAGCATCCGGCTGGACGGCCGCGACCTGAGGGACCTGGATCTCCACTGGATCCGGGAACAGATCGGCCTGGTCATGCAGGACGTCTTCATCATCCCCGGAACGATCCGGGAGAACATCCTCCTCGACAGGCCGGTCGGCGGCGAAGAGCTCGAACGGATCGTTCAGCTCTCTCAGCTGGGGGAAGTGGTGAAGGAGTTGCCCGAAGGCCTGGATACCCGGATCGGTGAGGGGGCCATGGATCTCTCTTCAGGCCAGAAGCAGCTGCTGGCCTTCGCGCGGGTCCTGGCCCGGGACCCGCGCGTCCTCGTACTGGACGAAGCCACCGCCAACGTGGACACCGAAACGGAGATGCTCATCGAGCAGGCCATTCAATCCACCCTGGCCCACCGCACCAACATCGTCATCGCCCACCGGTTGTCCACCATCCGGCGGGCCGACCGGATCCTCGTCATGGACCACGGACGCATCGCCGAACAAGGCACCCATGAATCGCTCATGGCCCGGCAGGGCCTCTACTATCACCTGCAGACGCTGCAAAACGGCGTCGTGTAAAAAACGAAGGCAACTCACCGCAAAAGCGCGAAGGACGCAAAGAATGACTATGCATTCCTTTGCGTCCTTCGCGCCTTTGCGGTGATATTTCTTTTTGGGTTTATCGCAAAAATGCCCCGATCCCCCCGCGAGACTCGAGCTGCCCACGCGCCTCCGAATCCCGGATCTCCTCACTTCGCCCACCCATGGTCAGGACTCGCTCCGTCGCAAACCAGAGCAGATCCTCCGTCTCCTCCAGCTGATTGGAGCAGTACGGGCACTTGCAGTCCGGCGGGCAATGATCCAGCAGGACCTCGCAGCCTGCGCACTGGTAGCCGCCCATGGCCAGACCGCTGGAGTAGATCAGCCGATGCACACGTCCCTGGTTCAGGGCGTCCATCACCGCGTTGACCCCGAGGACGGCCTTCTCCACTGTCGGGTTGCTCTTCTGGGCAATGGTCACCAGATCGTTGACCAGTGCCCGCTCCTGCTCGCGCCCAATGCGATCGATGACCGGCATGGCCATCTGCAGGACCTCGCTTCCCTTGGCCGTCACGGCCATCCGGACCCTGTCCACCAGGCGGGACGCCACGACCCTGGGCAGCAGACGGGACATTTCGGCCGTCACCTCTTCCGGGCCGGCCAGAATGATCCGGTCCACACTGTACTCTTTGATGATGTCGTGGAGGATCGTGGAGGCGTCCCTCAAAAACCACTCGCTCCATTGGGCGGCGCGGCGCTGGTTCACCATCTGGGATCGCATCTGGTCGCTGCCCGCGGTGGAGCGGTGCTTGAAAGGCGGATCCTGAAAGACCTCGGACACTTCTTCGATCTGCCCCATGGTGATGACAAAGAAACGAGCCTTCTCGCGGTCCACGAGCACCAGCCCGTAGCGCTCGTATTCGTTCATGGCCTCCCGGAGGAGTCTCACGTAAGGCGTGCTTCCATACCACGCCTGGTTGGCAAGACGAATGGGCAGATCCTCCTCGAAGTGGAAAGACTCCGACACATCACAGAAGAAGACGAGGCTCCTGCCTTTGGGGATCAGGTATTCCACCTTCTGGCGCACCCATTCCGCATCCTCCTGGAACTGCTTGAGCCGATGCTCGTCCTTGATCTGGGATTCGAGCTCCTTCAGCATCCCGTCCAGAGCCAGTTTGTGCCCCCCGCGGCGATTGACGGGATTCACGGGATCGAGATTCAGGTAAACACTCAACACGGGAGACCCGTCTCGGGATGCCCTTTCCGCAAGCTCTTGAACGGTCTGAGGTTGAAGCAGTCTCATGCGCCTGTCCTCCTTGATTCAAGAAACACCCGTTTGGATTACCGCCCGCCCTCGCCTCCGACAGTCCCGCCGCCGCTCAACATCCAGGCGAGCATGCCCCAGGAAAGATAGGAGAGATTTTCATGGCCCAGTCTCTTCAGCCGGTATGCCGCCACCGGGGCCCGATGACCCGAGAAGCACACGAAAACCAGGTGATCTTCCTTGGATTTCGCTGAAAAAGCCTCGGGATTGGAAAGAAGATCCGGATGACTGACCGCACCCGGAATGTGAAGCCAGCCAAACTCCGCTCGGGTACGGACATCGATGACCTGTGGACGCCGCCCTTCCTCGCCCTCCAGAAGAGCCTTCAGCCTGGCGGGACTCATGGGCCGAATTCCCGTGAGCCACCAACCCACTTCCCAGCCCACCAGAAGCACCAATGCCACCACGACCCATTTCACTCGTTGACCCCTGATCTTTTGAAAAGTTTCGAGTTTCGAGTTTCGAGTTTCGAGTTGAAAACCAGCACCGCCATGAGCCTTTTCGTTGTTCAGCCGAAAAGCTCGTCATGCCATTTCTCACACCCGCCAGAAGCACGCGGGAATGACCGGCAAGTCCTCGGTCAGCCATCTGCACCGGCGTGCACTCCGTCACCCGCAGGGTCCGGCCCTCGCCGAACAGACCACCTTCACCCCTGGTCATGTCCGGTCTTTCAACCCGAAACTCGAAACCCGAAACTCGAAACCGTTTTACTCGTTCAGCCGGCGAATCCCAACCATTCCTTAACTACTGGTATAAGCACAGCGATGAGGGGCGCAAGCGCAAGGGCGGGAAGAAAATTGGCGAGTCGCAGTTCTTTGAGGTTCAACAGTCGGAAGCTGATGCCCACGATGATCAGGCCTCCCGTGGCGGTCATTTCCACGATGAGCGGCTCCGTGAGAACCGAGGAGAGCAAGTGGGCGAAGATCGTGATGGTCCCCTGGTAGAGGAGGATCGGAACGGCGGAGAGGAGGACTCCCCAGCCCAGACTGGCTGCAAAGGCGATGGATGCGAACCCGTCCAGCATGGACTTGATTGCCAGGAGCCGGAAATCGCCTCCCAGCCCGTCCTGAATGGACCCGAGGATGGCCATGGGGCCCACGCAGAAAACCAAGCTGGCCGTCACGAAACCTTCGGCAAAAAGGCTTGAACCGCCTCGCGCCAGAGCGGACTGCAAAAGCAGCCCCGTCCGTTGGAAGGCATCCTCGATGCGCAGGGCTTCGCCCAGGATCGCCCCCATCATCAGCGCTCCGAGGACGATCAGAATGTTTCGGGTCTGCATGGCCATCTGCAGTCCAATGAGGAGGCACACGAGCCCGAGCCCGTGCATCACGGTGCTCCGCATCCTCTCGGGCAGCCTCGCACCGATCAGCGCACCCACCAGACCACCCCCGACGATGGCCCCGACATTGACAAAGGTTCCGATCATGCTGCTTCCAACAATTCGATCCGCTCTGCAAGCGGAGGATGGGAGTAATGAAAGGCCACGTAAAGCGGATGCGGCACGAGATTGGACAGGTTGTGTGCGGCCATCCTCTTGAAGGCCGTGACCAGGGGCGCCGCAGCTCCCAGCATGCTAGCCGAACAGGCATCCGCCTCCCGCTCATAGCGCCTGGATTGAGCCATGAAAAGCGGCATGAGAAAAGCCCCGGCCTTCTGCCAGAGAATCATCAGAATGAAGAGGCCTGCATACTGCGGAGCATTTTCGAAACCGAAGGACGAAGTGAGAGGGGGCCAGTCCAGCAGGCGACTGGTCAGGTAAAGCCCGAGCAGAAGGCCGATCTCGGAGAGGACCAGCTGCTTGAGGATGTGCCTTCCCTTGAAATGTCCCACCTCGTGGGCCAGCACCGCCAGGATCTCTTCGTGCGGATGAGCCTCGATGAGGGTGTCGAACAGCACGATCTGCTTCGTCCTCCCCAGCCCGGTGAAGTAGGCGTTGGAGTGACGGCTCCGGGTCCCCGCGTCCATTTCCAGGATGCGCTTCACCACGATGCCGTTTCGGTCCATGAGGTCCTGGACCTTCTCCGCCAGCGACCGGTCCCCGAGGGGCTGGAACCGGTTGAAGAGCGGCGCGATGCAGCAGGGATAGAGGACCACCACGAGGAGCTGAACCGCCGAGACCGCTCCGAAAGCCCAGATCCACCACGTTGCGGGGTAAGTCTTGATGAACCACAGAACCAGCACGAGCAGCGGCGAAAAGATGAGGATGGAAAGAGCCCCTGACTTCAGGTGATCCGCGACCCAGCGCGAGAGGGTTGTACGGTTGAACCCGTAGCGCTCTTCGACGACGAAAGTGCGCCGGTAGCTGAAGGGGAGCCCAATCAAATATAGGATCAGGGCGGGAGTCAGAAAGAAGACCAGCCCCCTGAAAATCGGCGAGTCGAAAACCTCGGACAGCTTCTCGTCCACCCCCGCCAGAAAGCCCGAAACGATCATGGCCAGGAGAACCACCTCGGCGATGATCTCGTGAGTCAATCCGAGGGAGGCCCTGTCCCGCGTATAGTCCACTGTCTTGCTGTACAAGGCCTCATCGATGAACCCCCGAAACATCTCGGGACATCGGGTTCCCATCCGACGCAGGTAACGCAGGTTCAGCACCTCGAGGCCGCCAAAGAAGAGGAAATGCAGGATGTAGAGGGCGACAAAAAATGCCCAGAAAACATTCATGGGACGAGTATCCGGTTTCTGGTTTCTGGTTTCTAGTTTCTAGTTTCTAGTGCAGCCCGGCGGAAATCCTTTTGCAGTTGCGGTGCGCACAAAAGGACTTACCCACCCTACCAGCATCGTTGGTGTTACTCGGAACCGTAGGGTGGGCAAAGGTTCACCGTGCCCACCGAAACGGGCGACCAACTTACGCCCGACTGTACTGTACTGTTTCCGGATTCCGGTTTCCGATTTTTCAGGTATCTTCGGGCATCGAGGATAGTTCAAAGGGCCGGGTCTTGGAAGCGGAAAGAGCAGATCCCCCCATCAGGCAGCGCCCGCGTCGGTTGTTTTTTATCATCCCCTGCGCTATAGATGTTGAGACTCTCTCTGTTTAACTTAGGCTTTGGACGCAGCATGGAAAGAGACCTTTGAAATACCCGTTTGGAAAGGAGTTGAGGAGATGGCGATCTGGAAATGCAACAATTGTGGTAACACCGTGGACCTGATGGCACCACCGGAGGTCTGCCCTTCCTGCAAGGAGAAATGCGAGTTCGTCGATGTCTCCTGCTACATTCCCGAGTGTGGCGGGCCTGACTCCAAAAACATCAACCCCCAGGTCTTTCAGGAAAGCTACAAGACCGGAAAGAAATAGCTCCACCCGCCTGCGGCGGCAGCCCACTCCGACCTGGGACGAAATTGGGTTGAGCCACCGGCAGCTGCCTTGCGCACGTCATTCCCGCGCAGGTGGAAGCCACCATTGCCGTACTGTCCGGATCCCCGGTTTCGCGGGGATGGCAACACGGTCAGCGAAGCCCGTTCTCGCGCGGCCACCTATCATCAAGCAGCGACATGCATTATCGTATTGATGGAAAGACTATCTTTCCAGAAACGAGAGAGCCAAGCCACCCCCTCCGGCTTGGCTTTCTTTTTTTTCGCCCCATGGAGCCCCCCTTCAGGGACAATGCTGTTGACTTAAGCCCTTGATTCGGTCTGGTCGTCATTAGCCCTTGATTCGGTCTGGTCGTCATTCCGGCGAAAGCCGGAATCCAGGGCTCTATGCGGGTTTCCTGGACCCCGGACGAATGTAAAAACCTCTTATTATCAGCTTTTCTCTGCGTCTCTGCGTCTCTGCGCGAGTCAAAGAAAGGAAAGATTTCAGCCTGGACGGGTATACTTCTCAGGGTTTTGAAACGCCCATCCGTGACAGCCCCATCTGCTTCAGCACCGACATGGCAATCTGCTGCTGCGATTCTCCGTAGAACTTGATGTAATGGTGCACGGGGACGACCTCATACCCGCGAATGAGCTTGTGCTCGCCGCCGAATCCCGGATCCATCACCTGGATTCCATGCTCGATGGCGTGATGGATCGGCATGTAGTAGCACGTGGCAAAGTGCAGGAATGGAGTCTCCTCCCGACTCCCCCAGTATCGTCCATAGAGGCGGGAATCCTTGCCATAGAAGAGGGCCATGCCGATCCGCTTCCCGTCGAGGCTCGCGACGGAAAAGCTGCACCGATGCCTGAAGTGGACGTAGAGCAGCCTGAAGAACGTCTCGTTGAGGAAAGGGCGGATCTGAGGCCCCATGTGCTTGATCCAGGTGCGCTCGTAAAGCCCGTAAAGATCTTCGAAGTAGGCCAGAGGAGCATCCGGTCCCTCCACCATGCGGATGTCCACCCCCATTCGCTCGATGCTTTTGAGCTCACGCCGGATCTTCGTCCTTCGACTCGATTTGAACGTACCGAGGTAGTCCTCGAAGCACGTGTAATTCCGGTTGAACCAGAGACAATACTCGGTCCTCAGCGCGACGTAGCCCTGACGCAGCAGCTGCGCATGCAAAGGTTTGGCCTCGTTTTCGATGAAGTAGAGGCGGGACGTTGCCAAACCATGACTTTCACAATAGTAGTCAATGTATGAGAGGATGGACCGGGTCAGCTCCTCCCGATCCACACCCGGCTTGAACAGGAACTGGTAGGCCGGCACGGGTGTGAAAGGAAGGGTCCCGACCAGTCCATGGTTGAACGGAATGCCCGTGAGCTCCGTCAGGAACTCGATGAGCCCTCCGTCGCCGAACTCCACCCAGGCCCTGTCGCGCTCGTAGAGCGGGGCCAGGGCCACGGGCTGCTTCGAATCGTCATCGCAAGCCAGCAGGTGCATGGGGCGAAACCCACGCTCGGGGCTCACCGCCTGCGACTGCTCCAGCGCGAAATAGTATTCCCATTCCATCATCGGACTGGCGTCGGCCGCCAGAAGATTCCACTGCTCTCGAGCAAGATCCCGGGCGCGAGAGAGAACTTCGAAATGAACCCCCATATCTTTTATTCCTTCCCCATCTTCGATCCAAAGCAACTTAGACCTATTATAACTCCGATCGTCCGTCAGGCCAGTTCGACTCTTCGAAGACTGGAAACGATCATACTCCTCGCACGTCATCCCCGCATCCCCCTGTCCGACCTCCGACTTCCGACTTCCGACCTCCG
>JBFYYO010000130.1:0-10436 GCA_041310025.1 Syntrophobacterales bacterium
AACCATGCCAATACGAAATTTCGGAGCTCTTGTCCCGTTCAAAATGAACTATGGTCCAAATTCTTTATCTTGAAGTCTATAGTTTCTAACCGTTCTCCCTGGTGAGAACGGCTAGGATCCCGACGGGTTTGAGCTCGATGGAATCCACCATTTTGAATCCCGCCTTGCTGAGGGCGTTCCTGAGGTCGGCGCTCTGAAAGCGATCTTCGGATGGATGAGCCAGGATGTGCTTGGTGATGAAGTTCTGATACAAGGCGGGATAGAGCTCCTCCAGGAAAAGGGTCCCGCCCGGCTTGATGATCCGTGCTATTTCCTCCACGGCGCCCCGCCAGTTGGGCACATGATGGAGAACTCCATAGCAGAACACCGCATCCAGGGATGCCCCCCTGTGGGGAAGATGCTCGGAGTCCCCGACGTAAAATGAGATTTTCGATCGAAGCTCCGGGGGGACATACTTCAACCCTCTCCGGATCATCTGGAAATCCAGATCCATCGCATGGACGCGTGCAGGCTGCATTTCCTCGACGGTCAATACAGCGCCCGCCCCACGACCGCACCCCACCTCCAGGACAACATCCGTCGGCCGCAGCGGCTTGATCTTCCTGAACCAGCGCACGTGAAAGCTCTGCTCAAGGACTCTCACCGGATTGTTGACGACCCATCTTTCGGCCCAGTTCAGCTTCATGGTCGACGACTCACTGTTTCACCCCGACGTGAACAACGGCGATTCCGTCCGTCAGCCGGCGGTAGCGAACCCGGCCGAACCCGATTCCCTCCAGGATGCGCTTCAGCCCATCGGCATCGGGAAACATCCGGATCGACTCGGGAAGATAGGTGTAGGCGGGGCGAGACCCCCCCAGGATCTTTCCGACGGTGGGCATGATGTAAAAAGAGTAGAAATCGTAAAGTGCGGCAAACCAGGGTGTCACCGGGTGGGAAAACTCGAGACACATCAACTTCCCGCCCGGCTTGAGAACCCGATGCATCTCCCTGAATCCTTCCTCCATGTGCGTGAGGTTGCGGATTCCAAACCCCACCATGGCCGCATCGAAGCTCTCATCTTCAAAGGCGATGCATTCGGCATCCCCCTGAACATATTGAATCCGGCCGCAGAAAGGCGAGGCGCTCACCTTGGGAATGCCGGTGACCATCATGGCCCAGTTGATGTCGTAGAGCACGATTCTTCCCGACTGTCCCAGCTCCCTGGCGGCCAGCAGGGCCAGATCAGCCGTCCCTCCGCATACATCGAGGACCCGGTCCCCCGGTTTCAATCCCATCATTGCAACCGCAATGCGCTTCCAGATGTGGTGGGTGCCCAGGCTCAAGAGGCTGTTCATGAAATCATACTTGGAAGCCACGGTGTTGAAATGGCGACGCACCCATTTCGCCTTGTCTTCCTCGGGCACTTTCAAATAACCGAAGTGAGTCGTGCCACATTCCTGGAGGGCATCCTCGGGCGGGTTGGATCGCACATCGGCGGGGGGGATTTCCATAGGCTTCTGAAGTCTCTCCGGAGGGAGCAGGTCATCGTTCCCGAGTTGAGCGACTGGCACCACTGGGCCAGATTTCGCGACCGGTTCCGGTGGGCACGATGGACTTGTGCCTACCCTGCTGGTCCACGAGCATGACGAGACTTGAAGATTTCTTTCTTCTCTGCGCGTCGCTCGGAATGTTCAAAAGGCGTTCTCGGACGGCCTGTTGAGGACACGCGCGCACACAAGAGTGTCCAAAAGCGACTGCGGGACTCCGCAGCACGTCATTCCGGCGGTTTTCAAGCCGGAATCCAGACTGATCAAAGAAAACCTGGATCCCGGCTGAAGCTTGTCCCGGCAGGATCTAAGCCGGGAGACTGCCGGGATGACGTTTGCGAATTCGAGCCCTTGATTGAGTGCACGAGTACTAAGTGCAGCACAACACAAAAGAGTGACCGTATCAGGCGTCACCCCCGCATGCTCCTGGCGGGAACCCAGAGGCTTTCACAGATCTGGATCCCCGCAAGGGGCACGCGGGGATGACGCACGAGGAACACGATCTCGTCATTCTGCGGTCCCTTACTAAGCCGGCTTCACCACGAGGCCAGTGCGGATACAACGGGTGCAGGCCCTCACTCGCCGCACCGAGCCGTCTTGATCCTTGTGTCTTACCGTCTGCAGATTCGGCTGCCAGACGCGCTTGGTCTTGTTATTGGCGTGGCTCACATTGTTGCCAACCTGCGGTGTCTTCCCGCAAAATACACATTTTCTGCTCATGGCCGGATCTTCCTTCGCTTTCTTACCCGCTAGCCAGAGGGCTCTTCGCAGCACTCGGTGAGTCAATGACAGATTTCCATTACCAGCATCTCAGACAAGAGGGGGCATCCACCCAGGCAATAATGTCGAATTAAGGGGTGGCACGGGCCAAGCGAAGCTTGCCCGTGATCAGGTGAGCTCGCATGGGCAAGCCCCGCTTAGCACACTTCCAAACAATTGAGTGACCGTATTGATTCTCATTCCCGCATGTCCCTGGCGGGAATCCAGGGGCGTTTAGATGCCTGGATCCCCGCCAGGAGCATGCGGGGATGACGGACGAAAAATGTGATCGCCTTATTCTGTGGAGCCCCGCTTAGCCCATGGCCCCCGACCTGACCAGGCAAATGAGCTTCATTCAACAGCACTGCCCCCCAAGGAACCCCTGAGCAAAACCGGAGCCTTGTCGATCCTTACTCCGAGGAGCTCCCGGATCTGAGCCAAACGTCTCTTTAGCATAGTGGCGTCCGATCGGCAAGTTGTTTTCGGAAGCCACAAGGGCTCTCACAAGCTCCTGATGATGGCCCGCAGCCTTTTTTTGCCATCACCCGAGAGGGTCTGGTCCTTATAATAAATCTCTTGAAATTCCTCCACAAAGCGATGCGCACGCTCCCGCAGCTCAGCATTGCCGATGGCGGCTGCAAATTCCTCCAGCCCCTGGGCCTCTCCCTTCACGTAGCCCCGCCTCTTCATGCGCCGCAGAAACTCCTTGACCAGCTCCCTCTCGGGCTCCCTCCGCCGCCGCCTGAACAGAAGGATGGCACCAGCCATCAGCATTGCGCCCCCCGCGGCGACAGCGACGCCCCTGAAGGGAACCTTTTCGGGCTCCAAGCGCCAGTCTGCCCGCCTCCACTGATCCCTTAGGCCCCTCACAATCCGAAACTGCCTTTCCAGATCATAGTTGATGACGAACTTGATCCAGTAGTGATTGAAGGTATCCATGAGCACGCGCATACGGCCCCAAACCCCTGCAATCGGCGTCAGCGGTCCGAATTCCGACCCCAGGGGGGTGGGATCCAGCCGCATCCAGCCATAGCCGGGCACCAGTGCCTCAACCCAGACATGCGCGTTCTTCTGTTGAATGAGGTAGTAGCGGCCGGACCGATTGTAGACGCCCCCCCGGTACCCTCCCACCAGGCGCGCCGGCACGCCCGAGATTCTCAGCATCACGCCCAGCGCCGAAGCGAAGTACTCGCAATTGCCCCGCTTGTGGACCAGGAGGAAGTCCTCGAGCGGCGTGGAGGATACGGGAAGCTCATCGAGGCTGTAGGAGAAGTCCCGGGTCCGAAGATGATTGAACAGCGCAATCACCCTTTCCATCCTGCCGTGGAAAGGGGCGAGGTCGGAAACAAGCTCCCGGATCTGCAACGAGAAATCCTCCGGGAGCTGCAGATAGCGAGGATCCTCGGGCTCCTTGTCCGGTCCCGGGAGGAACGCTCGCGGATTCGACACCGCCTTGTAGCGGACCCGTTCCAGGACGGGCTCTCGAAATCGTGTCACCTCACGCTCATACCCCCGCTCCTGGCGCCATATCGTTACGGGTCGATCCAGAGCAAACAGGACCCGGTTGCCATAGGGCTCCAGGTAGATGACCTGTTCAACGGTCCGCCCACCCATGGCCGGGACCGTATCCAGCGATTCCGGGCGGCTGCTCTTCCAGGCCCTGCCCTCGAAGACATCGAGGACGATCCCCCGCCAGTACAGCTGATCCTCATCGATCTGAATCATCTCCGCCCGAAAGATCACGCTGTCATCCTCCTGGATGGCGGCCACCTGTCCGAGGGAGATGGAATCGCTGAAGCCGGTTCTCGCGCCGGACGCTTTGCTCAGGAAAGTGAACAGGGGATAATTGGTCCGCGGCAGAATGACGAAAAAGGCCCCGCTCGCCGGAATGGCGATGGCGCAGATCATCACGGCCTGCAGGAGGCAATGCAGAGCGTATCCGCGGTCGAGAACGAGAACCGGGGAGTGGGAGTGAATGGTCAGCAGAATGAGGGCCAGCGTCGCCAGGAAGGCCAGCAGGGCATAGTTGACCAGGAACGAGATGTGGATGGAAAGGAGGGATGCCCCCACCAGGAGAAACGCACACAGCCCGAGCACCTGGAGATAGTCCCGGTTTCTCTTGTCCTCCAGAAGCTTGATCCCAACCAGTATGATCAACCCGCCGAGCACGGGCTCCACCAGATAGTCCAGGCGAACCCTGGAGAAGGCGACGGACAGGACACTCAGGGAAATGACATTGAGCAGCCATCTGGGCACCACAAAGGTCCTGTTGAAATCCCGGAATGCCCCGGCACCAAAAAGGAGCCAGAACCCCGCCGTGGAAGCCCATCCAATGTGGCGCGCCACGGCCAGGTAGCCCAGGCAGGCACACAGGTAGGTGACGGCATTAATCAGGTCGCGGATTCGGATCATACACGGCCAGCCTTTCCAGGATCGAACGCCTGTGCGCCCTGGATACCCCGGGGCGAATGGTCTCTCCGCCCATGATGAGCCCAACGGGAACTCTCGATCGCGTCAACCGGAGCACCCAGTAGGTCGCACAGCTCAACAACCACTCGAGATCTTCCGCCCTCGGTCTGTCCATGTCCAGAATCACCGGCCTCTCCTCGATGGCAGCCAGCTCCTTGGTCTTGAGCGATCCCGTCTTGGCCGTGGATTTCCAGTTGATGTACTTCATGGGATCACCGGGCACGTAATCGCGAATGGACAGGATATCCGAATCATAGCCCATCCGGTCCACAGCGACCTCTCCGGACCTCCTCTGAAGATCACCCGACAAAGCCCACGAATCGCACCGCCTCGGCTTCGGGAATACGACCACCTCGGACCTCACGGCCAGGTTCCTGTAGCGTGTGAAAAAATTGAACGGAAACGATGATCGGACGCTGACCGCGGAAAGCGAGAAGACTCCCCTCCTGCCGAACAGGACGGGAAGGTGCTGCTCATCCTGAGAGCGAGCCCGCAGAAAGGGGAACAGGAGCTCATCTTCCCCCAGGCTCACGGTCACCAGGAAAGCAGGCCACCAACGCCGCACGGCTCTCAGCCTGACCCCGACCAGCGCCTCCGTGCCGGCAAAGACCTCGTCGGGAAAGACCACCTCCACTTCAAGGTTTCTCAGATTGTTTCTCCCGAACAGACCGGAAACCAGCATGAAACTGAGGAGGGCCGAAGCAATGAGGTAGACCAGATTGTTGCCGGTGTTCACCGCCGAAAAGCCGATGATCACGGTGAGGGCGATGTAAAGGTATCCGGATTTGTTGATCCGGATCACACGGGCACGGGAACGCTTGCCAAAATCGATTTGATGATCTCCTTCTTGCCGCCGCTCTCATACTCGTCCCGAAAAATGACCCGGTGGGGAATCACATATTCCGCCACGGCCTTCACATTCTCCGGGCTGACGAAGTCCCTGCCCCCAAAGAAGGCATCCGCCTTGGCCGTCGTGACGAGCGCCAAAGCTCCCCGGGTGGACAAGCCGGAAGCCAGGTACTCGCTCGTGCGCGTCGCCTCGATGACATCCAGCAGGTAGTCCAGCATGCGATTCGCCGACTCGGAGACATGGACCCCATTGCGAATCTTGTCCTGGGTGGCCATGACATGGTCCAGGGTCATGATCGGACTGATCGAATAGATCTCGCGGCGTTTGCTGCCACCCCTCAGGATTTCCCTTTCGGCCTCGCGAGAGGGATATCCGATGCTGATCCTCATCATGAAGCGATCCATCTGAGATTCGGGAAGGGGAAATGTGCCGAACTGCTCAATGGGATTCTGGGTGGCGATGACGAAAAACGGCTTGGGCAGATCGTAGGTCCGCCCTTCAATGGTGACCTGTTTTTCACCCATGGCCTCGAGGAGCGCGCTCTGCGTTTTGGGAGTGGCCCGGTTGATCTCATCCACCAGGACAATGTGGTTGAATATGGGGCCAGGGCGGAATTCAAAAATCCCCTGATTCTTGTCGAAGATGGAGAGTCCCGTGATGTCTGACGGGAGGAGATCGCTGGTGCACTGGATACGGCCGAAGGTCAGCCCCAGAATCTTCGCGAGGGCAACGGCCAGCGTCGTCTTGCCCAATCCGGGCAGGTCCTCGATGAGCAGATGCCCCCTGGAGAAAAAGCAGATCAGGGCAAGGCGCAGGGCCCTTTCCTTACCATGCAGGTAGGGCGAAAGGGATTTGAGGGCACGATCGATGTTGTCGTTCTCGGAATGCATGGCGCACCGCGGAGACCTCACCAGCAGGTTGAAATCGTCACAGGGTGTGAGGTGTCCAGATTCTTTTCATCATTCAACAGCCCCTAAATCACACACACCGGCGGAGCACCGGTTTCACGTGAAACGATCTCTCCAATGGCGAAAGCTTTCTGGCCCGTGGCACTGAGAAACTGGAGGACCTCCTGGGTGGTGCCGGGCTCAACGACCAGGATGAAACCGATGCCATTGTTGAAGACATGGAACATCTCGTCTTCCGAGATTCCTCCACTCTTCTGCAGGAAACCGAAAATCGGCGGAACCTCCCAGGTGCCCCGGTGAATGACGGCCTGGCAGGCTCGCGGCAGAATGCGCGGGATGTTGTCCCAGAAGCCCCCACCGGTGATGTGGGCCATTCCGGCGATTCTGTGCTGGCGCAGGGTCTTGAGCACGGGCTCCACGTAGATGCGGGTCGGCTCGAGCAGCTCCTCCGCCACTGAACGTCCGCATTCGGGGATGACGTGATCCGGCGGCAGATTGAGCTGATCGAAGACAATCCGCCTCACCAGGCTGTATCCATTGGAGTGGAGCCCGCTGGAGGCCAGGCCAATGACCTGGAAGCCCGGGCGAATGGAGGCCCCGTCGATGATCGAGCTGTTGTCGACCAACCCCACCCCAAAACCGGCCAGATCGTATTCCTCCGCCCTGTAGAAGTCGGGCATCTCGGCTGTTTCCCCGCCGATGAGCGAGCAATTGGCTTCCTTGCACCCGGCCACAATGCCTTTGATGATCTTCTCGATGCGATCCAGATCCAGTCTGCCCATGGCCAGGTAGTCCAGAAAAAACAAAGGCTTGGCGCCCTGCACCACGATGTCGTTGACACACATGGCCACGAGGTCGATCCCCACCGTGTGGTGGGTATCGGCCCAGAAAGCGATCTTGAGCTTCGTTCCCACGCCATCCGTTGAAGAAACCAATACCGGGTTCTTGAGCTCCTGGCAGTTGACCGAATAGAGCCCCCCAAAACCTCCGATATCGGTGATCACGCCACTGTGGAAAGTGCTGCGCACGAGCGGCTGAATCCTTTTGACCAGCTCGTTGGCTTTCTCGAGATCGACTCCGGATTCCCGATACAATCTCTTTTCCATGGATTCCCGAACGCTCCTGAAAGATGAAGAACCACTCAACACGCAGTATTGCGGATAGAATTGTACATATACATTTTTTCTGATCGCTCACCAAGACTCAAAACACTCCGGCATTCAAAAATGCAAGCGCATCGAGGAAAGCACCCGAATGCCGCGCGCCCGTGCAAATGGCCCCTCGTTGTTCTCCCCTTCGAATCGTGTTAGATAGCGCTGACTGACATGGAGGTTCTGATGAGTGAAACCGGCAGCGTGAGGAGGCTGGTCCTTCTGGCCATGTCCAGCCTCACGGTGTTTACCCTGATTGGTGGATTCCTGGCGGTTTTCGGGGTGTGGCTCTTCCTCAGGCTGCCCGGCGGCACATCCATCGAGCCGACGGTGATCGAAATCCCAGCCGGCACCAATGCCATGGCCATTTCGAACCTTCTCCACGCCAAGGGCGTCATCTCAGACCCCCAGGCCTTCTTCTGGCTTTGCCGATTCCGGTCCGCCTCAAGCCGCCTGCAGGCGGGCGAGTATGCGTTCTCGACTCCGATGACTCCGGACCAGGTGCTCGAAAAGCTCATTCGCGGCAGAGTCGTGCTGCATCGGGTCACGATCCCCGAAGGTTCCACGATCCGGGATATCTCCCGCCTCCTGGAAGAAGCCGGGCTCGCCAGGGCGGCCGAGATCAACAGCCTGGCGCACGACAACGCCTTCATCGAATCCCTCGGGATGAAGCTCCCAAGCCTCGAGGGATACCTGTTCCCGGAAACCTATCACTTCCCGAGAAGCCAGAGTGCCCGGACCATCCTGAAGGGAATGGTCCAGCAGTTCAGGGAGCGATTCACGGACGAGATGAATCGACGAGCTTCGGAAGTGCGGATGAGCCTTCACGAGGCGGTCATTTTGGCATCCATCGTCGAAAGGGAGGCGGCCGTCGACGAGGAGCGCCCCCTGGTTGCCGCGGTCTTTCTGAATCGTTTGAGCCGGAACATGCCCCTCCAAAGCGATCCTACCGCGGTGTACGACATGGAGGATTTCTCGGGACCGATCACGGCGGCTCATCTGAAGCGACAAAGTCCTTACAATACCTACCAGATCAAAGGACTGCCCGTCGGCCCCATCTGCAATCCGGGCATGCGATCCCTGGAATCCGTTCTTCACCCGGCCAGCGTTCCCTATCTGTATTTCGTGAGCAATCATGACGGCACCCACCTCTTCTCCAGCACTCTGAGTGAGCACCAGGAAGCGGTTTCCCTGTACCGGGAAAAGGTCAGGAAGGCCGCCGAAAACGAGGCGAATTCGGGTATGTCCGCCATGCCGAATGCAGATCGGGAGGTTCCCGAGACCCCGGCTCGGAAACCTTGATCGGTCCCCCAAGAATGTGGTGTCCCTTTCCGGCCCGATGTGACGAAACGGACCTATTTGATGCACCTGAGCACACGCGCGCACATTAAAGTGTCCAACAGCGACTGAGGGACTCCGCAGCACGTCATTCCGGCGGTTTTCAAGCCGGAATCCAGATTGATCAAAGAAAACCTGGATCCCGGCTAAGAGACTGCCGGGATGACGTTTGCAAATTCGAGCCTTTAATTGCGTGGACGTGTACCTGAGAGGTTTCGATGCCCCAGTGGCTGCGAAGCATGATTTCGCAGGCCTTCTCTGCGACCTCTGCACCTCTGCGGTGAACCCATGAGGAGAGCACGCATGACAGACCAGGCCCGATCCACCGGAAGTGTCGTTTTCGCCGCCGGCAAAGGCAGCCGCATGACGGGGTACGCAGGAAACAAGACCCTGCTCCCCCTCGTCCGGGGAGCAACCCTTTACGAGGGCCGGCATCCCCTTCTCATGGAGGTGCTGCACAATCTTCCCGAGGGTCCCAAGGGGATCGTGGTGAATCACTGCGCCGATGAAGTGCGCGCAGCCACTCAACAACTGGCGGTGACTCACTGCCACCAGCCTGTGACCAACGGGACCGGCGGGGCGCTTCTGGCAGCCAGGGGTTTCATTCAGTCGATCCATTCGGAATCGGTGGTCATCACCATGGGAGATGTTCCCCTCATTCGCCGTGAGACCTACCGGCACCTCACAGCACGGCTGGACATTTCACCCATGGCGCTCCTCGCCTTCGCCCCCCGGGAGCGGGCTCAATACGGCATGCTCGAAGTGGATGGCGACCGCGTGCTGCGCATCGTGGAGTGGAAGTACTGGAAAGACTACCCCCCGGAGAAGCAGGACCAGCTCAAGTTCTGCAACGCCGGGGTCTACGCGGTGCAGCGTCCGCTCCTCCTTCAATACCTCGACTTGCTGGAAGCGAGCCCCCACAAGGTCTCCAAGCAACGGGGAGATCGATGGGTCGAAATTGAGGAGTATTTCCTCACGGACCTGGTCGAGCTCATGAGCCGGGACGGGATTGCGGTGGGCATGGTGGTCGTTGACGAGGACGAAGTGATTGGCGTGGACAACCCTGAATCCCTGGAGCGCGTTCAGGCGGAATACGCGAAGAGAAGACCGGGGGTGGGAGTCTAGTTTCTAGTTTCTGGTTTCTGGTTTCTGGTTTCTGGTTTCTGGTTTCTGCTTTCGGGTTTCGGGTTTGGGTGCAGATCTTTTGGAACAACGTCCCCAATGGGCTGGGAATCATGGACCAATATGGATTTCCACGCGAGGAGCATCTGCTGGAATCCCATCGGGAGCACGGTTTCCTCATCCCGGAGGGATACAAGCCATTAGCCGGGGCGTAAGGCCGTAGGCCGACACCCCCGGAAAACGGGGAGAAACGAGCCGACCCCGGAGGGGGTCGCAGCTCCATCAATCAAGATACCTCGGGTCGTATTCA
>JBFYYO010000131.1:0-10411 GCA_041310025.1 Syntrophobacterales bacterium
AATCGATTCAGCAGGAGGGCTATCCGGCTCATTCCGGTGATGCTGGAGGCGTTGAAGGCACAGAAAGCGATCTACGACCAGTTCAAAGGCAAGTATTTCTTCTGCACGACGACTGGGGCACAGATTGACCCGGACAACCTGCGGGATCGCGTTTGGACTCCGACTATGAAGAAAGCCGGTCTGCCATACCGGGAGATGAAGCAAACAAGACACACCTTTGCCACCATCTCGCTGGGCTGTGGAGAAAACCCTTTGTGGATTGCCAGAACCATGGGCCATCGAAATACCGAGATGATCATCAAAGTCTACAGCAGGTACATTGAGAAGTCTCGGGGATCAGATGACGGCGGTCTGCTCAACAGCATCCTTCAGGGAAATGAGGGTAATGGAGAGTAGGTGTGGGTAGCATGAATTATGGCAAAATTATGGCAAAATCTGGACCTCGAAACAGGAAAGGGGCCAGCGATTTCTCGCTAACCCCTTGATTTTCTTGGCGCGCCCGGCCCGACTCGAACGGGCGACCTGCGGATTCGAAGTCCGACGCTCTATCCAACTGAGCTACGGGCGCGCGTACAGCGATCACCATGGCTCCCAGCGTTTTCAGCGGGTGCTCGAAGCCTCGCGATTGCCGCTCTCCCTGCCATTTCCTCCTTTGCCTTCCGCGGAATCAGTGTCCGCCGAGCCCGGCAGAAGGCTCGAACATTGCCTCCTCCGCCTGAACGCTTCCGTTGTTCACGCACTCCGGCCGGGTCATCAGGTTGGGAGGCGCTTCCGCATCGGCTTGGAAATCGATTCTATGACAGCCGTTCGAAAGCTGTCAAGGCAGTTGATCCCTCGTGTTTCCGGCTGAACCCCCTTCAGCGGGTTCGGGGCAGCAGCACGGCCTGCACACGGGGGGGTTCCAATGCGTTGCCAGGTGCGCCGAATCCATGATAAGTTGATTGGGTTGAATGGTTCAAAAGCCATCCTGTGGCGTGAACATGTCCCGAAGGAGTCTTGTGCGTGCAGAATCCGGAGCCCAAAGCGACGAATACCGTTCCCATGGTCGTGGCCGACCCGCACGCCTTTGATCTGGAACATTATGAATCCCGGATGCAGAGGTATCTCAAGAAAAGCCGGGACAATCACGTTTTCTTCGAGGCCCTGAGGTTTGCCCACGACCTCCACGCCGGGCAGCGAAGGAAGTCCGGAGCCCCCTACATCAGCCACCCATGCGCTGTGGCCGAGATCCTGGCCCGGGAGCTTCAGTTCACCGATCCCGTTCTGCTCGCCGCATCGCTGCTCCACGACGTGGTGGAGGACATCCCTTCGGTGAGCCTGAACGACATCGAGGAGCGGTTCGGCGGCATTGTGGCTGAACTGGTGGATGGCTGCACCAAATTGACGCGGAGGCACCTGGACCGGTCCGTGCTGAGGGACATGACCCACAGCAAGATCTTCCTCAGCGCCAGCCGACGCCTCGGCGTCCTCGTCATCAAGCTCGCAGACCGTCTGCACAACCTCCGCACGCTCCACTACCTCGCCCAGGCCAAACGGCAGCGCATCGCCCAGGAAACGGTGGAGGTCTACGCTCCCATTGCGGCCCGGTTCAACATCTTCCCGCTCAAGCGGGAGCTCTATCACCTGGCCCTCTCCTTCCTCTATCCCAAAAAGAGCAAGAAGATCATGCAGTTCATCCGGGAAGTGCGCAATTCCGAGCCCACCACGGAGGCGGACAAAAGGCTGCAGCGGATCTTTGCCGATGCGGGGATGGACGTCCAGATCCGTCCGCGGGCTAAAGGATTAGGGAGTTATTACGATCACTTGAAACGCACTCTGGACCTCGCCAACGGTGAAAACCACATCGACTTCGCCATCATCCTGCAATCCGAGAGGATTCTGGACTGCTACACGGCCCTGGGACTGGTCAACACACACTTCACCCCCATCCCGCGCTCGCTCAGGGACTTCATCTCCAACTCGAAGAACAACGGCTACCAGAGCCTCCATGTGAGGGTTCACGATGCCGGCCAGAATTACCTCATGAAGATCCGCACCCCGGAGATGGATCGATGGGCCACTTACGGCATCCTGCGGGAGTGGGATGCTCAGAAGAGTCTGAGCGATGAGCACTGGCAGGAGGTGAGCGAGCTCCTCCGCTCCATCGGTGAATACGGCGGAGCCGGCTCCCAGCGCAAAGCCCTCATCCGGCTCTCCGAGAGCGAGGAGATCTTTGTCTACTCCCCCATGGGGGACATCTACTATCTTCCCAAGGACAGCGTGGTGCTGGATTTTGCCTATCGCATCCACTCGGAGCTCGGCGACTACTGCAGCGGAGCCTGGATCAACGGGGATTGGGCCTCTCCCATCGAGCCCCTGAAAGACGGGGATGTGGTGGAAATCACCACATCGTCTCAGCCCATCGAAGCCGACCCGGATCTCGAGTCCTTCTGCAAGACTCCAAAGGCCCGCACGGCCGTCAACAGGCATGTTCAGCAGAAGCGGAGGGCTTACGCCCAGAAGATCGGCCAGGAGATCCTGGAGCAGGAGTTCGTGCGGCACGGGCTATCCGTGGACGACCTGCACGGCGAGCGCATGCGCCTGGTCCTCGAGTTCTCGAACATGAGGGATCTTTCGGAGCTCTTCTCCAGGATCGGTCAGGATCTTCTTTCGCCCCACATGGTCCTCTACTATTTCGAAACGCCGCATCTGGAGCGCGAACCGGCCCATGGGCACCGGGAGACGCCGGTCCTTCCCTTCGAGCGAAACACGGTGTCGGTCAAGGATTTGGACAAGGCTCTGCAGAAATTTGCGCGATGCTGCAACCCGTATCCGGGACAGAAGGGGGTTGTGGCCACGCTCAGCGAGCGGGGGGTCACCTTTCACCACCGGGATTGTGCCGACCTCAGGCATCGGCACCAGCTTCAGCCCCAGCAGCTGATCCTGATCGACTGGAACGAAGACGAGAAATGGAGCGCATCCCTGGCCTTCGTGCTGCACCTGCCCGACGAAACGCCTGCCTCGCTGATCCCGCTCCTCTCGGATCTCCCTCCCGCGGTGGCGATTCAGAATATCGACGGGTACCTGGACAAGCACGACCAGCCCGTCGTGCGCATGGTCGTCGATTTTTCGTGCTTCGAAGATGCCCGGAAGGTTTTTGAGAGCCTGTTTCCCGAGCGGGTGACCATTGAGGATTTCCGGCGGGCCGAATCGTTTCAGAAGCTCCCCGGCCCGGGCTTGGAAAAGACGTCCCCCTGAAGTCGCCGCCGGACCGACGGATGTCAGTGCAGGGAGCGGTCTTCCTGCATCTCCGAGATCATTTCCTGGAAGAGATCGCGAAGATTTTCCTTTTTCATTCCAGCCACTTCTGTCAGAAGATACTGGATCCAGATGCCGCACAGGAAACTGAACATGTGGTCATTGGAAACCAGGACTTCCTCCAGGACCTTGGGATCGTCCAGGGCTTCAACCGCCGCATCGAGGATCAGATGGCGCAGGTGCCCTTCATCCATGATGCGCAGCGCCTTTCGATACAAGGAGGACATCTCGTCGATGCGAAGGACGACGGAGAGGGCACGATCACAGGCCGACAACAGATTGGGGCGCGACGGATCCAAGATGAAAGCTCCTTTTTGACCGTTCTATCCATGGCATTATATTGATTTTTGCAAAGATTGGTTTATGCTCTTCCCACAGTATCCGACAGTCTGCGAGACCGTCATGAAGACCAGGTTCTTTGCAAAACCGGCTTTGGATGACTATTAGAGCAGATAATTGTTTCAACGGGAAGTGGCTGCCGTTGAATGCAGCCAATAGAAAGGAAATTGCATGAAGCTCAGTTTCAACAGCCGACTCAATCGGCAACCCTTTTCCTATAGAATCGTTTTGGCTCTCCTGCTGCTGTGGGCCTGGCCCCTCGCCCTTTCCGCTCCGGGTACGGCATTGGGAAAGAACGGTCCCCCATCGTTTGCGGATCTGTCTGACGAGGTGAAGCATGCCGTCGTGAACATCTCGACCACCCAGGTGCTCAAGGAAAACCCCATGCAGCCTTTCATGACCCCGAATTCACGGTTTCGGGAATTCTTCGGGGATGAGTTCTTCAAGCGCTTTTTCGGGGAGAACGCCCCGGGCAGCATGAAAACCCATGCGCTGGGCTCCGGGATCATCATCGACACCGAAGGGCTCATCCTGACCAACAATCATGTGGTGGAGCAGGCCGACGAGATCAAGATCAAGACCGATTCCGAAAAGGAATACGACGCCAAAGTCGTGGGCCGGGATCCCAAGACCGACCTGGCTCTCATCCGAGTCACTCCCGACAAGGATTTCCCCAAGCCGGTCCGGCTGGGGAATTCGGACGCCATTCGCGTGGGGGACTGGGTAATGACGGTGGGGAACCCCTTCGGCCTGGGCCATACGGTGACGGCTGGAATCATCAGCGCCAAGGGGAGGGTCATCGGGGCAGGCCCCTACGATGACTTCCTTCAGACCGATGCCGCCATCAATCCCGGAAACAGCGGCGGTCCTCTCTTCGACATGAACGGGGAGGTGGTGGGGGTCAACACCGCCATCGTCGCCCAGGGTCAGGGAATCGGGTTCGCCATTCCCATCAACCTGGCCAAGGAGATCCTGACTCAGCTGAAAACGGGCAAGGTGACGCGCGGATGGCTCGGCATCATGATTCAGGACATCACGCCCGAGCTGGCCAAATCCTTCGACATTCAGGAGACCAAGGGCGTCATCGTGGCGGACATCGTGGCGGACGGTCCCGCAGAGAAGGCGGGGCTCAAGCGCGGCGACGTCATCACCACTGTGAACGGAAAAGGTTTGGACAATGCTCACGCCCTCTCCCGACTGGTGGCCTCGACGGCACCGGACACGAATGTCACGATTCAGGTGATTCGGGACGGAAAGAGCAAGGAAATCAAAGCGACCATCGGCACGATGCCGGCGGACGGCAGCGAGACCACCCCCACCAAGAAGGAAAGCACGTGGGGCGTTACGGTTCAGAATCTGACTCCCGAGCTTGCTCAGCGCTTCGGCTGGGACCAGAGCGAGTACGGTGTGGTGATCTCGAACGTTCAGCCGGGGAGTCCTGCTGCCGATTCCAAGCTGCGCCAGGGCGATCTGATCAAGGAAGTGAATCGCCAGAAGATTCAGAATCTCAAGGACTACAACCATGCCCTGCAGAAGGCCAAGAAGGGTGAAAGCCTGCTGCTCCTGGTCAAGCGCGGTGAGAGGACCTTTTTCGTGGCCCTCAAGGCCCCGGCGGAAGATTAGATCACATGGCAAGCATGTCATTGGATGACGGTGAAGTCTTCTTCCTGGTCAGCATCTCCCCCAAGGACCTGAAGAAGGAGAAGGAGAAGGCCAGGGAGCTTCGCCGCACGCAATGGTGGCAACGCCGGATTGCACGTGGCAGGTGCCATTACTGCGAGCGGGCCTGCCATCCCGGGGAGCTGACCATGGATCATATTGTACCGATCATCCGAGGGGGACGATCCACCCGCGGAAACGTCGTGCCCGCTTGCAAGGAATGCAACAATCGCAAGAAATATCTCCTTCCCGTCGAATGGGAGGACTTCATGAGCCAATTGAAAAGATCTGCGTATCCTGAGGGACAAGAAGCCTCATTGGAAGCGGCCGAGCAAGGGCAAGGGAAGGACAATGGAAGAGTGTAAGACGTGTGAGCTGGCAGTCTACTGCTATTCCGAATCCAGCACCTGGGTTTTTCGCACCAAGCAGGAGATGGACGAAAAGCAGGAGACCATGGAAAACTGTCCCTATCACGAGAAGGCACTAAAATCCCGTCCGAAGGACTCCAATCAATGTGTCAACGGCTGACGGGCAGGAAATGAGCAGGGCCCCGGCACAATGCTCTGCATTGGCCGGGGCCTCCCGCCCCTTCCGCATCGGGGCTTATGTGAACATGTTGACTTTGCAGTTTCGGGCGTGCTTCAGGTAATCTTCCGCTGTCTGGATCTCCACCCCGTCGATGAAGTCCTCCGGCTTCAATCCCATCATGTCCATGGTCATCCTGCATGCCACAAATTTCACGCCTTCCAGCTGAGCGATTTCCATGAGCTCTGCCAGGGTGGGAATGCCCGCCTGGTCGATCTGCCTTTTCATCATCCAGGTCGCCACCGATGACATGCCCGGAATCGCTCCCATGGTTCCCGGCGGGATGAAGCTCAACTTGCTCACCCCTCCCTTCCGGATCACGTCGATTCCCATGAAGGTGTAAAAGACCGTGGCTTCCATCCCCAGCCTCCTGGCGTTGATGGCCAGGATCAGGGACGGGTAGGCGCCATCCAGACTGCCCCGGCTGCAGATGAACGTACACATCTCCTTTTCCGGAGCGGCTTCTTCATTCCTTTTGACATCAATGGCCGTGACTGTAGACATCTCGTTGTCCTCCGCTGCTCAACCCGATTGCCGTTTTCCTCGTTAGTGAAGGGCCCGTCTGATTGGTCAACCCACGGCAGCCCCGCCTTTCCCTTCTCAGCCCCCCGCAGCGCCATACCCCTTCGGGGGGACCGAGCTTTCAAACGCCCGCCTCCAGCAGAGGCTCTGTCTCGAACTCATCCGTTGCGTCCAACCCTGCCTGTTGTCGGACACACTGAATGATTTTGATCACCCCGGGGAGGGTGATGCTGTAGTGAACCTGGTTCCCGCTGCGGCGAGCGCCCAGAATACCTTTGGCTTTGAGGAGCGCGAGCTGCTGCGAGGTGTAAGGCTGCTGGGCTCCCAGGTGATCGCAGATCTCGGTGACAGACTTTTCCCCTTCATGAAGAAAATCGATGATTTGCAGACGCACCGGGTGAGCGACCGTCCTGAGGACATCCGCCGCTTTTTCCAGGTAGTCCGCTTCAAGCGATGTGAGGTGATGACGACCCACTCTGAACCTCCTTCCTGGGAGAAATTCCATTCTTGAATAAAATAATATAGGAATATACATATATTGTCAAGTAATAGATCGCTTTTTCGATGCACCGGCGATGGAATGGTCGCACTTTTTGAAAAGCACTCCGGCCGTCCCATGGCCCATGGGGGCGGCTGGAAGCCGTTTCTTCTGAAACAGGACTTTCAAGTCCTGGCGGTGGACTGAGCCCCTTGAAAACCCTCAGGAGCAGTGACTATGTTCAAGGTATTATGTTTTTGTGCATGCATGGTTCACCAACAGTGGAACTTGAAAAAGAGGAGGATTTATGTCCATCGCACTGCCCGATCTGCCCTATCCCAAGGAAGCCCTGGCACCGGTCATCAGCGAACGAACCCTTGAATTCCATCACGGCAAACATCACAAAGCCTACGTGGACAACGCCAACAAGCTCATCGCCGGAACCGACCTCGAAAACCTGGACCTCGAAGCCATCGTCAAGAAGACGGCCGGGGATCCTTCCAAAGTCGGGATTTTCAACAATGCAGCCCAGGTCTGGAATCATACGTTTTACTGGAAGTGCATGAAGCCCAGCGGGGGAGGCGCACCCACCGGCGCCGTGGCGCAAAAGATTGCTGCGGATTTCGGAAGCTTTGAGAAATTCGTGGAAGAATTCAAGAATGCGGGAGCCACTCAGTTCGGCAGTGGCTGGGCATGGCTGGTTCTCAACGGGGACAAGCTCCAGGTCACCAAGACCCCCAACGCGGGGAATCCCCTCACCGAGGGCATGAAGCCCATACTGGTTGCCGATGTATGGGAGCACGCCTATTATCTGGACTACCAGAATCGAAGGCCCGACTACCTGACGGCTTTCGTCGACAAGCTCGTCAACTGGGATTTTGTGAATTCCTGTCTCGCGTAAAACAAAACCCCCTCCCCTGCAGGTTGCAGAGGAGGGGGCGTCGAACTGATTCCGTCTCGGAAGGACTTCTGCTGAGCTGCCCTCTCTCCGCCCAACCAGGAGCGGGGAGGCACGGGAGCCGGTTACTGACTTCCGCCTGGCTGCGCCATAGGCCGGCGAGGTCCTGGGGTCAGGATCCAGGGTTGGTCGGGGTAAAAGCTCCGCAGGAGTACTGGGGCACGGTTCCCCTTGAGACCGCTCAACACCATTGAGTGTCCGATTGAACTGTCATTCCCGCATGTTCCCAGCGGGAATCCAGAAGTCCCAAAACGCTTGGATCCCCGCCAAAAGCCTGCGGGGATTACGTACATGGAATATGGCCACCTCATTCTGTAGAAATGTGCTCCGGGGGGGCTGCCCGAGCACATCCTTTCGTCCATCACCTGGGCCGCGAAACGGGGCACAGCCATCCGGTGCGGACAGAGCCAGCTTTCAGGACGGATAAACGTTTCCCGTCTCCAGGATGCTCCAGCCGTTGCGTGTCTTGCCCAGCAGAAGGTTCACCTGCCATCCGACCCGGCAATGGTCCGTGATCTCCTTGGGGACCCGAACCTCCACCGAATCGGCGCTGGTCATGGCCGAAAGATAAAGCATGCCGGGCTCGACCTTCTCCACGGTGAAATAATCGTCGATTTCCGTGGTCCAGTAGCGTGGGGCGTACTGCTGAGCATACTCATAGAGGAGGCGGGCCAACCGCTCTGCCGCCGGCAGCTCCCGGGCGGCCTCGGCCGCAATGGCGCTGGCCTTGTCGGCTTCTTCCTTGTTCACAAATCCCTGCTCTTCCAGCCACTTGATGAGCCGCTTGGTCACCGTTCCCGCCGCCTGCAGCAGAGCTTCGGAAGCCATGACCTTACGGATCATGAAATAGTTCAGAAAGTGGGACACAGAAGGCAGAATCTTCTCGGGTCCGAAGATGGCGCAGAAATCAATGTTCTTATGGTAGGAGAGCCGGTCATAAAGAGCGATATCCGATGAATTCGCCAGATCATTGGCACCGTAAGAATTCAGGCAGTGCTTCATGAGGTCGATGACTTCCCGGTATCGCCGGTAAGTCCGCACTTTCAGTCTCTTCTGCTCGCTCTTGAGAAATCGGCTCAAGATTTTGTCGATATTGGGCTCCGCGAGGGTCGGAAAGTACAGCACTTTGTTTTCAGTGGTCATGTTCATTCATCCGGGTGAAAAGAGTTCCTCAGTTTTTTCCCTGTGTTCAAATCGGCGCTCCACAGTGGGGGCAAAAATGGAAACTGGCCTCCAAAGGCGCCCCGCACTGAGAACAACGATCCCGACCGCCGCCTGCAAGAGGATGTCTCCCAATGGGCGGATCGGGAGATGAAATCGCTCCGCATCTTTCGCAGACCAGGGCGGGATCCCCCCGCTTGACCGGAAAGAGCGGTATGAAGAACAAACTCAGGTAGTGATCGATCCTCTTGAGGCGCGCCTGGGCCAGGCCGCAAACGGGGCAGAGCCGCTTTGCGTCCTCCACCGTTATCGTCCTGGGCTGGATCCCGCCAATGAAGAAGAACATCCTCCACCTCGCCTGAATTCACGTGTTCTCGATGGCGATTTATACCATAACACAGAGGAAGTAAACATAAAGACTCTTGCTGTTAAAACACCCGTCTGAGCCGCCGGGTCAATCCCTCGACTGCCTTGGCCCGGGCGATGAACCGCTCGACCATCCCGATGTCCTTCGTGCCGGGGCTGGATTCCACACCGGAGCTCACATCCACGGCATCGGGATTTGCCGACTCGATGGCTTTCTGCACATTTTCAGCGTTGAGCCCCCCCGCAAGCACCGTGGGCATGGTCCCGGTCAACCGCCCCGCGGCAGCCCAGTCCCAGGTCTGGGCATTTCCACCGGGAAGAGGCCCTCCAGAGGCTTCGACCAGGCACGCCGTGGCCGGGTAACGAACCGCCAGAGCCAGGGAAGGATGCCCGTTCACGAAGAAGGCTTTGAGCACCACCAGGTTCTCGCCCCCCAGCCGGGCCACCAGATCGGGTGACTCATCGCCGTGCAGCTGAACCCCTCGCAGCCCGCAATATTCAACACGACCCATGATGGTCTCGAAGGATTCATTGACGAAAACCCCCACGGTGCAGACCCCGGAAGGGAGGTCCCGACAGATGGAGCGAGCCTTGTCGTCGCTCACGTGTCGGGGGCTCCTGGGGAAGAACACCAGGCCGATGGCATCCGCCCCCAGCCGCGCGCAGCTCACCGCCTGATCCTTGTCCGTCAGTCCGCAGATCTTGACTTGAACCGATGTCAAGGCCGCCACCCCCTTCCCATGGCAAGGCGTTTCGAGTTTCGAGTTTCGAGTTTCTGGTTTCTGGTTTCTGGTTTCTGGTTTCCGACATCCGACATCCGACTTCCGACTTCCGACTTCTGACTTCTGACTTCTGACTACCTTCGCCCCAGCAGGCTACCCAGGAAGCCTTCAGTATCGCCGGCCCGAACCAGGCTTTCGCCGATCAGGAAGTTGTGGATGCCGGCTTGCAGAAGCTTTTCGATTTGATCCCGACCCTGAATGCCGCTTTCAGCTACCAGAACCTGGCCGGGGTTTCGATGACGGGCCAGCTCCAGGGATGTTGCG